>JAYKJH010000125.1:0-92714 GCA_035285345.1 Nostocaceae cyanobacterium | reverse complement strand
TCTACCAGGATGCTAGAAAATCTTCGGTAATGGTCGCTGATGCGCTGTTTGCTACGGTGAACGACGGAGTGCTGGTCAGTAAAAGTATCAATTGCTTGGTGACATGCAATACCTTGCTGGATACGTGGGTTTAATTCCTGACGAGCCGAACCTTTAACCAAATCAGCCAGAAGATTACCCAAGCGATGCTCAACATTATATTCCGATAGTAACAAGTGGGCTAGCCAGTTCATGGACGGAAGAGTATCCCCAGCAATGCGACTAAATTATTGTAGCTTTGAGTTAGATTCCTTTTAACCGTCCTAGTTGATCGCACTAATCTGCAACACCTAAAATCTAAATAAATCCTCTATTATTTACTATGCCTTACAGTCAATTTTCTTTACCCAAAGTCATCCAAGATTTTAACCTTACCCTTGTGGAAGGTGGTTCATTTTTATCGCTTCCAGCCTAAAAATTAGATGCAGTAATCAGACCAATGGCTGCTAAAGACCTATTCCATGACGCTGTAAAACATGCACTTCTGAAAGAACACTGGCAAATTACAGCAGATCCGCTGATAATAAAAATTGAGCGCGTGAAGTTTGAAATTGATCTAGCAGCAGAAAAGGTCTTTGCGGCTGAAAAAGCAGGACGCAAAATCGCTGTTGAAATCAAAAGCTTTCTTAATCCCTCGGCGATTACAGACTTTCATTCTGCGTTAGGACAGTTTTTGAACTATCGCTTAGCATTACAGATGAATGAACCCAATAGAACTTTGTATCTAGCAGTTCCTACCGATACATTTGAATCTTTCTTTCAAGAAAGATTTACTAAAGAAGCGGTCAAACTATATCAAGTTAAATTGATAATCTACAATCCACTTAGGGAGGTAATTATCGAATGGAAAGAATAGAACAGTATCGACAATTTATCCGCCAACTGTTAACCTCTCATGCATCTTGTGGAGATGGAAATTCAGAAATTGAGTGTCAGCTTGTGTTTGATACAGAAAATGACCACTACCAACTTTTGGATGTTGGTTGGGAAGGATTAAAGCGGATTTACAACTGCTTCATCCACTTAGATATTAAAGATGGCAAGATTTGGATTCAACGCAATATGACGGAGGCTGATTTGGCACAGGAATTAGTCGAGATGGGAGTACCTAAAGAAAACATTGTTTTAGGACTGCATCCACTATACAAGCGTCCGTATACAGGATACGGGGTTGCTTAACTAACATCTTGCACCTGTTGCAGTAATCGAAAGACGCAGCCTCCAAACATGGTTATTAATTAGGTTTCACATAATAGAAAACTCGTTGTATTTTCTCAATTCCGGTGAGCGAAACCCCAGCACAATGTGTTTTTTAGGAACCCCTGCGTCTACAAGCGGGTTAGCAATGCCTTTTACTGTACCATCCCTCTGAATCCAGATTTTACCTTCAATGAGATCCACATGAATTAATCTGATATTTTTGCCCACCTCTTCTCTATCTCAAATCAACACCAAATTATCCCTATGTACCACCGTCTCCGCTCCTTCATAACCCAAAATCTGAGGAATTTCTCGCGAATGACGTCCGCAAATTTTCTCTAATTCTCCACTACTATAATTCACCAATCCTCTCGCAATTTCATTCCCATTTTTCTCGCACAATTGTACCGCATCTTCCGGGTCAAATTCGCCTTGTACTGAAGTAATACCAGCGGCTAATAAAGACTTACCAGCATGGGAAATTGCTGTCACGGCACCCGCATCAAGATACAATTTACCAGCAGGAACTAAACCGTAGGCTATCCAGCGTTTCCGTGCTGAACTCGGCTGGGGTTGGGGTTCAAATTGCGTTCCTAGGGGTTCTCCTTTGAGGATTTTGGCTATATTCTGGGGATATCGCCCTTCTGTAATCGCCATTCGTACACCAGCGGCAGTAGCAATCCGAGCAGCGGCAATTTTTGTTACCATTCCCCCTGTGCCCCATTGGGAACCCTGAGTGCCGGTTTGTACGTTTAATTCTGTTAATTCCTTGATATTACTGACTAAGCTAATCGGCTGAGCGTCGGGTACAGAACGGGGGTCAGCGGAATATAATCTATCGACATCGGTGAGTAAAAACAGCCAGTCTGCTTCTACCAAACTAGCAACTAAAGCCGAAAGGGTGTCATTGTCGCCAAACTTCAACTCTTCCACCGCTACGGTGTCATTTTCATTCACCACCGGAATTACTCCTAATGTCAGTAATTCCCGAAAAGTGTTGTAAACATTGAGATATCTGTTCCTCTGTACCAAATCGCTACGAGTCAGCAGGACTTGGGCTATGGGTTGTTGCAAGCTGGTAAATAAATCATCATAGACCCGCATCAATCTACCTTGTCCCACGGCTGCTACTGCCTGTTTTAGGGCAATGGTTTTTGGACGTTCTATTAAACCCAACCGCGCACAACCTACTCCCACAGCCCCAGAGGAAACTAAAATGACTCTATAACCTTGGCGTTTTAAATCCGATAGGGTTTCCGCCAAGGTAGCAATGGTAGATAAAGCTAGTAGACCTGTTTCTGGCTGCGTCAGGCTAGAAGTGCCTATTTTGACGACAATTGTTTCATTAGTCATTGGTCATTAGTCATTGGTCATTAGTCATTAGTTTCCAGTTCCTAATGCTTCACCACTCCAACTTTCTCTAGTTTGTAGTAAGCGCTCTTTGCGCTGAAAAGAGCGATAAATCGCTCACTACGAACCCCATCAACTTAGTTTGGCGAACTACTAGTCCCTAGTCTCTAGTCATTAGTCCTAATTGTGACTTATGAGTGTGCAAACATAAATTGTAAAGCGCCAGTCCCTCTATAAGGTGAGGTCTGACGCTTTTACTAGGTATGAGTGAGTGTTTAAATCGAGGGTCTTTATTTGGCTGACCCAATTTTAAAGTTTCTATGATACCTAGAATGTCAGACTTTTCTGAAAAATCACATTTTTTTAATCATTTCTTTAGATTTAGTTTTACAGATTTTTATCCTATTTTGTTAACTTTTGTTGCTTGGGGATGATGTTAGCTCCCAAGGCTTGAGAAGCCCAAACTTCAAAGTCGCGGATGGGATGGGAACGGAAGGTTTCTCCCGGTTCGATAATAGGGTCAACCAAAATCGTAAACATTCCCAAGCGATTACCTGCTAGGACATCGGTAAACAAGCGATCGCCCACCATAGCCACTTGCTGCACGGGAAAATTCATCGCGTGGACGGCTTGTCTTAACTTGCGTCGTGAGGGTTTCACCGCCCCTAGAATGTAGGGTACATCCAGAGATTGAGCAATACCGCCAATCCGGCTGTCACTGAGGTTATTGCTCACTAACCACAGGGATGCTACTTGGCGAATTTCTTTCACCCATTGCCTTAATGTTGGGGAAGCCTGAGCTACTTTCATTGGTACAAGGGTTTCATCTACATCCAACACCAGTCCCTTGAGTCCATATTGTAGCAGGATATCTGGTGTCAGCTTTAACACCGGGCCTGCCAAAATTAAGTCAGGCTGTAATAGTTCGTTCCAGCGCATAGTCAATAGTCAAATGTCAACAGTGAATATTAGTAGCACAATCAGCGTCTCCCTGTTTTTCCCCACACACATTGCTATTTTCTGCTATGGGTACAACAAATCAGTAGATAATTCCTATATTACGAATTATCTGGAGCATTTAGTTACTACATATAGGTTATTTTGTCAATAGTCAAATAAATTAGAAACTCTAATGACTAATGACTACTGACTATTGACTCTAAACAGATTGCTTTTGTTTCGCTTGACGTTGCTTGCGGATAGCGACGACAGCGGCTTCATGTTCTTTAAGGGTGCGGCTAAAGACATGAGTACCGTCGTAACGAGCGACAAAAAACAAATACTCAGTACTTTCCGGCTTCAAAGTGGCTTTTAAACTGGGCAAACCTGGACTAGCAATAGGAGTGGGAGGTAGACCAGGCGTAACGTAGGTGTTGTAGGGAGATTTTTGTTTTACCTGAGCAAAAGTCAGAGGCTTATCGGCTGTTTGCTTGATATTAAAAGCATATTCCACTGTCGGGTCAGATTCTAACTTCATCCCCTTCCGCAGTCTAGCGGTGAACACCCCAGCAATCCGTCCCCGTTCTGTGGGGACGACGGATTCTTTTTCCACAATGCTAGCGAGTGTCACCCACTGCTTGAGGGTGAGATTAGTTTGACCTTTGGCTTTTTGATATTCTGGGAGCGCTAATTGCTCAAAGCGCTCCACCATTTGGTTGACAATGGCTTTGGCTGTGATTTTGTCGCTGTTAACTTTGTAGGTATCCGGATACAAAAAGCCTTCTAGGTGAGGTAAATCAGCCGGTAACCAGGGGAATTTTTGGCGGTTAACTTGATTTGCGGCTGCCATGAAATCTTCAGCGGAGAAAAAGCCTATTTTTTCAAAGTGAGCCGCCATTTTCCGCATATTCCAGCCTTCCGGGATGGTAAAGCTGCGTTGGATAACTTTACCATCCCAAATAGTGTCGGCAATTTCCTTGAGGGACTGCGATCGCGACAATTCATAAGTACCGGATTTAAATCCGCCCTTGGGGTCTTGAGAAGACAAGTAGCGTGCCCAGAGATTCCAAGCAAAGCTAGAGCGAATTAAGCCAGCTTTTTCTAAATCACGACCAATTTGTTGGGCTGCTGTTCCCTGCGGAATTTGAATTTCTACTGATTTACCTTCCCCTGGGGAGTCGGTGGTGGAAGTGTTGGCTTGGGAGGGAGCAGTAGCCCAATTCCACCAAGACATACTTTGCCAAGCACCAATCCCCAATAAGCTAATGGGGACAATAGCTAACAGAAGAGCGCGCTTCACAACTTTTTGCACCACTGTCATCCTCTTCGCCGTGTTTTGCTGCTGTTGACAGCAACAATATGAGGTTTACTCCATTTCGCTAAACAGTTTGGCCTCTAAGAGCGGCTGCACTTTGCGAAACTCTTCTGGAGATAGTAACTCAGGTGTGCCTGTTTCCGATATCCGTGCAAAAAACAGCAGCGGGTCTAATGGAGTATAAATTGCATACTCCTGTTCTTCATAGTAGAAACTCGCCAGGAGTTGTAATTGCTCAGGTTCTAAATCAGCCCCGTCGTCTTCTATTTCTAGGGTAAAGATTTCCGACTCTTCCACGGGAGGTAACTCCCCAGCCACGGTCAAAGCATAAGCTGTGTGCTTGAGTATAAGGTTTTGCTCTGCAAGAACTGCTTGTGCCGTGGCAAAAATTTCCTCGATAGTAGAGTCATCTTCGACCAAAATAGCTTCTTCTTCCTCTTCGTCACCTTGCCAAGCGAAGATTTCCACAGGTGAGTCAACCGGAATCAGTAACAAGTATTCTTGGTCGTCTACTTCTAGAGAATTTTCGATGTAGCAGTCAAGCGATCGCCCTGATTCATCAGTTAATGTAATAGAACCAGATGGAGAGTATTCATTTTCTTCGGGGTTTGGGGATGATTGCATAGCCGAGTTATGGAACTGCCTAGTTACCAGCTTGCTGCGTAAATGGTTGAAACTTCACACCTAGAGGGTGTTGCTAAACCACACGAGTCACCTGATGGTGAAGGCTGGGTAATAGCTTTCAGAATATCACGCTATCGAGCTAGCGATCGTGTACGGTAAGCCACCCATTAGTATCAGCAAAGAATCAACAACAAGTTTGATATTCCTGTTTTGTTTTCACTCTTGTGTGTTCTGTGTTGATTTTTGAGCGCGTCTGACATCCAGCCATTGCTGCAAAATCAGAGATGCGGCCTTGCGGTCAATCAATCCTTTATTCCGCGAGGGAGAACGGTTTTCCGCAATTAGCATTTGTTCTGCAACAAAAGAAGTTAAGCGTTCGTCCACATATTCCACAGGTAGGTCTAAAGCTTTGGCGATTCTGGTGGCAAATTTTTGCACTTGACGGGCTTGGAAGCCCAAGGAGCCATCCATCGAATATGGTAAACCAACCACCAAAACTTGCACCTGACGTTCTGTGACTAATTGCCTGAGTTTTGACACATCCTCCTCAAAGGATTGGCGTTCAATGGTAGTAATCCCTGTTGCGATTAAACCTGTGCGATCGCATCCCGCTACGCCAACACGTTTGCGACCGACATCTAATCCCAAAGCACTGATATAGTCATTAGTCATTAGTCATTACTCAGTAGCCATTAGTCATTAGTCATTAGTCATGGGTCATGGTTAATGAATCTGGACTAATGACTAATAACTCTATTTTTCTGGCTGTGTATCTGTTGGTGTACTTGGGGCAGAGGTTTCCTCAGTGTTGTGGCGGGAATAAGCCACTGGTTCGCAAAGGGAATATCCAGAGGAGTTGTTTTTCACAGCTTCTTTCAGGTGCTGCTGACCATGTGGCAACCATGACATACCACCAGGTACGGGTTTCCGAACTGGTTGCAAGCCTTGAAGTACATCTGACCACTGAATACCTTCCAAGGAGACAAATTTCGATTCCCGTAGCTTGTGCCAAACTGAACGAGACATCATTAAGGTATGTTCTATCCGTTGAGCGCCGATGCGCTCCAGATATTCTTCTCGTTCTGGTTGATAGTCTGCTGAAGCCAATTGTAAGGCTTGGGGTGGAAAGTCTTGGGCGATGCGAGCCAGTTGAGTCAGTAGTTCTGGATACAGCCAAGTGTAAGCCGGGTGAACTGTCAGGGTAGCGACGTGAGGCTGTTGTCCTTTGCGGTCTAGCCGCACCTGAAAATAACCAATGGCGGCTTTGCGTTGTGGTTCAAACACATAACCACTCACAACTTCTGTTTTGGTCAGCCACTGGGTAACAGCCTCCGTTAACCCTCCCAACAGACTGGTTTTGAAGTCGTGGGTATGGCGGTCAAACACCTGCCTTACCAAAGGTGGCATGGCGGCTGTATCTAGTTGATATAGCAATTGAGCATCGGCATTACTAACTGGCAGCAGATTAGGTAAATCTGGTTCGGCTTGTGCCAATTCTTGCAGCCGTTCTGGGGAAATTTCCCAGTAGGTCATCTGCGCCAAGGGCTGAAAGCCATTCTGACGATAGAGAGCGAGGGCTTCTGTATTGTGGATATTCACTTCTAATAGCCATGTGCGGGCTTCCAGAATCGACTCAAAGCAATGGCGCAACAGTTGCGAACCTATACCTTGTTTACCCTTGCTGCTGTCAACTAATACCCGTTCAACTCGCCAAGTACTGCGGGTGCGGTTAAAGGGGGACACTTGGATCGAGCCTAGAAGCGTCCGCCCCTGTTCTGCTACATAGGCACAAAAGCGGTATTGTAGGGGGTTAGGAAACCAACTGAGAAATTTAATCAACCCATACCAGCGACGCAGCCATTGCAGCTGTCTTTGAAGTACATTCGCTCCTTGGGGAGTTTCGGCTTCAAATGACTCTTCTGTCAATAGCCGTTCAATTCCGTCCAGGTCGCGATATTGTACTGGTCGGATGAAAATGCTGAGATTTTGGGGAAGCAGTGAAGTCATGTCGATTTAAAGCCACCTTCAGCCTTAAGTAACAGAATCAGGGGTCTTGCTGTAAGGATCGTAGCTGCCACGATCTTAACGGCTTTTGGATATTTACCATTGTGCCCCTGGATGGATTTCTCTTCCTGATCAGAGCTTATGACTGTTTCAGGAGTGGCTGGTTACCAATTTCTCTTCTGGAGTCAGATGTGATATTTGGTAGCAGCTAAGAGGACTCCTGAGTCAGAAGCCTTCTTTGGTAGTTGGAGGACATCCAAGGGCAATAGTTATATTTTGACTTATTTGACTTCATGACTGCGGAAGAATATGCCCTCGCGATCGCAAAAAACCTTGCTAGGCTGCTATTAGCTTGACCTTACAAGGTTTACTCAGATGATGATTGTAGATTCAGTGAGACTTGTTGTAGCTAGAGCGCTTGTCTAGAAATTAACTTTTCAAAATTTGCTTGGGTTTGATGGAGTAACTGCTCTCGGCTACTTTCTTGTGTCTGCTTGAGGGGTGGAACCAGATTGCGAGCTTGTAAAGCCATATGAAGCTGAAGATGGGCGACATACTCACTGAAGTCTTCACGTAATGCGCCGCCCGATACGCGATTTGATTCCATTGCCACAGTGTTCTCCTTTGTTCACTTTCAGCCGAGTTTCCTCATCAGAATTTATCATGTTGTTTAGCTTAGCTTCTAACTTTGCAACGAAGTTTAACGGTTTGCGGGATTTTTTATTAAGTCTTGTAAATTTTCACCTGGTTAGTGGTTAATGGCTAATGGCTAATTGTCCCCATGACCCTTTACTCATACCCATTCCCAAAAGCACTCCTCAATTAGGTACATCCACTGAATAATCCACAGTTCCCAGCCAGGGTAATGCGGGTCTCTGGTAGGGTTTAAAATTCAGATTATCTAAACCCCCCTCCTGGACGATGTGAGTCAAAAAATGTACAGAACCTTGGAGTAAATCGCTAGCATTGGGCTGCTTAGTATTTTCCCACTCTAATTTTGCTTGTAGTTTCCCTAAATTTCCCACGGATTTGAACAAATCAGTTCCGGAAGAATATAACCTGATATAAGTGGATACAGAACGGCGAATTTCCCCTTCAATTCCCGCCGGATTATTAAGTTTATTACCGCTAATCATGGCACGAAAACGTTTTTTGAGAAATAACTTGATATTATCTGCATAGGAAAGGGAATTATACTGAGAAATGGCTGCTGAAATAGTAGTTTTTTCACCAGAATTAATAATTGCGCCCACTAAATAAGCTGCTATATCTGCAGTATAGTCAGCATTGTTAGCTAATCTATTTAATGTTTCTTTTAAACTTATGGCTTGAGTTGTGTCTGGTTGCAAATAATAAAAAATAATTGCCGAACCAATATCTCCAGCCCAAGATGTATGGTCGGCTGTCCAACTAGTTAAATCAGACCAATTAAATTTCGGCTGATTTATTTGGTCAGAGAGGGAAGCAATAAAATGAGCAAAGTCAGTAATTTGACCGCTCATAAATACATCTAGATGAAGTTTACCCTGGAATTGTCCGGTAATATATTTTTGGTTATATCCTGTAGCTAAAGTCCATAACCGACTTGTATAGTCTGGTTTGGTATAACCCCGCAGATGATTGGCAATCTCGTAAGCAGACATCCGGGGGTTTTCCCGTTCTATTTGTTGAATAAATTCTAGTGCTGCTGCTAATTGTGACATAGATTTATGGAAAAAATGCCCTCATGGTCGGGAATATGGTGCATAGAATACTCTACATTATAAATATGCTCACCATGAGGATTAATGAGGTAATTTATACAGGACATCAAAGTAAATTTACCAGAACAAGATAATGCCATCACCACAAACAATTCCCCTTGATTAATGGTAAAAGATACATCGGCAATACCCAAAACATTACCTGTGTCCTCTAAAATAGACAGGACTTACGATAGTGTGACAATTGGTCATAGGTGCGTGACGCCAAAAGTCTTATTCTTACGTTCAAATTTTTTTCGTAGCGTCACACACCCTACAAGAAAAAATGTGCCAGTTCCGTAAGTCCTGATAGAATCCCTAGTTCCACCTGAGAGAAACAACTCTTGAGCAGCATGGAGTTTATCTCCATAAATTTTAATCAGATGCTCAATGAAAATTTGAGGTTCTGGATTCTTCGTTGTTTTGCTCCTACCCCCATATAATAATTATATCCATTCAAATCCCTGTTACCTCATTAGAATCTTCTGGTCAGTGGTCAAAAGTGGAAGTGACAGAGCCATTTCTATGCCATTTAAAAAAAGACACTGGTGTTCAACTTCAAGTTTGGGTTTATCAAATTAAGTAGCTTTCCAAGGTAACTGTAGTAGAGCAATCAGGTGTGACTCACTACCAAGTAGGAGACTACCGTAGCGCGATCGCATCTTGGCAAACTGCCCAATACCCAGTTAATGAGTTTAGAGCCAACGTTTTGGGAGCAAATCAAAAATCCCATTGACATTTTTGGCTAAACTAAATGCATCTTTTGCTTGCTGCCCGAAATCCCTATGTCTCGCTGGTTTAATACCGCAGGTCCTTGTAAAGCTGATATCCACTATATGTTACCGCCTACCCTGCGGTTGCCTAACCTGGAACGGCTAATAGCCCAAGAAAACTATTTTGTCATTCACGCTCCCCGGCAAACAGGTAAAACCACCGCCATGTTGGATTTGGCAAAACAGCTAACAGCAAGTGGATTATATACAGCAGTGATGGTATCTGCGGAAGTCGGCGCACCTTTTAGCAATGACCCAGGGGCAGCAGAACTGGCTATTCTCGGTTCTTGGTGGGCTAGCGCGCGGTTAGATTTACCAACCGATTTACATCCACCTGCCAAATTGGATGCAGCCCAACCAGGGCAAAGAATTCAAGCAGCTTTACAGACTTGGGCAAAAGCATCACCGCGACCGTTGGTATTATTTATCGATGAAATTGATTCTTTGCAGGATGAAGCCCTAATATCTATTTTGCGACAGTTGCGAGATGGCTATCGCACTCGTCCTGAAAATTTCCCCCAGTCTGTGGGATTGATAGGTTTGCGAGATGTCCGGGATTATAAAGTTGCTGCCGGGGGAAGTAAGCGTTTAAATACAGCCAGTCCTTTTAATATCAAAGTCCGCTCCCTGACCCTGAGAAATTTTAACGCTGCAGAAGTCGGACAACTTTACCGGCAGCATACAGAAGACACAGGACAAGTTTTCACCCCCGAAGCGATCGCAACCGCATTTGATTTAACCCAAGGACAACCCTGGTTAATCAATGCTCTAGCAAAAGAAATTGTCGAGGAGATGGTGACAGATACTTCAGTTGCTATTACAGCGGAGCATATCCACCAAGCAAAAGAAATATTAATCAAAAGGCAGGATACCCACCTCGATTCCCTAGCAGAACGACTCAGGGAACCAAGGGTAAAAGCAATTATCGAACCAATATTAGCAGGGTTGGCATTAGGAGATACTCCCAACGACGACCGCCAGTATGTAATCGATTTGGGGTTATTGCAACGCGATCCGGCTGGAGGATTGGTAATTTCTAATCCGATTTATCGAGAGGTGATTCCCCGTGTTTTAGCACAGGGTACTCAAGACAGTTTGCCTCATATTAGTCCCAGTTGGTTGACAAGTTCGGGAGAATTGGATACGGATGCATTGTTGCAAGCATTTTTAATATTTTGGCGACAGCATGGGGAAGCCTTGCTCGGTAGTGCAGCTTATCATGAAATTGCCCCCCATCTAGTATTAATGGCATTTTTACATCGGGTGGTTAATGGTGGTGGCACCCTGGAAAGGGAATATGCTATTGGCAGGGACAGAATGGATTTATGCTTGAGATATGGTGCGACAACTTTGGGTATTGAGTTAAAAGTTTGGCGGGATAAAAAAGGCGATCCTTTACCTGATGGTTTAGCACAGTTAGATTCCTACTTAGGAAAATTGGGATTAAATTTTGGCTGGTTGATAATTTTCGATCGCCGTAGTAATGCTTTACCCCTAGAAGAAAGGTTAGAGACTAGTATTACCAATACTAAAGGGGGGCGTTCTGTTAAAGTCGTGCGAGCATAAGAGCTGATTCGTAAAGTAAATGTTAAGTAGCTAATCGCCTGATCATGAGACAAAGCAAAGAACCATAAATCATGGCTTCACTGACCTCTGAATACACTTCATAATCTTTGCTCAACCGCCGAAAGCGACGTAGATAAAGAAATTCGAGATTTTTTATCCGAGGTAAATCTTGATTTACCAGCGGAGCAACGGAAAATACATTGTGTTCGTTTTGCTCCCAATTACCCTACGCAAAATCAGATTTAAGATATTTGGTTGCAAGCAAAAACATGGGTTCGACGCTTTTGTGTATTAATTCCAAAATTCCGGCATCTAAAGTGGATGTTTGAGTGGTTTATTCGACACAGTACATTTGATTTCGCCAGTCTTCAGATGTACGGAATTTTTTCAAAAATCAATTAGGATTCCTATAGGAAAAGGTATAGTTTAATAACTCGTATTCTAAACACTAGTCAACGACCCCCATCACACACACAAAAACTACAGATGAAAGACCTTCACCTGTAGTTAGCAAACTCAACTTTTCACCCTTATAACACCCCTGATTAACTATAAGCAAACCAGGAAAGTATCGTTACGACTGCTGCTATCCCGCAAAACAAAAGTAGCAATGAACCCCAACTAGCAGAGTCTTGCTTTACCTTCAACCATAAATTGTTAAACAAACCATTACGAGCCGCCATTTTTTACCCTCCGATTACAACCAAAACCGTTATTAATCACCCTGTTTTGATTGAGAAATTCCCACTTTGAATTGCGGGAATTAATGAACAGACGCCATAAATAACGCCTATCAACCCCTAATCCTGAATTACCAATTTTATGCAGCTTCTTTTTGTCTGATTTAATGGCAAAAAACGCATATTCCAGCCTTGGATGAACAAGGCTAAATTCTTGGCAAGTCAATTTAAAATGACGCCAAAAATGCAAATTTTATTAAAAAGCTTGCCAAAAAAATGCAGACAGAATACTATCAATTTGGTTACAATTTATTCTGCCATGAAGTTAAGAGAAGAATACAAAATTATGAGAATTTGAAATAAATCTTAACTTAGACTCTTAATCAGTACAGGTAATGTTTTCTTTGAGTCCTTATGCTATTTGGCTGGATTAAATACATTTAATACAACCCAAACAACTCCCTGGAACGGAGAAATAACCAATTTAAGCCAATATTAAATGCAGCTAGTAACCAATGACACTAACTATTAACGAAATGGCGTATATTTTCCCCCCAAAGATTCGACAATGGTTCTCGTATTCGCTTCCATCATTTTGATATAAGAATCGCCATCACTGCCTTTAGCACCAATGGAATCAGAATATAGCTGTCTTGCTGCTAATTTTATACCGGCTTCTTCTGCAACAGTTTTAATCAAAGCTGGGTTAATTGTAGTTTCGGCAAAAATCGCCGGTACCCCAGTCTTTTTAATCGACTCTACCAACCTTTGTACGGTTTGGGCGCTTGGTTGTTCTTCGGTACTGATACCAATCAAAGTTCCAGCGATCGCAACTCCATAAGCACGTCCATAGTATTGAAATGCATCGTGGGTTGTCACTAGTTTACGGTTATTCGCTGGGATAGTCTGAATCTGCACTTTTATCCAACTATCTAACTGCTTTAATTCATTATTCAGCTTCTCAGCCCTTTGGGTAAATATCTGCTTATCTTCCGGTGAAAGTTCAATCAAAGCATCACGAATTGCATTCACCATTGCAATGCTATTGTCAACATTTCCCCACACATGGGGGTCTGGTACCACCTCTCCTTTACCTTTATCCAACTGCAAAGGTGTGACGACCTCCCCCACCGCTACTTGACGTGATTTTCCACCACTAGCTTTCATTAATTTAATCAGTCCCGGTTCCAGATTGTAGCCGTTATACAAAATCAGGTTTGCTTCTTCCAAAACCCTACTGTCTGCGGGTACTGGTTCGTAAACATGCGGATCTGTCCCCGGTTTGAGAATTTCATTTAGCTGAATTTCTCCTCCCCCAACTTCCTCTGTCAAGTCAGCAATGATGGTGCTAGTTGCAACCACTCGCGGTTTACTATCTGTCGTTGGATTGGTGCGATCGCTGCTCCCTTGGGTGCAACCTAATAGGGTGAGGGGTAAAAGACATAAAGCAAGTATCCGTCCATGAAGCTGTGTCATAGCTGTATAAAAAATAATTTAGGAAAGTTGCAAGTCAAAGTCATTATGACTATGATTAAGATAACAAGTGCAAAACCTGAATGACAACTCTGAGAAATGAAGGTCACAGGAGGAGAGATTGATTACTCATTACCAATTCCCTCAACAGGACTACGGTATGAGCTTTGTTAATCACAAATATTACTTCTCCTAATAGATGCTTTCATTTTCTTTTCATTTTTATAGTAAGCTAAACCAAGGGAAGATAAGCAATAGATTATGAAAAGCGCCTCATATCCAAAATTCAATCTATCTCAGCCAAAAGCTGCAGCTACTATTGATACTCAAAGCTCAGAAGCGATTAACATTGTTCATCTGGGGGTACAATACCGCACAGTAGAGGCGCTAGTGGATGTTACCTGTAGTGTCCAACCAGGGAGACTTACGGGGATTTTTGGTCCCAATGGTGCCGGTAAAAGTACAATGATGAAAGCAATGCTGGGGTTAGTCCCCGCTAGCGGTACAGTGTTATACCAGGGAAAACCCCTGACGCAACAATTAGAAAAAATTGGCTATGTACCCCAGCGTTCCCAGATAGACTGGACTTATCCCGCTACCGTCTGGGATGTGGTGATGATGGGAAGGGTGAAGAAAACCGGCTGGTTGCGTAAATTTAGTACAGTCAGCCGTCACATCGCTACCGATGCTCTAGAAAGAGTTGGGATGGGTGAATATCGCGATCGCCCCATCGGACAACTTTCTGGGGGACAGCAACAGCGGGTATTTTTAGCTCGTGCTTTAGCACAACAAGCCGAAATATTCTGCTTTGATGAGCCATTTGTAGGTATCGACCAGAAAACCCAAACGGTAATTTTTGAGGTATTCGAGCAACTCGCTGCTGCTGGGAAAATAATTTTGGTTGTCAACCACGATTTAGGAGCATCCATCACTCACTTTGATGATTTAATCTTGCTCAATCAGGAATTAATTGCCACAGGTTCCCGTACCAGCGTACTAACAGAAGAAAACCTCCGCCGAGCCTATGGTGGTAAAGTAATATTCTTCTCCGATGCAGCTTAATTTGGGGAATGGGTAATAGGTAATAGAACATTTCCCCCTACCCTCTACTTTCTTCCCCCTGCTCTTATCCCCAATTCCTAATCCCCAACTCAATTCCTATGCTTGAAGCTTTAATTGAGCCATTACAATATGGGTTTATGCAACGCTCGTTGGTAGTGGCTATTTTAGTTGGTTTATTGTGTGCTGTTGTCGGTAGTTATTTGATGGTACAACGGCTAGCTTTGCTGGGTGATGCTATCAGTCATTCAGTTTTACCGGGATTAGCAATTGCCTTTTTATTGGGAGCCAATATATTTATTGGGGCTTTTATTGCTGGCGTTCTTAGCACAATGGCGATCGCTTGGATTAGGACGCGATCGCCTATTAAAGAAGATGCCGCAATGGGGATAGTTTTCTCTGCTTTTTTTGCCCTGGGAGTGACGTTAATTACTGTTATTCAAAAAAGCAACAAAATCGACTTGAATCACTTTTTATTTGGCAATATTTTAGGGGTAACAGGTGATGAAGTCCGGGATACGGCAATTATTGCTATCATCGTCCTAGTTGTCATTGCCCTAATCTACAAAGAACTGTTATTTTACACCTTTGACCCCATAGGAGCAGCAGCAGCGGGATTACCAGTAAACCGGCTTAATTTTGGCTTAATGCTGTTAATTGCTTTAACAATTGTTGCCAGCATGAAAGCCGTGGGGGTCATCTTAGTCCTAGCTTTATTAATCACACCAGGAGCCACCGCTTATTTATTAGTTAAACGTCTGCATCAAGTAATGATTTTCGGGGCAATTATTGGGATATTTTCTAGTATCAGCGGTATGTATTTGAGCTACTTTTGGAATTTCCCATCTGGACCAGCAATTGTGTTAGTAGCGTCTGGTTTATTTGTCTTGGCTTTGTTATTTAGTCCGAATTACGGAATATTCAAAAAATTGCCATCAGGTGCTAATCGCTAGGTGAATTAAAAACTTGTAGGGGTGGGGTTTCCCCTCCCTTATGCTTGTTACCTTATTTACCTTTTTACCATTCTCTGAATGTTAAGAAATCACCGCAGGCTCCTCGTCTCGAACAGCGAGTACCAGTCAGAGATTGGGAACGAGAGATTGGTATTACCTATTACCTATTACCCATTACTCAAATTCAATCGTATCCACAAAATCTAAAATCCAGGTTTGCAAGTCTTCTATTTCTTGTGTAGTATCTTCTGGAACTTCATCAACAAAAAAACTATGTTGATTACTAATCAAATATAAAAAATTATCGTAAATAAAAGCTATAATTCCCCGGTAAGCATCTAACCTAATGGGAGGCTCATTATTTGTTTGCTTAGAAATATTTGAGCCTTGGGGCATATCAACTACCACAAAATAAGCCCCCGACATATAATCAGGTAAATATTCACTATAAATAACCTTAGAGGCTGGTAAATTAGGGATAATAGCACCTGGTACATACCTATCTAATAATATTGATTTGCAATATTCTTCCTCTCCCACAGTCTGCAATTTTTCTGCTTCTTCTGGGGGAACTGGATAATAATCAATTCGCAGCAAAGTACCAAAATCATCGGAAAAGGTAACAAAGCCTTCATCAGCATCTACCCTACCACCTTCTTGGGAATTAACTGGAATTGGCACCTGAAAATTACCCAAAGGAGACTCATATAATTCTCGATCAGAGTCTAAGTCTTGGGAGTCTGTATTTGCTGTCTCTTGAACAGCCGCAATCACATCAGTGATAATTTCCTGCGCTTCTTGATCATTAATATCTAAAGCTTGCTGTAGCTGCTGGAGGAAAGGAATTTTCTCCTGGGGAACCGCCAATTTTTCTTGATCTACTAACGCGATGACTCCCGCTGCAAATCCATCCGGTACGAGGTAATCTGGAAGCGCTTCATCAGCAGCATTAAACAACGCCGCTAGTCCCTGTTGCTGTGCGATACTGATAAGTTCATTGACCATTGCTAGGATTTGCTGGTGGGAGTAGTCCTCGAAAACCTCAAACTCCCAAAGCATCTTGGCTAACAGTTGTCTATCCACATTTGGTGACTCGGTATCTATCATTGCGGCGATAATTGCGATCGCTGCTACCGATTCGTCTTCATTCAGTATTTCTTCGGTTATGTCTTTGGAACTAAATATCTTATCATACTGAACCATAAGTATCGCCTTTATTTATTCTTCGTATTAAGAGTAACAAATTTTTTCTATTCTCATAGGTTATAAACGCTCTTTTTACCAGTATTTTCCGTATTTTCTATATATTATTATTATAATTATTACCTAAAATTTTAAGTATTTCTTGGTAATCTTCCTGTGTAATTACCATCCGCTGTAACCAGACACCGTGGGGTTGCAGAATAGCAGTCAATTGATCGTGAGCTTCTAAGTCATGCGGATTGACCATTGCTATGAGAATAGAAGGGGGTTGGGAATCATGCTGGGACAGGGGTAAAAGACTGTAACGTTGACAAATATCGAGAGGGATAATAGTTTCAATTAGCGCTCTGATTTGGTTTAGGGGAATTGGGAGAACTTCTGGATCAAAAGCTTCCACACCGTAGAGAAGCTTTAGTTCAAACAATTTGTTTTTCTTATACTCCCGGAGTAAATCAGCACTTAGCTGCTTTCCAGTCAGAGATTGCAAAACATCTATCAGCGGTGTTTGTGAATTTCGGCTGTCAATCAGCGCTTGACCCATCTGCTGGGGGTTAACATACCCCGACTGAATCAGCATTTTAGCAAAGGGCGAAACATCGGCGATACTTCTGGTTGGTGCAAATAAATCAGCAATAGCAGGTAAAATTTGCTGATAATCTGCCGCTAACTTGCTGTTTGCAGGTAGTTCTGCTACTGTAGCGCGCAAAATTTTCAGTGCTGTTTTAGCAGTTTTTTGCCTGATTTTATCCGGCGGATTTTGCCAAATAGCTACTAACATCATAATTTGCTCAAAAACATCTTTTTTATCTTCAGATTCTAATGCAGAATCTGCATTAATTGCTGCTAATAGTTGAGTTAATAACTTTTTAATCCCCGGTTGATTTTCCCGTGGTGAATCTTCAAGAGCATTAATTAAACTAGTAAGTTCTCCAGCCGAGATAGAGGATGTATTTTGCAACCAACTTTCCACCTCAGAGATTATTTCTTTAGCTTCTGTAAGAATAGTTTTGAGCCGGTCAATTTTCTGGTCAATGTGTGTCGATTTAAGCAATAAAATTTGAGCTAAGTTGTTATCGAGTTTAATTATTGTTTTTGCGCCCATTTCCTGCAAAACCAAGGTGCGTAACTGGGTAATGTCAACACCATATTCTTCCAAAACCCTGATTGCAACTGTTTCAGGTTCTTGAATTAACCCCAAAAGTAAATGTTCTGTACTAATATGCTTGTGTCCTAAGTGACGAGCTTGTTTGAGAGCATATTCTAAAACTTTTTTTCCTCTTTCAGTAAAGGGTATTTCTACCTGCACCAAACCAGAACCACGACCAATAATTCTTTCCACTTTTACCCGTGCTTCTGCAAGGCCTATCCCTTGAGATTTCAGGACTGTAGCAGCAATACTTTTAGATTCACCAATTAACCCTAAGAGAATTTGCTCTGTACCGATAAAATTATGCCCCAAACGTCGTGCTTCTTCTTGAGCCAGCATAATTACCTTAATGGCTTGTTCTGTGAAGCGTTCAAACATAGTAAAATCCTGATTTTATCGACAGGTAAGCTTAACATTTTAGTTATAGATAGCACAGAAAATTTATTAGTTGCTTAAGTATTTAAACAATGCTCAATTTTTAAGTTTATTAAAAATATCCTTAAATTATATTAATTTTTGTAATATCAATAGTTTTTCCTGGGGCTTTTATGTTGCCAAATGCCACATCAATCTGACATCTTAGAATTAATAGCTGGGCATTAACAACATCATTTGCATACAGTGAGTGTGAATTTTAGCTATATTCCACGGATAATTTTAGACTTACAGTCCACATTAGGGGGTTAAACCACACATCGTAATTTCCGTAGTATAACGCTAGCCTATATATTAATTTATCTGAAAAAAATAGGGTTCCAGTGGGCGACAAATTGCACAATACTAATAAAGTAGACATTTAATCTGTAATCACCGATTACGAATAAATACGGTAGTCATCAAACCGTGACTTTGCATACCAGTAAAATATCTACAACTAGCTAGTGACTTATGCAAACTCAAATTCAAATAGGGGCATCAATACTCAACAAGTACAAAGTAACTAAAACCCTAGAGCAGGATTCAGTTTATCAATGGGTGGAAGCGCTAGATATCACTAAGGACAAAGAGCATAAAATAGTCCTGCAAATCCTGCAGGCAAAGGTTTCGTCAGGGGAAGTCACAGCCCTGAAAGACTACTTCGAGAAACTGATAGATACAAACAAGAAACAACTAAGGCTGCCAATTTTGGTAGAATCTGACGCCAGTCATCCACTAGTTCTGGTGTATTCTCCTAGGAAAATCGATCCCCTCGCAAATGTGCTGCAACGAGAACCCAGTCAAGTTAGCAAATGGTGGCACCAAGCCAGTGAAACACTCCATGCTATCCATAAGCTAGAGCTAATACATGGCAGAGTTATCTTAGATAACTTTGTGGTAGAAGATGACGCTGTTCATCTAACAGGATTTGGATATGCTCCCCTACTGCTATCAGGTAACTCAGCGGCCTTTAAAGAGTGTCTACCATTCATCGGTCCGGAAGTGAAAGCAAAAGGTAGCCTCACACCAGCCACTGATATATATGCTTTTGCTCAAGCAGTAATTGATGCTCACCCAGATTTAGCACCTACCCAGTGGTATCAAAAAGCAACTGCTCCTAATCCCGAAAAGCGCTTCCAGCAAATGCGTGATATGTGTCACGGGTTGATTGAGACGCTGAATAATTTAGCAATTAGCGGCAGTAATGGGCATTTGCGCTATAAAATTGATTACTCAGATAATGACAATTTCTCATCCTGGAATGGGAAAGGGTTATTTACCGAAGAAAGTTCAGTCGAGTACAGAGAAACGGACTCCATCGTGGATGTTTCTGATGCGACTTTACATCAAGCAGATGGTAGCCGTCAGTCCCTAAAACAACGTGCAATTAAACTTTCTTCCATAGTCGCGCTACTACTGGGTATGGGGATAATACCCTTTGTCATCCCCCATTTTGAGCCTGTGTGTAAGGTGCTAAGTAACTGTGTTGAAGATGATAAATACCAGCATACTTACGACGAGGGAATGCGCTTAATTCACGAAGCTCGGAGCCTTGCAGCGATGCCGAAAAACATAGCAGAGTTAAACAAAGCCCGTAATACCCTCAACACTGCTATTAAAAAACTCACCGCCATTCCCTCTGACGCCAAAGTTTATAGTGAATTACAAAACACCTTACCAGGTTACTGGGATGAACTAGCTCAGATGGAAAAGCGTTTGGCGAAATACACCAAAGCTCAGCAGCAATTAAATAAGGCAAATAACATTATTACTAATGCTAGGGCAAAAACTAAAGCTGCCAAAACCATTCCGGAAATGGAAGAAGCGCAAGCTGTCTGGATGGAGGGACAAAAGATGCTGAATCAGGCTGCCCCAAACTTGTTGGTTCCAGACCCAGCCAAGCAGATGTCCTATGAATCTCGACAGCAAGTTGGTAAACTAGAACAGCGGATCGATAACGTCTTAGCAGAACTAGAAAGACAGCGACAAGCAGAGCTAGAAAAGCAGCGACAAGCAGAACTAGAAAGACAGCGACAAGCAGAACTAGCGCGACAACAGGAAGCTGAGCGGATTAGACAAGCACAAGCAGCACAAGCTGCTAGGGAAAGACAAGCACAAGCGGCACAAGCTGCTAGGGAAAGACAAAGGCGACAATATTCTCAAACCTCTAACCGCAACTCTAACTCTTCGGGTTCTTCTTCGGGTTCGGGACAATCTTACAGAAGACGCAGCTACAACAACGATGACTCTTCGGGTTCTTCTTCGGGTTCGGGACAATCTTACAGAAGACGTCGCAGCTACAACAACAATGAATCTTCGGGTTCTTCTTCGGGTTCCGGACAATCTTACAGAAGACGCAGTTACAACAACTATGACTCCTCTGGTTCTTCTTCGGGTTCCGGACAATATTACAGAAGACGCCGTTACAACAACTATGATTCCTCTGGTTCCGGACAATATTACAGAAGACGCAGTTACAACAACTATGATTCCTCTGGTTCGGGACAATATTACAGAAGACGCAGTTACAACAACTATGACTATTCCAATAGCTCAGGGAATTACAGGAGGTCTTACAGACGGCGGAGCAATGATAGTGAATAGGAAATAAGGAATGGGGAACAGTCCCATTCCATTACCCATTATCTATTCCCTATACCAATCCGCCCATGATCAGTAAATTACCGCTATCCACCAGACTCACGACGGTTTTGCTATGAGTCTTTTAGCCATTGCTTAAGTACATCTTAAATCTGCTAACCTCTTTAGTGCAGTTAAGTCATAGTTAACAACAGCAAAAGCAACAAAACCTCCTAACTAACTTTGACATTGAGGCAGATATGAAAAAGGTAGCTATTAACGGATTTGGACGTATTGGCAGAGCATTTTTACGCATTGCATATACAAAGCCAGACATCGAAGTCGTTGCGATCAACGATATTGTGATGAAGCCCGATTTAGCAGCCTACCTGCTGCAATACGACTCGGTGTATCGGCAGTTTCCCTACGAGGTAAAATACGACGACAAAGGGCTAATTGTCGGCGATCAGCACATTGCACTGTTGGGGGAAAAAGACCCGACAGCCCTTCCTTGGAAAGATATGGAAGTTGATGTGGTTATCGAGTCTACAGGGATATTCCGCAGCGCTGAAAAAGCCGGAATGCACCTGCAAGCGGGATGCAAAAAAGTCATCATCAGCGCTCCTGCTAAGGGTTCTGATGTGCCGACGTTTGTCTATGGTGTCAATCACACTAAGTACGACTCCGAGCGCGATCATGTCATTTCCGCCGCTTCCTGTACCACTAATTGCTTAGCACCGATTGCCAAAATCCTCAATGATGAATTTGGGATTGACAAGGGTTGGATGACCACAGTCCACGCATACACTGCTGACCAGCGGTTGGTAGACACTGGACACCCCTCGGAATGGACACGGGGACGGGGTGCAGCACAGAATATCGTTCCCACCACCACAGGTGCTGCAACGGCTGTTTCTTTAGTCTTACCAGAACTCAAAGGTAAGCTGGATGGTATAGCTTTGCGTGTCCCCACACCCACTGGTTCCGTCACTGATTTGAACGCGGTTCTGCAAAAACCTGCAACAGCGGAAGAAATTAATGATGCCTTCCGCAAATATGCTAGCAATGCTATGGGCGAGATTCTCAAAGTTAGTGATGTGCCTTTAGTGTCGTCTGATTGTGTGGGTGATAAACACTCAGCAATTGTGAATCTCAATTCTACTAAAGTCCTGGCGGATAACTTTGTGAAAGTTCTGGCTTACTATGACAACGAGTGGGGTTACACTAACCGGCTGGTGGATTTGACGGCTTATATCTAAAGCGATAGGTAATGGGTAATGGGTAATGGGAAACAACTATTACTTAACATATACCCATTACTTAGTTCCTGTCAGAGAGTAGTATAATAGCAGAAGATATTCTAGCCTGATTCGGGGATGGGCTTCTGGCTCGTTGTTGTTAATTTCTTATACCGTTTGCAAAGGGCGGAGAAACCCCGTCCCGGAGAGCAAATAAGATGTATCAAGATTTTCGCAAAATGCTATTAGCGGGTGTTTATAAAATCAAGTTTCTCCCCAGCGACGACAATAATTATTTTTGTATTTTTTAATACATTATTTATGTGACTTATTAACCCTCAATACTTCGGTAAATGTAAAGATTTTATACAATATCCGTAAATTCAGCTACGAGCGTTGCTTTTAAAAGGAGTTGTAGCTTATCTTTTAATACATCAGGGGACAGTGATAATGAACAATAAACAACTAAAAGTTTTGCCCCAGCAGCTTATGCATTTCAAAAACTCAGTCTGCAACAATCAACAAGCGGCGGAAATTATCTATGCTCACTTGATCAAGATTGTTAAAGACTGGTCTCCTGAATCCACTTTGGCAGAATTTAGAAATTTATTTATTTATCCAAATAATGGCGTTAATTCTCCGTTAGTCAATGTTATATACAATCTGGCTTTTGACAACAATGAGCAAGAATTTATCACTATATTAAAGCGCAGTTGTTATATTTTAATTAACAACTGGTGTGTGTCTAGAAAACTACAGTTTGTTCAGCAATTAGTTACGATATTTTGTGAAGTTAAAATTCACAATTATAAATCATCGCTAGCATTAACACGCCTGCAAAAGTGGCTGAATAATTTTATTAAGAGTCAAGATTACCAAGACATTGTACTGTTTGCTGCCGCACACATAAATGATGCATCTAAAACACAAAGCTCTTGGAGCAATCGCTACGCTGCTTATTTATTGGCTCCGCAATATATGGATACGAATAATCCCATAGAGCAGCGGGAAGCCGCTAAAGAATTAGCAAAGCAGATTAAAGAAAAATTCAAGTTGGACTTGGCTATGTACACGGCTCATTCTCATGCAGCCGCTAGGAAAGATAGTATACATAAAAATCCTACTCAGTTAGGTGATGAAGCACTTGGTCTGATCAAGAGAATTTTGCTGCAACGGGGTTTGTTTAGTTATACTAACTTAGCTCATATTTTTATCGAGCAAAATCAACAGGTAACTTATAGCCAATTCAAACATAACCTGCATAAATATTTAATAGCTTCCCTGTCTCTAGGTGAAGAAAACATAGTTAGAAAAGTATGGTTGGAATTGGATAACAAATTAAATTGCCTCTATGATAATTATGATGAGGACATAATTAACGATAACCTAACACTCAGAACTTGCAATCATACTATTGATTATTTAACTACGGAAAATCGCCAAGAACCTTCTCCTTTATTTTTGTTATTTCTTGCTCAAGGAGAGAGATTATCTTTGGTAATTATTCTCTTGAAGATTGTGCTGATATGTATGAATGCTCGTGCCCATTTAGAGGCACAGATTGGTAATTTGATTAGGTATTACGAAACTTACCCAGAAACAGAGTGTCGTGGTGTGATTCATTTTCTGGAGGTTTTTAACATTGCATTTACTATGTATACGGAAGATGTAGAATATAATTTAGTTCATGTCAACCAGCCTCATACCGCAGAAAATGGTATCCCTAAACTGGATGCCTATAGAATTTTTTCCCAGCTTAAATATGATTTAAACCTGGCAGGTGCGGATTTGCGTCATCGGGATTTGTATGGTGTTGATTTGAGCAATGTTAACCTCGGTGGTGCTGATTTGAGTAGTGCTAACCTCAGTAGTGCTGATTTGAGCGGTGTTAATTTATCCAAAGCAAACTTGAACAATGCTAACTTGAACAAAGCGGAATTAATTACTGCTAATATGCAAAATGCCAACCTCAGCAATGCTAACCTGCAAGGTGCTGATCTGCGCCGTGCTAACCTCAGTGGTGCTAATCTTAGGGAAGCTAACTTGACCAATGCTAAACTACGGTTAGCTGACTTAAGTAATGCTGACTTGCAACGCAGCAATCTTGGAGGGGCAAACTTAAATAGTGCCTCCTTAAGGAATGCAGACTTACGCCGCAGTAGATTACACCATGCAGATTTAACTAATGCAGACTTACTCAACGCCAATTTGAGCAATGCAGAATTGGGGAATGTTAATTTGAGTGGTGCAGACTTGAGTGGTGCAGACTTGAGCGGTGCTAACCTCCGTTATGTCAGTCTGATGGATGCTAAGTTGTGTAATTGCAACTTAACTGGTGTAAATTTGGGTCACGCTAACTTAAGCGGTGCAGACTTGAGTAATACCAACTTTAGTGAAGCAAAATTGCTCCATGCACGCTTGGGAAATAATCTGGGAATTTCTGACCAACAAAAGCAGCGTTTGCAGCAGCAAGGTGCAATTGTTGAAGAATAATAGCTAGGACAACTCATTTGATTTGATGAAAGGTAAAAGGTCAAATTATTGACGAATTTCCAATAGCGATCGCTCTAGCATTGGTTCAAAGTTAAGAAATGGTACAAAATGCTGGCGATCGCGACTCGTGCTAGGGTTGGTAAAACTACAATTTATCGTCGCTATAAATCTAAAGAAGAGTTGGTTGCAGACGCAATTGAAAGTCTTAGAGAAGACGTTATCATCCCGGATACGGGTAGTTTTTGGGGAGATATTGAAGCACTAATTCAAGGTGCCGCCCAAATTACACTCACTCCCTTGGGACGACAAACAGTAGCGATGATTATCAGTAGCGCCACTACCAACCCTCAGTTTGCTCAGGTTTACTGGACAAAATATTTACAACCTCGACGACAAGCTTTTGCGGTTGTCTTGGAAAGAGCAAAAGCCAGGCAGGAAGTTCAGACAGAGGTTGATTCCAATCTAGTGTTCGACATCATCAGTAGTGTGATGCTTTATGCATTAGTTTTTCCACCCATGATTGAGCCTTGGGAGGTGTATGTTTCTCGCGCTTTAAAGCTTGCCCTAGCTAAGCTTTGAAAAGGTGTGACAGTAATTTTTGATGTTCGTAGTAAGCGCAAAGAGTGCTTACTACGAAAATAATTCCAGCCATAGCAATGGAAATGCGATCGCTAGCAAATGATAAACAAGATTACAAGTTTCTATCGCTACTAAATAAAACGGCTAGGATGGCTACACTAAGGAAATAAACCTAGGAGGGAATACTGATGGTGACAGTGAACAAAGAAACTCTTCCCCAGTCCTCCCAAGAGCGAACGCTTATTCTGTGGTTTGATGAAGTTGGTATCGCTGATATCCCCTTAGTAGGTGGTAAAAACGCCTCCTTGGGGGAAATGATTCAAGAGCTTTCACCCAAAGGCGTCAATGTCCCGACTGGGTTCGCTACGACTGCTGATGCTTATCGGTATTTTATCCAATCTGCCGGGTTAGAAACGCAACTGCGAGAATTATTTTCTGATTTGGATGTGGAAGATGTTGCTAATTTAAAAGAGCGGGGGAGAAAAGCCCGTTCTTTGTTGATGCATACGCCATTTCCAGGGGAACTACGGGATGCGATCGCACTAGCTTATGCCAAGCTATGCGAGCGATATAATCCCGATACAGACGTTGCTGTGCGCTCTAGCGCTACAGCTGAAGACTTACCCGATGCTAGTTTTGCTGGACAGCAAGAAACGTTCCTCAACGTCACTACCACCCAGGGAGTTTTAGCAGCAACTCACAAATGCTTTGCTTCCCTATTTACAGACCGCGCCATTTCTTACCGCCAAATTAAAGGCTTTGACCATTTCGATGTTGCTCTTTCTGTGGGTGTGCAAAAAATGGTGCGTTCGGATTTAGCATCCTCTGGGGTGATGTTCTCCATTGAAACGGAAACCGGGTTTAAAGATGCAGCGTTAATTACTGCAGCTTACGGTTTAGGGGAAAATGTCGTTCAGGGAAGCGTCAACCCTGATGAATATTATGTTTTTAAACCGACGTTAAAAGCCGGGTTTCGCCCGATTCTAGACAAAAGATTGGGCAGCAAAGAATTGAAAATGGTGTATGATGACGGCTCAAAATTAACGAAAAATATCTCAGTTCCAGCGAGCGATCGCGCCAAATTTGCCATCAGCGATGAACAAATCTTACAACTTGCCAACTGGGCATGTTTAATTGAAGAGCATTATTCCCAAGTCCACGGTAAATTCACCCCGATGGATATTGAATGGGCACTAGACGGCATCACAGGGGAATTATTCGTCGTTCAAGCCCGTCCAGAAACCGTACAATCGCAGAAAAATCAAGCCGTGCTGCGGAGCTATCACTTGGGATTAGGGACTGGAAAAGAATCTCCCCAATCCCCCATTCCCCTCGTCACGGGACGCGCTGTCGGGGAAGCCATCAGCCAAGGGAAAGCGCGGGTAATTTTAGACGCGCACCACATCGAGCAATTCCAAGCGGGGGAAGTGTTGGTGACAGATAGAACTGACCCGGATTGGGAACCAATAATGAAAAAGGCTAGCGCTATAGTTACCAACTCCGGGGGACGTACTTGTCACGCGGCAATTATTGCGCGAGAGTTGGGTGTACCGGCGATTGTCGGTTGCAATAATGCCACACAAATCTTAAAAACTGGGCAAGAAATCACCATCTCCTGTGCGGAAGGGGAAGAAGGAAGGGTTTATCAAGGATTGTTACCCTTCCAAGTCAAAGAAATTCCCCTAGAAAACTTACCCCGCACCCGCACGCAAATTTTAATGAACGTGGGTAATCCCCAGGAAGCCTTTCGATTATCAGCAATTCCCAATGATGGCGTCGGTTTAGCGCGGACAGAATTTATCATCGCCAACCACATCCAAGTGCATCCCCTAGCGTTAATTCATTACGACGAACTAGAGGATGAATTTGCTAAAGCCAAAATCGCTGAATTAACCGCAAGTTACGCCAAAAAGCCCCAATATTTCGTTGATAAACTTACATGGGGAGTGGCAACAATTGCGGCGGCTTTTTATCCCAAACCCGTCGTTGTCAGGATGTCGGATTTCAAGAGTAACGAATACGCCAATTTATTAGGTGGCAGACAATTTGAACCTCATGAAGAAAACCCGATGCTAGGATGGCGGGGTGCAGCACGTTACTACGACGAGCGTTATCGCGAAGGTTTTGCCTTAGAATGTCATGCTATTAAGCGCGTCCGGGATGAGATGGGTTTGGTAAATGTTATCCCAATGATTCCCTTCTGTCGTACCCCCGACGAGGGACGTTTAGTGCTGGCAGAAATGGCAAAATATGGATTAAAGCAGGGACGTTCCCAGACGGAGCCAGGGAACGAGGGGTTACAAGTCTACGTGATGTGCGAATTGCCCAATAATGTCATCATGGCAGAAGAGTTTGCGGAAGTATTTGATGGCTTCTCCATCGGTTCCAACGACCTCACCCAGCTAACATTAGGATTAGATAGGGATTCGGCATTAGTAGCAGGATTGTTTGACGAACGTATACCCGGCGTCAAACGCTTAGTGAAAATGGCGATTGACGCAGCCAAGAAACATCATCGTAAAATAGGCATTTGTGGACAAGCACCCAGCGACTACCCCGAATTTGCCCAATTTTTGGTGCAAGAAGGGATTGACTCGATTAGTCTGAACCCAGATTCAGTCATCAAGACAATGCTGGAAATTGCCAAAGTGGAGAATGGTCATTAGTTATTAGTCATTAGTTATTAGCAAAAGACTGTTGACTAATAACTCTTAACTAAGATAGTGCTTGTAGCAAAACCTGCGTTCCTAGCGGATAAAAACTTAATGACTGCAAGATGTCTAATGACCAATGACCAATGACCAATGACTAATGACTAATGACTAATGACTAAAAAATGGTTTTGGTTAAGTATGGCGGGTGTATTTCTTCTATCACTCGCCCTTCGTTTTTGGGGACTGGGGAGATTTAACACCCTAGTATTTGATGAAGTTTATTATGCCAAATTTGGTCATGACTATCTCACCCACAACCCATTTTTTGATGGTCATCCACCTGTTGGTAAATACATGGTTGCCATTGGGATGTTAATTGGTCGTTATTTTTCCTTTGGCGGGAATGAAGTCAATGGACTTACCGGCGGATTGTATTCTCCCATTAGCTATCGTTGGGTAACTGCCCTTTTCGGCTCTTTTTTACCCTTAATTATCGCCGGAATTGCCTATCAAATTAGCCAGCGACGTAGCTTTGCTTTCCTAGCAGCATTATTTACCGCTGTCGATGGTTTATTTCTTGTGGAAACGCGCTATGCTCTGATTAATATTTATATAGTTATCTTTGGCTTGCTGGGACAATTATGTTTTTTAATAGCAGTCAAAAAAACCATCAATAAACGCAGAATATGGTTACTTTTAGCTGGTATTAATTTTGGTTTATCAATTGCCGTGAAATGGAATGGCTTATTTTTCCTTGCTGGTATTTATGGAATTTGGCTAATAGCTTGGATAGGAAAATTAGCAACGGATTTGGTAACGGATGAAACGGATAAGTTATCTGTGAGGAATACAGACAACCTATCCCCTTTATCCGCTACATCATCTGCGAAAAATCAAAAGTATATTTTCCAAAAATTAACTGATGTCAATATTTTCTCCATCATTTTTTATTTGGGAATTATCCCCGTTGTTGTCTATTGCATTGCTTGGATTCCTCACCTGATGCTCAGTCCCAATTTTGGATTTATAGAAGTACACCAAAAAATTTGGCAGTTTCACCAACAACTGGGCGGTAACGATTCTCATATACATCCTTACTGTTCGCCTTGGTACAGTTGGATTTTGATGCTGCGACCGATGGCATACTATTATCAAACGGCTCAAAGTGTGAACGAACCTCTACCAGTAATGGGTCCACCCTTACCTTCAGGTACAGGTAAAGTATTTTATGATGTCCATGCTATGGGGAATCCGTTTTTATGGTGGTTTTCCTTGGCAGCAATTGTATTTTTATTCGGGATGTTGGGATGGCTAGTTATTAATAAATTAGTTCAGCAAAAGCGGTTAAATGCTCTATTTCCCCTCTCAACTAATATTTCGATTATTCTATACTTGTTGTTGAATTATGCAATTAACTTATTACCGTGGGTGAGAGTAACTCGCTGTCTGTTTATTTATCACTACATGACGGCGATAGTATTTGGATTTATGGCTTTAGCTTGGCTTGTAGATCAATGCCTTCGCAGTTATTATATTCCCCTTCGCAGTTTGGGTGTGACGGTGATTTTTATTGTTTTAATTGCCTTCGTTTTTTGGATACCGCTTTATTTAGGTTTACCCCTATCTCCGGAAGAATATAAATTGCGAATGTGGTTCACTTCTTGGATATAAAAAAGTAGGTTGGGTTGCGCTTCGCTTAACCCAACAAGCCGACGGAAATGTTGGGTTTTCTCAACCCAACCTACAATTTTCTTTGCGTTCTTCTTTGCGCCTTTGCGTCTTTGCGCGAAACAAATAACAATTCACTCCGCTTCACCAATAAGTGTAAAAGCCGCCCATTGTTTAGGATTAGGATATTGCTTAATCGTCGTCAAAATCGCATTTCGTAAAGCCTGCGGAGATTGCTACTTTGGCGATGAGTTTTGAGGTAGTTTAAGGATTTTCGCCTCTTTAGAAACTTATATACCGATTCCCACATTCGCTTCTGTACAGCAATAAAGAATTAACCGCCGATAGAAAAGGATGAACGCTTTCTTAAGCCGATAAATTTGTACCTCATGCTTACTAGGAAACGCTATATCACTCTCTCAAAAACTGCCCGATAAACTGGTTCTCCCTTGTTTTGCGTCGCTATTTCTCTTTCTGTCGGCACTGAAAGGGGATTTTCTGTGAGCCATTCTCCCGCACCTTGGCGTTTAAATGCTGGGTTAGCAGCAAAATGTACACACATTTCTGTGGCTAGTGCTTCAATATCTGATTGCAGAAATACTATCCCCCCTGGTATCAGGTAATCTGCTAATTCTGCAACTAATTCTGGCTGCACCATGCGCCGTTTTGCATGGCGTTTTTTAAACCAAGGATCGGGGAATTGAATTGTTACCCGTTGTAAAGCCGCAGACGGTAGGGAAGATAGTAAAAATCGCAGGGAATTGTTTACATTACAAAACAAATAGTGAAGGTTTGTTAACTCCAATTCATCCCGGATTTGATTTGCTTCCTCTACTAGAGGTTCTCTAATTTCTAAACCCAAAAAATTCCAGTTGAGTTCCAGCTTCGCCATGTTCAATATAAACCTTCCTCTAGCACAGCCAATATCCAAATGTAGGGGTGCCTGGGGCTGGGTATAAACTTTTTCCCAGTCTGGTAGTGTGGCTGGTGTTTGGTACTTTTGCGCGAGGGGATTAACATGTTGACGGACTCTTACTGCAGCCAAAGATTTATTCTCCTTAACTTTTTATCAAGAACTTTTTATCAAGGTCAGTAAATAACTGATAGTTTTATTATTCAAGAGCTTGATAAAATTTTTGTTATGAATCTTAATTTTCGGTTTGCGGTCGTTAGCGATTTGCACATAGCACTTCCCCACACAATTTGGCATCATCCCAGCCGATTTCCTCTAGTAGAAGTGAGCATTCCGGCGCTTAATAGCGTACTAGAACATTTAACACAACTCGATTTAGATTTTGTTTTGCTCCCAGGGGATTTAACACAACACGGCGAACCAGACAACCATCAATGGTTAGAAAAGCGTCTGGCTCAACTACCTTTTCCAGTGTACGTTGTTCCTGGCAATCATGATGTACCAACTCTTTTTGCTAACGAGCAATCAATTGCTTTTGAGGACTTCCCCTATTACTACCGCAAGTTTGGTTATGAAGATACCGAGCAAATTTACTACACTTGCGAATTGCTACCTGGTGTGAGAGTTATCGGGTTGAATTCTAACAATTTTAATCATGAAGGCAAGCAAATAGGGCGTGTCGATAACAAACAATTGCGGTGGCTAGAAGAAGTTCTAGCGGCAGCAGAAGATGAGTTAGTGTTGGTGATGATTCACCACAATGTAGTCGAGCATATACCCAATCAATCCCGTCATCCAATGGCAAGCCGGTATATGTTAGAAAATGCACCGGAACTATTGCAAATTTTGCGCCAATACGGAGTGAAATTAGTATTTACTGGACACTTGCATATCCAAGATATTGCTTACTCACAAGGCATTTATGATATTACCACGGGTTCCTTAGTCAGCTATCCCCACCCTTATCGGGTCTTCGAGTTTCGCCGGGACAACCACGGTAGGGACTGGTTACAGGTTGTTTCCCATCGGGTGGAATCAGTAGCGGATTTTCCTAGATTGCAGGAGTTTTCACGCAAGTGGATGGGCGATCGCTCCCATTCATTCCTGATCAAGTTTCTTACCCTACCTCCCCTGTCTCTACCCTTAGACCAAGCAGAAGAGCTAGCCCCGCAGCTACGGAACTTCTGGTCAAGTATTGCCGATGGGGACGCTTTATTTGACTTCTCGGAGTTTCCTAAAGCAACACAACGCTACTTTGAAACTCACGGTGCCATCAGCCCCAGTGGTACTCCCGCATTGATTGATAACCACGCTACCCTGCTGCTGTAGGGACGCTGGAACTGGGGACGCTTGAGGATACCCATGACCCATGACCTATTCCCCAGTCCCCATTTCTCGACAAATTCCAAACACAGAGGTGTAACCGTGGAGGAAGGTACTTCCCCCAACGGGTCCGATTTCGCCATTGCAGAAAAAGCCACAGAGGGGAATATCTTTGACGTAGCGTGTAAATAGCTGCGAATCAAAATTGGGCTGGCCGTAGAGTCCTTCACCGCGTCCCAGACAGGAGAACATCAGGGCACCAGATGGAGCTACTGGGGACTGGTTTTGTTGTTGATAGCGCTCCAGAAGCCATTGTAGGTCTTGGGCTGAAGCCATTGCATCGCGTAAGTGAAATTGTAGCCGCTGACCGGGACGGACGCGATCGCCAATCGCTATGGCGCCTACTCTGGGGTCTACCCCTAAAATGTTGCGAATTAAAAAGTCTCCCTGTTGTAAGTCTTGTTTAAATTCATCCATTGCTAGACCGATAAACAAAGAGTGTTGTGCTAGAGTTCGGTCGGCTTCGGTTAACTGGGAAATTAAATCCCGCAAGACTACCAATGGCTGTTGGGAGTCAAGTTCTAAGATAATATTGCGATCGCAGTTGGTGACTTGGTAGGGTTTACCAATAGGTCGGCATCCTTGGGCAACAATGGTTTCCAACATCACATTGCCACTCAAAGCCACACCCACAGTCCCCTGGCGGTACAGACAGTCATTGAGAAATAAACCCATTTGACTGCCGATGGTACCACCACTCACCAAACCTCCCACCTTATTAGAGCCAGGGTAAGCAAAATCTAGACCCTGCAAGAATTCTGTGATACTAGAGGAAAAGGGGTCAGACAGCAGGATAAATTGGGGTGTGGGTGAAGGTGGAACGCCGATAAAATCAACCCAAGCATTGGGAGGACCATCCAAATCAGGCAAATTATCCCCCATAACGTGAAAAGCCTGTACCTCCACTCCCGGTAAGTGTGCCAAAGTCAGACTCAAAGCAGGTTGTGTTTCCATTTCTTCGGCGCCTGTGGGAGTCATCCCAATTACACCACCACCACTACAGCCGATAAGCACTTTAATATCCGGCAGACGCTCTTGTAATAAAGGCAACAGTCTGGAATATTCACTTGCAAAAGCTGAAGAAATGAACACCAGCCCCAAGTCTACAGATGCTTGTAATAACGAGGTAGCCTGTTCTACCACATCTCCAATCGCAGCCTCTAGGGAGGGACGAGTTGATAGGGCATTTACCCACTGCATTTGGTCTACCATAACTTCTGTACTCCTTCAGCTAATTGTTTTTTTAGATAGAGGGATTAGGTTATCCTGTCCCTAGCCCCCATGTTGACGATAAATTGCTCGCAAAATGTTAAAAGATAAATGTTAATACAGTATCAATACCACGCTTAGCTGTATGACTGGAATAAGACCACACCCTCAAGGGTGCGGACTAGATAGGTTGCAAGACTTGTCTACCAGATGCGTATTAGCTAGGTGGGTATACTGGAGCGTTTGTTACTCCAAAGAGCAATTGAAAAACTTTTCTATACTGGTATTAAGATGACTGACACCACTAACCAAATGAGCAATATCAACGAAAAAATCGAACAAGAACTGGAAGAAGCTCGTACTGTCTGTGATGTTTCTGGCGTTAACTCCCCTGAGTGCGCTGCTGCTTGGGATGCCGTAGAAGAACTGCAAGCGGAAGCCTCCCACCAACGGCAAGTCAAGCCCAAGAATTCCTTAGAGCAGTATTGTGATGCAAATCCTGAAGCCGATGAATGTCGGATTTATGATGACTAGAGACTCAACAAAGTGAGTTTTGTGTCACATACTAAGTGAAGAAGCAACCTTGATACCATCAATGGTGTTAGGGTTGCTTGTTTGTTAATGCCTGCCCTGAAGGACAGGGTATTTTAGTTACTGATTGTTGCAAAAATCTCTATGGAAAAGGAAGTTTGGTTCCGCCCGTTAGTCTGGATGGACTACCGGCTAGCGTTAATTTTTACAGTAATTCTACCGTTAATTCTCCTCCTGTGGGCGGTGGTACAAAAGGGGGATGCTATGCAGCGCTTATTAATCATTTACTGGCGAGTATCTAGCCTGCTGGCGGTTACAGTTTACTTGATGATTGGCAGTAATCCGGTCAGTTTCATTTCTGGATTGATGGCTCGGATACTGATTCCCATCTCTCTTTGGTTTTGGATCGATTTAAATGATGAAATTGAAGACCAACCTATGAGTCCCCTGAAGGTGGTTTTCACAGCTTGGCGATGGGCAATTAGTGTTTATTGTCTTTTAGGTGTGATTGCCTCTGTGCCGTTTTTAACTTGTGCCTTTTCCCGCGCTACCTTCGAGACTGCCTATTGCCGCGTTTGGTTAGAGCCACCCTTAATGTTCAAAGAGTATTTCCATCCTAATAGTACTCCTCAGTTTCTGGGATTTTTCGGCATCGTTGGTTTAATATTTTACGTGTTGTGCTTAAGTTACTTTGTTCTGGTCAGGCTCGGTAAACAAGGCCGCTCCGCTACACAACTGTAGAAAAGTGACTGAGCATTAGGGACTAGAGACTCTTGAAGATTCATGGGTACTTGGTGTGTATCGCAGGGAGTTTGAGATGAACAGTTCTATTGGTAAGCGGCTGGAAAAATATACCGCTAAACGCCCCCAGGAAGTCTTGCTAGTCACGGTGGAGATTGGTGGTGAGCAAGACCAAATAGCTATTTTTAAAGGCTTTTCTAGCTCTTTAATGCGACCCACAGCCTTCGATCCAGATGTACCTGTAATACCAGATGAGGCCTTACTGATTACCATTGACCGTTTAGCTAGTCCCTATAACCCTGCTACACCTTGTTATATTCAACAGGGTCTGACTTGGGAAACCATTCAACCCCTACTATCAGAAGTGGGGGTGTAGGAAAGAGGATAGTTGGGGAGCTAAAAGTCAAAAGAATATGCTTTTAAATTTTGCTTTTTATTGTCCCTCTTCTCTCGGTTTCATATTATCTATTTGTTTTAGCTAAGGTGATGCGAAGTACATATTGTCCAGACTTCTTTAAGAAGTCGGAATTCCGGATGTGATGTTTATGAATCCCAACTCTTAGGGGTGGGGTCTTAATTATTATGCCTGCGTACTTAGCTATTACTTAGTGTTTATTTAAGCTTAGACTCCCTGACCATCGGACAAAATCAAGAATAAACTCAAAAAACTGCCGAATTGGCAACTCATATTTAATTAAATTAGTTAATGTATCTATTATCACTTATTTTTCAGGGTTGCTTAAAAATATTGACTGGACATGAGTTATCTATAAATCATCCAGTGATGCTGTCACATAAGCAATGTAAATAATATGACATATAAATTTAATTTGGTTTCGACATAAAATATACTATACTTAGTGCTTTTTTGTTGTTTATAGTACACAGAAAGTATCTGGGGACAATAAATTGTCCCGACATTCGCTCAATTAGTACTTACAGCTAAATTGACGCGGAGTTATTGCAGAAAGTGTTATTCTCCACTGTGAGTGTGTGGAGTATTGAAATTATGGTTTCATCAATTACTCGGACTAATGCCTCTGGTTCAGAGGCTTCGGCTTTTTCTTCTAATACTTCCAATGCAGATAGGGGTATGCAAGCAGCAATACCGTGCTTAACTCTACCAAACACTCCCTTGTTTGGCACTGATGGGATTCGGGGACGGGTAGGAGATTTATTAACTGCACCCCTAGCATTGCAAATCGGGTTTTGGACTGGTCAGGTCTTGCAACGTCATGCTAGCAACCTCGGTCCGATAATTGTGGGACAAGATTCGCGCAACTCTAGCGATATGCTAGCTATGGCATTAAGTGCTGGGCTAACAGCAGCCGGGTTGGAAGTATGGCATTTGGGTTTGTGTCCCACTCCTTGTGTGGCATACCTAACTAATATGACTCATGCAGTGGGTGGGGTGATGATTTCCGCTAGCCACAACCCACCAGAGGATAATGGGATTAAAGTTTTTGGGGAAAATGGAGCTAAGTTACCCCAGGCTTTGCAGGCAGAAATTGAAGCCGGACTGCGAGGAATGTCATCCCCCAGCAATGACGGTTGGGGAAGACATCACTCTCGTCCAGAGTTAGTCGGTGACTATGGGGACGCACTCCTGACCCCCCATGGCGATCGCTTCCATCTCCAGGGTATGAAGATAGTTTTAGACCTAGCGTGGGGTGCAGCAGTTGGTTTAGCACCCTCCCTGTTCCGACAGATGGGCGCCGAGGTAATATGTTTGCATGACGAAGCTGACGGCGATCGCATCAACGTCAACTGTGGTTCTACCCATCTGGAATTATTGCAAGCTGCAGTCCGTCAGCACAATGCTGATTTGGGTTTTGCTTTTGATGGTGATGCTGACCGGGTTCTAGCTGTAGACAATACTGGTCGTCCAGTGAATGGTGACTATATCCTGTATTTGTGGGGAAATTCCTTGCAGCAAGGACAACAACTGCCAGATAACTTGATTGTGTCCACAGTCATGGCAAACTTGGGCTTTGAACGGGCTTGGAATCAAATAGGTGGTAAGTTAATTCGTACCTCTGTAGGTGACCAGTACGTACAAGCCGAAATGGTAAGGACTGGGGGAATGTTGGGTGGTGAACAATCTGGTCATATCCTTTGTCGTCATTATGGCATCACAGGGGACGGCTTGTTAACCGCTATGCACATCGCCGCTTTAGTGCGTCAAGCGGGTGTTTCCCTCTCAGAAATGGTAGACCGCAGCTTTACAACCTACCCGCAATTGTTACGGAATGTGCGCGTCGAAGACCGGGAACGGCGTTTGGGATGGAAAGATTGTCAACCAGTAATGGAAGCGATCGCCAGTGCGGAAGCAGCAATGGGTGATGCTGGTAGAATATTAGTCCGCGCTTCTGGCACAGAACCAGTTATTCGCGTTATGGTGGAAGCCATAAATGCCCAAGATGCTAACCACTGGGCTGGTGAGTTGGTTTCTCTGGTGCAACAACACCTAGCGTAATCAAAGATTGTGGATTTGGGATTTGAGATAAATCACAAATCTCAAATCCCAAATCTTAAATCTCAAATTGTTTATGGTTCGATTGCAGCGCAAACAGCGGTCAAAAAAGCAGTCAAAAGGTAAAAAACCTACCCTTAGCCTCAAAGAAAGACTAGCCGAAAAACGCAAAGCCACCCAAGCACGGAAAGAACTGGTTTCTACTATGACCACTGCCGTGCTTGGGGCTATTTTTGTTGGTATCATCCTGGGTGTAGTCGGTGGGCTAAAGACAGCCGTGGGGGGTATAGCAGCGATTCTCTGTCTATCTTTTTCCTTTAAATACCCCCGTCAAGGGCTGTATGCTTTTTTGGTTTACGTGCCTCTTGGAGGTACAATCACATACTACCTAGGTAGCAGCCCCGTCCTACAATTAGCAAAAGATGCTTTCTACATTCCGGTGCTGATTGGGATAGTCCAAACTTGTCGCCAACGGCGTCTACGGATAATTATTCCTAAATCTATAACTACCCCCCTATTCATTTTGTTAGGATTTTGTTTGCTGACGCTGCTATTTGTCAATGGCGGACAACAACTCAATGCTTTGCAACCTACATCCCTCAGACAAGCACAAGCTAACGAACAACCCTTTTTAATGGGTATTTTAGGACTAAAAGTGTTTTTAGGCTATCTACCTCTAATTATTTGTAGTTACTATACAATTCGCAACCAGCGAGATTTTTGGAAGTTTACCCGACTGCAAATTATCGTCACTCTGATTTGTTGTGGACTGGCATTTATTCAATATTTAATGCTCCGTGCTGGTATCTGTGAAGGTACTAGATTTGAAGAAGGTGCCGCTATTTTTAAAGCTTCCATAAATAATAGATGTTTTGTCGGTGGCGGTCTACTTTATAATCCTGATGAAGGTGTAATTCGACTCCCAGGTACATTTGTTGCTCCTTGGCAGTGGGGCTGGTTTCTAATTGCCAGTGGCTTTTTTACCTTTGCCTCTACCTTCAGCGACCCCTCAAGACTTTGGCGGATGCTAGGTTTAGGTTCTATGGCATCGGTGGTGGTTATGGCTGTAGTCTCCGGACAAAGAATTGCCTTGGGTATCGTGCCAGTTTGTCTCGTAATTTTACTGATATTTACTGGTCAAATTGTTAACTTTAAAAGATTTATTCCGATTGGGGTTTTATTAGCAATTATTTTGGGAGTTGCAGCTATTAATAATCCTACCGTTGTCCAAGAACGGGTTGACAGTTTTATTGCTCGCTGGAATGCTTCACCACCTCAACAATTTATTGTGCAGCAATTTGGGGAAACATGGCGCGAACAGGATGGTTTTTTGGGGAATGGATTAGGTCGCGCTACTAACTCTGCGCGCTTTTTAGGAAACACAAGGCTAATTGAAACCTATTATCCCAAAGTTCTCCATGAAATAGGACTGTTTGGAACTTTAGCATTTCTAGCTTTAGTCACTACCTTGACTATCACCTGTTTTCGGGCTTATCTTACAATCAAAGACCGTAATTTAAGAACTTACGCCGCTTGTTTATGTCTATTTATCTTGTTTATTAGCTATAACACTTACTATTATCCTCTAGATGTAGACCCAGTGGCTGTTTATTATTGGTTTTTTGCCGGAGTTGCTTTGAAATTACCAGAAATAGACCAACTAGAAAGATTTAAAAAAAAGGAAGTACAACATAAACAGCAGCGAACAAAGAAACTAATGACTAATAACTAATAACTAATGACTACTAATTAATGACTGATGACTAATAATATGAATTCCCCACTAATTTCTGTTATTATTCCTACCTATGGTCGAGAAGAACCACTAAGGGATAGCATTGCTGATGTCCTACAACAAGATTATCCCAATTTTGAAGTTTTAGTAGTAGACCAAACTCAAACACATCAACCGGAAATTAAAGATTATCTCGAAGAATTAGCAAAAACCGGAAAAATTCAATGGTTTTGTTTGGATTGGGCTAGCTTACCAGGAGCGCGAAATTATGCAGTACGCCGCTCATCGGGGGAGATAATTGTATTTATTGATGATGATGTCAAGTTACATGCTAATTTTTTAGCTGCCCATGCTAAAAATTATTTAGAAAAGCCAGAGATAGGAGCAGTAGCAGGGCGAGTTTTTGACAGGATGAAACTAGCAGATTCTGCTCAGGGTAGAACTCAAGGAGATGCTCCTTATAAGACAATTGAATATTTACCACCGGAAGCTATGGACCCAGGAATTGCCTGGTATTACATTGATTTAGTCCATACTATAAATCCCCAGGAAGTCCTGACAGCAAGGGGTTGCAATATGTCTTTTCGGCGGGAAATTTTTACTAAACATGGACTGAAATTTGATGAAAGATTTCGCGGGAGTGCAGTTAGAGAAGAATCAGATTTTTGTTTGCGTTTGCGACAGACAGGATACAAAATTTGGTATGACCCCGATGCTTATTTAATACATTTAGGTGAAGAAACTGGGGGTTGTCATGATATTAGTACTCGCTCGTTACAGTATCAAGTAACTTTTTACCACAATCATTTTTTAATGGGTTTGAAAAACCTGACTATTAGCCAAGCATTTCGTCTATTTGCTCGGTTATTCGATTGTCACGTCCTTGGACATCCTCCTTGCTATAAAAGCGGTTCTCCTATCAAAATTTTGACTCGCGCTGTGTTTTATATTTTGGGATTTTTTAAAGCGTTGGGGACTGTTATTCAGTCTGTTTGGAATGATGGTCAGATTTACTCGCGTTTGGATAAGCTGGGGGAAAATTGACCACAGATGAACACAGATAAACACAGATGGTTAAGCTATTTTTAGCTAAATTATAATTATATGAAAATTTTAGTTGCCAGTCATACTTATATTGTTGACCTTAATTGTGAAAAATTACGGGAATTGGCTAAGCTAAAACCGGAAATTGAGGTGACGGTTGTAGTTCCTAAGCGCTGGAATCCTGCGGGAGTACAAAGTAAAATTATTGAAACTGAATATCGCGATGAAGGTTCGTTTCGGATAGTTCCTGTTTCTAATTTTAGTCAAAATCATCAAGGTCTGCTGAGTTTTGGGGCTGATTTAATAGCTTTATTACAGAAATTTCGTCCTAATATTATCCAGGTTGAACAGGGTGCTAAAAGTCTGGCTTATGCTCAGATGATTACTTTAAATCGGCTTTTAGGACTTCAGGCAAAAAATGTATTTTTTACTTGGTGGAATTTACCTTATGAACTGAAATTTCCAATTTCTTTATTAGAGTCATACAACCTGCGTTTCACTGATGGGATTATTTCGGGAAATCAGGATGGGGCAGATGTTTTAAGACAAAGAGGATATCAAGGAAGTATTAAAATCATGCCCCAGTTAGGGGTTGACGAAAGTTTATTTAAACCCCAAGCACAACCAGAATTTGCTCAGCAATTAGGAATTAATCCGGGAGATTTTGTCATCGGTTTTGTCGGGAGATTTGTTCCAGAAAAGGGTTTAATGACGCTTTTAGAGGCGGTAAAACGTTTATCTGATAAACCTTGGAAGTTGCTGTTATTAGGTCGGGGTACTTTACGGGAAGAGTTATTGCAAAAAGCAGCCGAATATCAAATTACAGACCGTGTGATTTTACTCGAAAGCGTCCCCCACGACCAAGTTCCTAATTTCATTAATTTAATGAGTACTTTGGTGTTACCTTCAGAAACCAATTATCAGGTTAAAACTTTAACTGCTGTGGGTTGGAAAGAACAATTTGGTCATGTATTAATTGAAGCGATGGCTTGTCAAGTACCTGTGATTGGTTCTGACTCTGGGGAAATTCCCCATGTGATTGGTGATGCGGGTTTGGTATTTCCTGAAGGTGATGCTCAAGCACTTGCTAATTGTTTATATAGGTTAATGAATGATTCAGGTCTAGCTGAAAACTTAGGGGAAATTGGTTATGAAAAAGCGATGTTAGAATATACAAATAAAGCACTTGCAAAGCAACAGTTTGAATTTTATCAAGAACTATTAAATAATTCGGTAAAATCATGACACAAATAACATTTAATGTGCAAGCATTTTGGGACTCAGAAGCGGAAGTTTGGATTGCAACTAGCGAAGATGTGCCCGGATTAGTGACTGAAGCTTCTACGATTGAGGTGCTTACGCAAAAGCTTCGAGAAATGATTCCCGAGCTACTTCTTCTCAATAATATTGTACCTCCTGACTATGTAGGTTCTATCGCTTTTGAGTTAACTAGCCATCGACAAGAGTTGATAGAGGTAGCTTAATAGATGGGTGCATCTTTTACTCCTGAGTTGAAAAAAATTCTTTCTGCAGCTGGTTGCTACTTTGAACGACAAGGCAAAGGCGACCATGAAATCTGGTACAGTCCAATTACAGACCGTCGTTTTGTCGTAGACACTTCTATCAAGTCACGTCATACAGCAAACGCAGTTTTGAAGCAAGCAGGACTGCCAAAATCATTTTAATTTTTTATTAATGACTAATGACTAAAGAATGCGAATACTACAAATTGTTCCTTCCATTTCTTTAATTTACGGTGGTCCCAGTCAAATGGTACTTGGATTAGCACCTGCATTGGTAAGTCAGGGTGTTGAAGTTACGGTTCTCACAACTAATAGTAATGGAGATACAGGTCAAGAACCGCTAGATGTACCATTAAATATTCCCATAGAACAAGAAGGTTATAAGATAGTTTATTTCCGTTGTTCGCCGTTTCGTCGCTATAAATTTTCTCTGGATTTATTACAGTGGTTAAATCGTCATGTTCAAGAGTTTGATATAGCTCATATTCATGCTTTATTTTCTCCTGTAAGTAGTGCAGCGGCTTGGGTATGTTGTCAGAAAAATTTGCCTTATATTTTGCGTCCATTGGGTACACTTGATCCAGCGGATTTACGCAAAAAAAAGCAATTAAAACAGCTTTATGTTGCTCTGATAGAACGAGCAAATTTAGCTGGTGCTGCGGCAGTTCATTTTACTAGCAAACAAGAAGCAAAAGTATCAGTAAAATTTGGTGTTGCTACGCGGGATTTGGTGATTCCTTTGGGAGTTCAGCACAACACGGATAGCACAGATGCGCGGATGAGTTTACTCTTGCGTTCTGAGTTTCAGTTTATGAATGCTGATGTAGAAAACCATTTATCCGTGCATCCCCGTTCAAATCCGTGTTATGTGCCGATTGTACTTTTTATGTCGCGAATAGACCCAAAAAAGGGTTTGGATTTGCTGATTCCAGCGTTGGAAAAACTATTAGCTGAAGGGGTAAAATTTCACTTTATAATGGCGGGAAGTAATCCCCAAGATTCAGATTATGAAGCAAAGATACGATGGCAAATTCAAGCTTCACCGTTGCGATCGCACACTACAATTACTGGATTTGTGACTGGGGAACTAAAAGCAGCTTTGTTGCAAGCGGCTGATATATTTGTTTTACCTTCCTATTATGAAAACTTTGGGATTGCTGTAGCTGAGGCGATGGTTGCAGGTACACCTGTGGTAATCTCTGACCAGGTACATATTTGTCAAGAAGTGCAAGACAGCGAGTCTGGTTGGGTGGGTACAACGGATGTAGAGGTATTGACAAATTTAATTAAGTATGCATTAGATCATCCTGAAGAACGTCAGCGACGGGGATTAAATGCTCAAGAATATGCCTTGAAAAACTATAGCTGGGATGCGATCGCACGGCAAATGATTGCAGCATATCAGCAATATCGGCGGGTTTAAACATGTTCTTCAGTTCTGTGAGAATATATCCGCTTCGGATTCCATTGGAAAAGCGATACCATTATTTAGCTGGGGATGTCGCCATTTTTGCCCTGGTTTGTGACTTACTTGTTACCAATCAACTATAAATTTTGTAAAAACATCTAAACTCCGCTCGGTAAACCGGAGTTTTATGTCATGATTGCAAAGTAGGCGAAATATCAATACTTAACCAAGGAAGCAACATGTCTCTGCGATTAGGTGACACTGTACCCAACTTTACTCAAGCCTCCAACGAAGGAGATATTAATTTTTATGAATGGGCTGGGGATAGCTGGGTTGTGCTGTTCTCTCACCCTGCTGACTATACCCCTGTTTGCACCACCGAATTAGGCACCGTTGCGAAGCTGAAGCCGGAATTTGACAAGCGCAATGTGAAAGTTATCGCTCTGAGTGTTGATGATGTGGAGTCTCACAAGGGTTGGATTGGCGATATTGAAGAAACCCAAAACACAACACTAAACTACCCTATTTTGGCAGATCCAGACCGTAAAGTTTCGGAACTTTACGATATGATACACCCCAACGCCGCTGCTACTGTAACTGTGCGTTCTGTGTTCATCATAGACAATAACAAGAAACTGCGTCTCAGCTTTACCTATCCTCCCAGCACCGGACGCAATTTTGATGAAATTCTGCGGGTGATTGATTCTCTGCAATTGACTGACAACTACAGTGTAGCGACTCCTGCAGACTGGAAAGATGGTGATGATTGCGTTATCGTCCCCTCGCTAAAAGACCCCGAAGTGCTAAAGGAAAAATTCCCCAAAGGTTATGAAGAAATTAAGCCTTACTTGCGGATGACTCCTCAGCCGAATAAGTAATCGATGTTAATTTTAGGGTGGGCAATGTCCACCCTTTATTATTGAACCGCCAAGATGCGAAGAAGGCCAAGAGAGGAATTATTAAACTTGAACCACAGAGGGAAAAATAAATAAACGTTTTTCCTCTATCTTCCCCCCGTCTACGGAGGGAAAGAGGGGTATTATTGATAATCAATTATTTTTCTCACATAAAAGCGTATAAGCTTCATTAACCAATCGCATTTTCTCCTCAGCTTTTTTTAGTAATTGCGGCTGGTTAACAAACAAATCTGGATGGTATTTTTTCACATAATTACGATAAGCTTGTTTCACTTCCGTTGGGGAAGCATCGGATTTTAAACCCAAAATTGTATAAGCGCGATGAATTTTTTCCTTATCTACTTGGGTTTTAGGTGTGTTTGTTTGTTTATGACTTTTCGCAGTATTCTGTTGCTTTTGAGTTTGTCCACCTGGTATACCCATATCTACTTTCATCCGCGCTATTTCCTCATCCAATTCCCAAGCGCGAAATTTCGCTTCTAAATTTTTTGGTGGGGGAGGAGAAGTAGTTTCGCTTTTAGGGGGTGAGACGTTGACGTTTCGCTTGTCTTTTTCTGCAGTTGTACCCTTTTCTTCTACTTTCGGAGTTTCTCCAATTCTGCGGGTTCCCACGTCTTCTTTAAATCCTGTTCCAGAGGAACGATACACCGACTGGGTATTGTGTCGTTTTGGTGTTTCAATTTCTATTTGATATTCTGAGGAAATAGAAATTCCGAGATGTTTTTCTAATTCTCGATTTAATTTATTTAACCCGGATTGCAACTGCTGTAATTTATCTCTTTTTTTGATAATTTCTAGAGGTTCTGGAGGTAATTGAAACTCCATTACTTTTCCAGCTTTTATTTCATATTCAGTTAATATAGATAAGCCTTGTGTATGCAAGTGCTGCAAATAATCATCAACAGCATCTAAACAAATTTTTGCTATCTGACGCTCATAGGATTCGGTAGTTATTTTTTCGTCTTGCTGTTGGACATTTTTGTTGACTATATAGCTAATACTGGCCGCGACAGCAGCTGCTACTGGGCCACCTAGCAACCAACCAATACCACCACCAACTGCTATAGCACCCGGTTCGCTTAAATCTTTAGAATTGTTTACTTTATTTGGTAGAGTTACTTTTGGTTCGCTAGGAAAAGGAATTAATAAATCTGTTGGTTTTTCTGCCTTGAAGAATTCATAAGCTTGTTCCAGCCATTTAGAAACGGCTAATTGCAAGTCTAATAAGTCTTTTTTAAAGGCGGTATTTTCCCAATTTTTGAAGTTATTTTGTGCTAATGCTAAAGCTGCGTCAGTTTGGTATTTATTCTGTAAGTTACGCAAATCTAGCCAATCACGCAAATCTGCGACACTCTTAGAAAATCCTTGCTTAATTAATAGTTGAGCGCGTTGTTTAATATCATTTTTAGCTTTGCTTTTCTTATCAAATTCTTGGATTTCACCCTTCAAATAGTCAATGTGTGCTTTGGATGAACGTTGCAGTTGAGATGCAATGTTTTCCACTCTTGGTAAGCGCACACTACCAGGATTTTTTTGAAACATTTCAACAATATTTTGGAGTGCTGTTTCAAAAGCCACTAACCCACTAGCACTAGCCGCTGCGACATCACCTTTTAGCCTTGCTCGTAAAGCGGGTAAAGCATCAACGCGATATAAATTACTAAAAGCAGGAGGTAAATCAGCGCGAAAACTTTCAGCTACAAATCGTAGCCTATTCTGGACTTGTTTTTGCTCTTCGGGGTCAAGTAAGTTAATAAAATTAGCAACAAAAATAACTGTTTTAATACCTCTATTTAATAACCAATCACGCAGGTTTTCCCGCTCACCTAAAGTCATTACCTTACGCGCATCCAACAGTTGCACTACTAAATCTGCACTCAAAAGTTGGTCGCGGACTAAATTATCCTGTTCTTCTCTATCATTGGTTCCTGGTAAATCGATAAACTCTACCCCAGTGTCTAAAAGGGGATGGGAACAGAAAACTTCCACAGATACAACATCACTTCGCATCCTTCTCTCACCATCTAAAATGGCAAATTTCTTTAAAATATCTGTCCCACTCCGATAGATTTCTGTCCCATCTACCAACATAATTCGAGTCCGTAAATCACTCCCGTACTTGACAGTAATTGCTGCACCTGTAGTGGGAATTAAATCAATTGGTAAAGTCCGATTTCCCAGGATGGCATTAAGAAGGGTAGATTTACCATGATTAAATGGACCAAATACGGCAATTCTAAAATTAGGATTGTTGAGATGATTGTCAATCGATATTACATCTTTATACAATTGAGATTTAGCGGATAAATCCAGTAATTGGGAGGCTGATTTTAGAGCGTCAGCAAGTTGCTGATAATTTTTGTTCATTCGTTGCATATTTTCCTTTTTGATATATGAGCCTTAACCCCCAAATTAGGAGGAAATTAGGGGTATGATGTGCATGGGAATAATCACATTATCCTAGGGGCAGGTTTACCCCACATATTAGTATCCTGTCCTAGATATCTTGTTAAACCTGCTCCTACAAGATTTATGGATATTTAGCCGAACTTGATATCAGGTTTCTTTAACTATAGGCGGCTAATAAATCTTTGTACACTTTCTCTATTTTCCCTAATTCAACAAAAACATCTGACTTCAACTTTTCCAACCGTTTTAATTCAGTATCGCGATTAATTTCGCGATTTTGCTTTTGGTTGAGCAAGTTGTCTAACTCAGATTTGCGCGATTTAATATCATCATTTATCCGTTGGCTGACTTCATTATCGTAAACATCAAAACACTCTTTCACCGCATCATAAACAATTGGATATTGTTCTTGTGCTACTTGCGGTAGATATTTTACTAACTCTTTCTTAGCAGTTTTGACTAATTCCTTCCGTGCTTGATCTGCTTGTAGAAAGCCGACACCTAAACCTATTAAAGCAAAGCCAATAGGACCGAGAAAAATACCCGTAACTGCTGTCAGCATCCCACCAATTCCGATGACTGTGAAGTAGTTCAATAAGATGTTTTTCCAATCAAAACCTGCACCAGCCATAGCAAAACCAACGAAGTTTCCCCTCGACAAAGATAACAGTCCCATTGCCCATTTTGCCCAGGCGGGAGAATTATCATCTTCCATAGTATTATGGGGATTAACTTTGACTTTTTCTCCCGTGAGTTTTTCTGTGATTTTGTCTGTGACTTGACTGTAGGAAGCGCCATACTGTGCAGCACTTCTGGAAAGTTGAGTAAAAGCTGTAGTTAAGTCTTTTTCAGCGCTTAAAGTCCAAGCCGCAAATTTATCAGTGATATATTGTTCAAAGGCTTTTTGCAGTTCAGCATTAAATGCTTCCCGTTTACCACTGCTCAAGAAATCAAACAAATTTAATTCCGGCTGATAGCGCAGAAAATCGCTTTCAAAGGTATTTCCTAAATTTAAAACGTAAGTGCGAAAAGACTCGGCAATTTTTCTTGCTTCACTATCTCTAGTGCTTCTAATTTCTCGTTGAAATTGGTCGCGAATACTGTTAAGTTTGTTAAATTCCGGTTCTACGGAATCAATTTTTTGTTTTAATTCGTTAATACTTTGGTCAAGCAAGGGAATGCGTCTGTCAATAGCTTCCTGGGTGCGATCACCTGCAGTTCTCGCTAATGTTCTCACTTGACGCAGTTCTGCTATTGCTCTTTCTCTGGTGAGAAAAGTATTTAACGCTCCCATAAACTCAGGAAAACCAGTCCCTTCTAAAGAAGCTTGAGGATTTTTCAATCTTTTTCGCAATGCTTGAATTGAGGATAATTCAAATACTCGTTCCTCATAGATATTATGTCCATCTACATAGCAATATTCTGCCAAGTTAGCTTGAAAAACTCGCCTTAGTCTCTCTTCTGCTTCTTGTAATTCTTCTGGATCGTCTGGGTCAATTAATGATTCTTTTACCTGATCCCAAGCGTTGATTAAGAAGAAAACTGTCAGTCCTCTACCTTTAATATAATTTTCCAAATAGCGTCTTTCACCTAAAGTACAAGGTTGAGAAGCTCGCAATACAAACAGAATGGCATGGCAATTATTAATATATCCTAGGGATAGTTCATTGCGTGATTCCGTATCATTTAATCCCGGACTATCAACAATTTCCACGCCTTTTTCTAGCAGTGGTAGGGGATATTCAACTACAGCATAATTTACATCCGGAAATGCTTGTTGCTTTTCTTGTTCGAGTTTCTTGGCTTCTGCTGGGTCAATCGTATACTTATGCTTAAAAGTCTGGAAATCCAATTCTTGTGGTTTTTTATCATTATGAAAATAAACAGTTACTTTCTTTTCGGCTCCATAGCGTAAAACTGTTAAAACTGCTGTACAAGGATTGACATCACTCGGTAATAATCTTTCACCTATCAAAGCATTAAGAAATGTACTTTTTCCTCGCTTCATATCCCCCAAAACTAACAGACGAAATACACCCGTGCGGAGATTTTTTCCCGCCACTCTAATATCTTCAATATCTCTCTCTAAACTTAGTTTACCTGATGTGCTGTCTCCGATGATTTCAGCTTTCTCAATTGTGTCTGCTATGTTATTTAAACAAGCTCCTATCTGACTGCGTACTTCAGCAAAGCGCTCTAAATCATTGAGAAATCTACCAGATTCTACTTGATAATTCATGCTTATTAATTCCTCCATTTTATGATTTTTTCTCAGAACTGAAGAAAAGTTTGTAAGAGACAAACATCAAGGTTAAAATAATAATTGCTGCTGCCAAAAATGACGCCAATTTCGCAGCAACAAGGGCTAAAACTCCAACCGCTAACAACTTTAATCCTAGTACAGCTTTTTGAAGCCAAATTTTTCTTGATTCTTTTGGCTGATGCTTTACTGTTTTATGAATTGTTTGATTTACCGGATTAATTTCAGCTTCTAACTCTCGTAATCGCAATTCTGTTTCTATTTCCCGGACTAGACGTTCGCGTCTTTCTAGGGAATTATTGTCATTATCTGAAGAATTCATGACAGTTTACCTCATCTCTGTCTTGATTTGTCAGTGTATCTTTTATCATCAAATTACTCACTGTTTTATTGCTCATTTTCATGTCTTAATGATTAATGAGTAATAAAGTGATTGTGGATAAATTTTTTCGGAGGTATGTTTTGATACTTTTAGAGAAAAGTATGTGATGAAAACATCAAAAAAATAGTCTTAGCACCCAAATTAAGCTCAGTATAATACATACAACCATACAATCACCAGTAGTTTTGCTGCTTGATTCCCAAGAAGGGTTTAACCTTAAGAAACTGGTTACAAAAAATGTTAAAAAGTATTAAGTTTTGCGGATGATTCAGTTGAGCATCATCCGAAAGCAGAAGAAGTTTATTTGATTACGGAAATGGTGGATAGTACCTTGAAAAATAATTGTGAGGTGAAAGAAAAAAATTATCTCGATTCTATAATTGCTGATTATTGGGTGTTAAACTTAGTAAACCGTCAATTTAACATCCTCTGAGAACCCACCGAGGACGATTATCAAAGTGAAGTGATTCTTGGGGACGATGGGATGATTTCCCTGTGGAAATCTCCTGATGTCAGTGTTGCTGTGCAGGAAATTTAGCTATCAGTGGTTGCACAGAGGTATCGTGTCTGGATTAAACACCCCACAACCCACAGGTTTTAGACCAATTTAACCAGACAAATCAAGATTTACGAGCCGCAATTCGAGAAAACAGACCCATATAATGCAGTTGAAAAATCACATGATGCGTCCCCACGAAACCCGAAAGCTTTGCAGTCGTGGGAGACGGTAGGTGTCCTAGGGGAGCATCTGTCGTAAAGCAAAGTTCTGAATATGATAACCAGTGGTTGTCTAAACGCCAACCGACGCGATCGCCAAACTTAGCGTAGATGGAATAATCAGCGTTACGTTTACCACCAACGCTTTGCCAAATCCCTTTTTGGACGCTAAACCCAAAGCGCCCATCGCTATATTTTACCCACAATCGGTCAATGGTACCCAGGTCAGTGGCGGGAAAGTTGTTAATCGAAGCGATATCTAACCAGCCTTCCTTTTCTCTTCCACTTACTTTGAGCATCACCGCAAGGGTTTCTTCATCTGCAGCTTGCCATTTTTTAGCTGCCAGTAAATCTCGCAACCGGCGGTAATTAATGTTTACACTGGAACTCAAATCATCACCATTTAAATCATCCGCTGGAAGACTGGGAACTAAAGGTGCTGCAGGATGAGAAACCCAATGCTTGGTTGATAAATCTTGATTGCTAATTACCTCCCGCACTTCTGGGTGAATAGGGTTTCGCGTTAACAGGTCGTTTGGCACATTAGACGGGAGTTGAACATCTGTTACTGAGGGTTTCTGTGGCAGCAATCCCAACCATTCCTGCACTGTCTGAGGACGATTATGTGCCTCTAATTCCATCCCGGACAAAATTGCATCATTTACCCTGTCACTAATATGAGGATTGAGGCGTTTTGGTGGCACCAACGGGTCACTTTTGTGCCTGTTAATAACTTCTTCAGCCCTCTCGACCGCCGATATAGGCACAGTATTTGTTAAACATACATATAGAGTTGCTGCCAAGCCATAAACATCTGTATAATCACCGCGTTTCCAGGTTTCAAAATACTGTTCAATCGGGGCAAAACCAGGAGTACAAATTGGTGTGTGGCTGTCTACATGGTCAAAAGTATATTTCCGTGCCATGCCAAAGTCAATTAATACAGCTTCTAAGGGTGGATTATTCCCAAATTTCCCTTTTCGCAGCATAATATTTTCCGGTTTCACATCTCGATGCAAAACATGTTTGCTGTGACAATGAATTAATGCTGCACCAATTTGTTTAATGTAAATTAGGGCTTCAGATTCTGATAAAGCACCCCGTTTGTTAATCAAACTACCTAGATTTTCCCCCGGAATATATTCCATTACGATGCACCACAGACCATCGTTTTGGAATACTTCATAAAATTGCACAATGTAAGGGTGGGCGCATTTTGCTAACCGCAGGGCTTCATTTAAGAAGTCTTCTTGACGTTGAGCAAACTTATGACCGCGTTGCATTCTGTGATTCAGCGTTTTAATCACAAATCGATTACCCTTGTTGTCATTGGCTAGATAGGTTATACCAAACCCACCCTCACCCAAAACTTTCTCTATGGTGTACTTCTCACCCTGGCATACCTCTTGTGCTACCCCAAATAACATTGCCCCACCCTCCTGAGACACCTATATTAATTTTGACATGTAAATATGTCTTTTATAGATAATTACAACAAAATATTCACAAATTTCGGAAATCTATTTCTTTTGGGTTATCTTTTTAGCAATACTCCTAAATTATTTATTACATTTAACATCTCTATACTCTCGATAATTTAACGGTTGTTAACTAAAGTCTGTCGCCAGGGGATCGCATGTTTATACATGGTTTTCAATCTATATATCAATAACTAATATCATAAATACTAGGGCAGCACATTAGGGATAGTACTGATGAGAATATACCTGTTTCACGAGTCTAAGCAAATACCCTCAGTCAGCCCTAAACGGCGACAAATCTAATCAATTGTTCAACCCTTCTAGTCAACACAAAGGGGTATTTCTTAGGATGTAAGTCGTAGGGGCACAATACTATCAGACCCCCAAATATGACAATCCTCTTTGTTTGATTTGTGAGTATCTGCCTCTACGACTTATAGGATAATTATGTATCTTGATATACTATTACTCTGTAAGGTTATATATCAATAGCCCCAATTTTTCGGACACTTCCTGTTTCTAGCTGGTGTTTTCCACACTTCAAGTATGTGTTAAATAAGCACCGCATAAATACAGATAAACTTAGGTAAAAATCAGCCCAAAGCCGCCTTTCCTCTTTGGCTATTTTTACCTATTTGCGAGGCTATTCACGTCAACTTTGGGACATAAAGCACAACACTGGCACACCTTTGGGTGAGCTAACAGTTTTTTGCACCCTAGGGTAAAAACCGATCCAAAGCCGTCTTTAACTCCTCAATCTCTACCTGAATATTCCCTTCTTTGGCAGCCCTAGCAATACACTCAGTTAAATGCTCATCCAAAATTAACCGCGCTACCCGATCCAGCGCACCACGCACTGCAGCAATTTGCACTAACACATCCGGACAGGGGCGACTTTCCTGCACCATTGTCTTTATACCCCGAATATGTCCCTCAATTCGCGACAATCGATTGACAATCCGCCGCAAAGATTCTTCACTATGAACGTGAGAATGTTCTGAGTCTCCATGCTTATGAGTATGCTCGGTTTGGCTAGGACAATCTGCGTCGTTTTCGTTCAGGGACAAAAATTCATCATCTAAGTTATTAGAAACAGTCATGGGCAATAACAACAGCAGGAATAGATAAGATCCTAGCCTACACTGATTTAAGATGACTAATTGCAAAAAATACTGTCGTGGTATTGCTCTGTTAGCTGGTGTGAAACCCGACATCTAGTCATAACGTCGCTGACTATCATAAACTGCCAAAATGTTTGTGTAGTTCGTTATTGGTCAAAAAACCCCGGTTGGTGTTATGCAAATTCCCAAACTTCCACCGTCTATACGCCAACTCAGTACCCATGTGTTGGCAATTGTTTTAGGAGTTGTGTTAACAGTTACTAGTCTCCAGGTTGCACCTTCTCAAGCAGAACCCGCACCTAATCTTTTAACAAATGATACTTCACAACAACTAGCCCAAAGGCAATCTCCCGCTACAGCGGCTATTGGTAGTAGCAGTTTTGTGACTGCTGCAGTAAATCGCGTTGGACAAGCAGTAGTAAGGATTGATACTGAACGCACAGTAACGCGCCGCCTCGACCCGATGTTTGACGATCCGTTTTTCCGCCGCTTTTTTGGTGACACTATGCCGCGACAATTGCCAGCAGAACAGTTGCGCGGTTTAGGCTCTGGGTTTATTATTGACCGCAGTGGTATAATTCTCACCAATGCTCACGTAGTTGACCAAGCCGATCGCGTCACAGTCCGCCTCAAAGATGGACGTTCCTTTGATGGTACAGTCATGGGCGTCGATGAAGTCACAGATTTAGCAGTAGTCAAGATTAATGCAGGTGGTGATTTACCCGTCGCCTCCCTAGGTTCTTCTGCTAATGTACAGGTGGGAGACTGGGCGATCGCTGTCGGCAACCCTCTAGGATTTGATAACACAGTTACCTTGGGAATTGTCAGCACCCTCAAGCGTTCCAGCGCTCAAGTCGGTATTCCTGACAAACGCTTGGACTTTATTCAAACTGACGCCGCTATTAACCCTGGTAACTCTGGTGGTCCATTATTAAACGCCCAAGGGGAAGTAATTGGTATCAATACTGCTATTCGTGCTGATGCTATGGGTATTGGATTTGCTATCCCCATCGACAAAGCCAAAGCTATTGCATCCCAATTGGAACGAGGACAAACAGTTGCTCACCCATACTTAGGCGTGCAGATGCTAACTTTAACACCCCAGTTAGCAAAGCAAAATAACACCGACCCCAATTCCCCAATTCAAATTCCCGAAGTTAATGGTGTATTAGTGGTGCGTGTTTTAAACAACTCTCCCGCCGTCCAAGCAGGAATTCGTCGTGGCGATGTCATTGTTCAAATTGACAAACAAGCCATTACCAGTGCCGAACAGTTGCAGAATATTGTCGAAAATACTCGCATAGGTCAGGTAATGCAAATCACAGTCCAACGGGGCAATCAAAGACAGCAGGTATCAGTACGTACTGCCCAGTTACAAGATGCCTCGTAATATAGGAACAGCGAGATAAGAGAATTTTGTCCGCCACCCCTGCTTATTAAACGCTCAAATCGCTATTTTACATTGTGGGGCAGTTAAAAGAAACTGTAGGATGCGTTAGCGAAGCGTAACGCATCAGAGGATGTTTGGACATTAGTATTGTAGGGTGTGTTAGACGGAACGTCGTAACGCACCCTAGCCTTGAAAATGGTGCGTTAGCGAAGCGCTAACACACCCTACTGACTAAAGCGCGGCCAGTAATTGTTTGATTTTTCCTGATTGACGCCGCTTGTACTGATCGGGGAAATTTAACTCCATGACAATCCGGTTGTTAGAATCCATATGCACAGAGATAATTTGCGCCAAAAATCGGGTCGGGGATGGATCTTGAACGTCGCGAGATAAGAGCAAACCCACTAGTGGTTTAGCTGATTGCATAGTATGCAAGTCCTGCTCCTGTAGAGTTTTATCCCCTGACATCGCACTACCGTCTAATTCCACCAGCAAACTGCTCACACCCATTTCCTTGGTTGTCCCGGCAAAGAAATTGCCATCCCAGTAAAGTTGGGCAGGGGCACTGACACGCTTGCGTACCTTTTTGTTACCGTCAGCTTGGAAGTCACGTAAAGCACGTAAAAAACCGGTGGCAAGAAAGCCAAAAGATGCTAGAGGTCGGTCTACGAGCTTCCTTTCCTGGGAATACCATTCCCTGACATCAGAATATAAGACCAAGACTAAATCATCTGCCTGTTTCGGGCTAAGATTGACAAAATCCACTGCCAAATTCATTTTGTTGTTGTCTACAGGTGTCCCCCGGATAATCCGGGCTGTAAGTAAGACTTTGGCACTATAGTCACCCCGGACCTCCAGTTCAATCTCATCTGGTAAGTTAGGCCAACTATCTAAGGCAATCAGGGCACCAGTTTCGGATACATTGACTGTTTCGCCCTGCAATACTGTATCACCACTGTAAATTGTCACCCCTAAGCGGCGATCCAAACGGTGTGCTACACGCATTTGTGGCTGTTCAAAACCAACCAACAAAGCAGCGACGAGCAAAATCAAGTTAAAGATACACCATAAAGCGTTAACCACCACCGCTTGCCAGTCCTCTGGACGTAATAATAACCAGAAGGGGACTGCAATTAATGCGATGACAACCAAAGCGGTGACAATTACCAGATTCCGCATCGATTGCCAGTCAAAGATGCGTTTGCTAATAGATACACCCTTGTCTGTTACGTTAAAAGTACCCATTTTCGGGTTAATTAGTGCCAATAGCGTTACCCATCCCGACTGGAAGGCCATCACAAATTCAAAAATCTCATTCCAGAAGGAGAAGCGGACTTTTTTATAGATAATATGGTTGGTGTTGAGTGCTAGCAAAATGTGTGGTAAGGCATAGGCTAGGGTTTCCATACCCAAACCTTGAACCGGGTTAATTCCAAACAACAAGAACAGAGTTGGAGCGATCGCATAGACTAGCCGGGGATAACCATAGAAAAAGTGGCTGGTCGCACTTAAATAACAAATCCGTTGGGAAATGTTTAACTTTAGCTTGCGGTTAAACATTGGGTTTTCGATTCGCAGAATCTGCGCCATACCCCGAGCCCAGCGGACTTGTTGACCCATATAGGAAGCAAATGTCTCTGGTGCCAAACCAGCAACCATAACTTTGTCGTAGTAAATCGACCTATAACCCAGGGAATGTAATCTTAATGCCGTGTGACAATCTTCAGTTACTGTTTCTACCGCAATACCCCCAACTTCCAGGGCGTATTTTTTGCGAATCACCGCTGCACTACCGCAGAAAAAGGCAGCGTTCCAATAATCATTACCTTTTTGCAGTACTTTATAAAATAATTCATTACCCACGGGAATTTTACCCCTAGTCAGCAAATTCCGCTCGAAGGGGTCGGGATTGTAGAACCAGTGGGGGGTTTGCACAAAGGCAACTTTCAAGTCATAAAAGAAACCCACTGTTTCCATCAGAATTTGCTTGGATGGAATGTGGTCGCAGTCGAGAATTAGTACTAAATCGCCCTCAGTTTTGCGAAAAGCTGTGTTGATATTACCAGCTTTAGCGTGGGAGTTATCACCGCGCGTCATGTGGATGCAGCCTAATTCTTCGCACATCAGCCGCAATTGTTCCTGGCGTCCTCTAGCTTGTTCGTAGCGGGGGTCGGTTTTAGGATACCTTTCGGCTCTCCCATCATCGAGGACGTAAACCTGCTTTTTGTCATCAGCGTATTCTATTGCCATTGCCGCCAATGTTGTCTTGCGGATCAGTTCTACGTCTTCGTTGTAAGTTGGGATGTAAATATCAACTTTATACCATTGATCGTGGGGAATTTTAGACATGTCTGGTGGTTGGCGTTCTTGAATTTTCAGGGTTTGAAAATATGCCAGCACCAGAGTCAGAATCGCATACAACTCCGCCGCAAATAGCAGAAAACAGGCAAAAGCATTCAACCAGCCATCGAGGTTGAGGGTGTACATCGTGCGATAGTACAAGTAACGCAACGTTGTGACTATACTCAGCCATGCCAAAAACAAGTGTAAATACTCGCTCGTCTGGGCTGATTGTTCTTTTTCTTCAGCCCGCAAGACCATCTGACCGATAATCACCAGAAATATAGCCACATACCACTGTTGTTCCACCGTTACGGGCGTAACTATCAGGGGTACAGACAGCAGCAACAGTAGGACAACTATCCACTTTAAATGTCCCAAGCCCAACCGTCCTAAAGCACGGTCAAAAAAATTGGGTGTGGTATCAACAATTAACCTGGTTGGATCGGGAAGCTTACGACCGCCTCCCCCACGAGGGAATCTCAATAAAGACATTTACGTAGTTATTAGTAGTTTTTAGTGTTTAATTCGGCTTTGGTAAACGGTAATGGGGAATGGGTAATAAAAACTATTAGCTATTACCCCAACCCTATTGCTACTTTTTGTCTTGGACGTTAGTACGCTTGAGATAAATCTGGCTGACACCATAAAGCAGTAATCCTAGACCCAAAATCCCTACAGGTAATAACACCCAGTTATCCTGTAAAAATCGCGATGCTTTGCTTAGGGGATTGGTTTCTTCCACACGACGACGTTCTGGTGCATTCCGGAAAAAGTCTAGTCTATAAGCATCCGGGTCATAGGCAGCAGGCTCTTGCTGGTTACTGCTAATCAGTACCGTATCATCCCGGATTTGGAAGAACCAAGGGTCTTTTAAGATAATTTGTCGCACTCTGTCTAAACCGGCATCTGTTTGGGCGGTGAGGGCTAATAGTACACGATTACCATTCCACGGAGACATAATTTGCTTAATCATACCTTCGCCATCTGGCAAGGTTTGGATTGAACTGTCGGCTGTGGAACGGGAAAAGGCTTCGCCTATGTTAAAACCTTTAGAATTAGTCAGTTCTGGAAATGGGAATTTTTGCCGGACGCCGATACCAACCAAGTTCTGGGCTTTTTTGGCTTCTTCGGGTAATTCGTTAGCTTGGTAAACATTTAATTTCACAGAATCTGACTGACTAAGGCGTCCCAAGCGTTCGCTAAAAGCCAGCATTGTCAATATATCGGTATCTGTGGGTTTTTCTGGCACCACAACCGCCGTAGTTGATAAATCTTGCGGTGCTGCAAAGGGGAACCCAAATTGCATCAGTTCCAGGTCTGGTAGTTGTACAGAAGTTTCCCGCTTCAGGTCAAAGGTGGTTTCTTCGGCGTGAACTGTCCCAGAGAGCTGTTCTATGGGTGGTAGAATGCACTTTTGTTTGTCAAAGGGTTCTTTGGAGTTTAAGCGGAAGTATATCTCAATTTTCGAGTTGGGTTTAATTAAGTTGGCTGGTAAGTCTACCCTGAGATTTTTCCGCGATTCTCCGGATTCTGAGGTTAACCGGGCACCACCAATAAACACTCCATCTAGTAGCACTTCCACCGCTGAGGTTCTGGGATTTGCTTGGGGACCGTAGCTGTAGACCAGGTTCATGGAACTACCGCGTAAAAATCTGTCATCCGGTAAGCCACGAAAATCAAATTCCACCGGCTGGGCGTTGGAACCACGGATGGTAATATCTTTAACGGGTTTGTCTGTCGGGTCTTTTTTGATGTCGCTCAGCTTAAAGCTATTTTTTTCTGGCAAAAACCTCGGCCATTTACGAGGTGATGGGGAGGGGACATCTTTGAGTTTATCGACTAAGATTACCTGACCTGTACCCATTTTTTTCACATCAGGCTGGGTTAAAAATTGTACTGCTTTAGCAACCCCTTCTGCTCCATTACCTGTAGCAACTAAAATAGGGACGCTGCCGTCGTCGTTGGTAGTTAGCATCAGCACGCCGACATCCTCTGGTAAGGGATTGCGGTTGCGATCCAAAATTTGATTACCAGAGACTGGTACGGGTAAATCCAAAGATGCTAATGCCGGTTGTTCCGATGGCGTACCAATGATTGCTAAGCGTTCGTTGGCTTCTACCTGGTTGATAGCCTGTACCAAGTCGGTGGTCATGGGACGGAAATCTGCCAGTCTCCCGAATGCTGTATTTAAACGCCCAGATGCAGTTAACCAAGCTTGATTTACCTGGTTCGGTTGTAAGTAAACAATCCGGTTGGTATCTAATGCCAGGTCGTCAAAGAATGGATAAGGATAATTACTGAAATTTAGTGGTATAGGTTGTGGCTGGTAGCTGAAGATTAATTTCGAGTCCGGCAAAATCTCCGTCCACAATGTAGCGTCACCAGGGTCGCTACAGTTTTGGGTGTTATTTTGCTGGGCTACCAGGTTGATCACGTTGAAGTCTTGAATCAAATTAGGTGGTATATTTAACACCGCTTGCCCAATTTGATTTGGTTTGCGGTTAAGTGCTATACTTCCAATACCCTTACCATTGACTAGAACTGTTAAGTTAGAGCGATTAGCAAACAATGCTGGGGAGTGCTGAAACCGAATTACAGCCCTTGCTCCTCGGATCTTCCACCCACGGGGACGGGTAAAAGCAACTCTCCCCACACCATAAGTACCCCGCAAGCGTAAGCTATTACCCACAATCGGGCTGCGGTTAAACTCCATGACATATTGACTGCTGGGGATCTTGTCGAGTTCTGCTTGTAATTTTTTGGTTTCGGCTTCTTCTGTTGTTCTGCTGCGGGTGGTGGGTGAAGCTGGAGTTGCTTGGCTACGTCTGGGACGCGGTGCTGGGGAATCGTCGGGTACGGCTACGGGTACTTGGGGTACTTGGCGACGCTGACGTGGTGCGGGTGCTTCCTGTTGCACTGGTGCTGGTCTTCGCCGACGTGGTGCCGGCGCTTCTTGTTGCTGTTGCCTTTGTGGTCTAGCCGCCGGTGCTTCTGCCGCTCTTCGTCGCGGTCGCGATGGTTCGGCTTGCCGTCTGGGGGGTCTAGAGGTCGGGTCTTGCTTTGCTGGTGCTTGCTGAGGTTTCGGTCTGTAGACCGGAGTTCGGCTGGGAGTACTTGGCAGATCAAACTGGCGAATCAACTGGTCTTCTTGTTCCCGAAGACTGCGGTCGCTTTTATCTTGAGCTAGGTTGGCAGTAAAAATACCAGCAATGAACAGCAAAAAAGACAGTGTAAAAACTATTTTTTGTGCCTTTTTAGGTGATTGAGAGGGACGAAACAGACGTTTCATGGGTCAATTTATTGGTGAATTTACTTATATATAGTTCCCGCCCTTCAGGGTGAGGTCTTAATTGGGTTTAAGTAGGCGCTGAGGAATCACTTCCGGTGACACCAGCCCTAACCAAGCTAAATTCTGGGTATAGTATGCGGATTCATCATCCCAAATCCCCTGTTTATATCTTGGCAGTAACTTAGTTTGCAACATTTGGTCTGCTAGTTGCGAGTCGATTAACTGCATGGCGGAGTAAAGCATAGCGTACTGAGAAGTAGCATCGTAGTCCACCAATGCTTTCCCCTGGAGGTCTATGCGCGCTGGAATGCGCGATTTTTGCCGCCAAGTGGTTCGGAGATATTTGGTGTGGCGCTGCAAATAGCGCTGTGCTTCTGGTGATTTGAACCAAGCAGCATCTAATGCTACCCGCCACCAAACTCGATAAGCATCAAAGCTATACAAAGTTCGGAGGGGGTGTGACTCTGGTAAGGGAGCAAATTTCCCTGTTTTAGTATCTAGAGCTATCCAATCACTAGGTAAATCGACCTGGGAAATCCGGGCTGATTCATCTAGTACTTGGTAGCTACTTTCTACTAAACTCAACCAGTTACGGTCTGGGTCGATTTGAGCAAATAGGCGAAATGCATAGGGGGCAAAATAGGAAGGATTTAGGTGGAGAGTAGATGCAGGGGTGACAAAGGCTGTTTTCGGACCAGGCAGGAGATAGCGCTTACCACCAGATCCGGTAGCTGTAGATAGAGCATACAAATCTTTGAGCTTCAGGCGCGCTAATTCCAGATAATCTGGTCTATTCCAACGCCGTGCTGCCAATATCAATGCTGTGACCGCATCTATATCGGCATCGCTGGCAAAGTTGCTGTCTATAGTACCCCAATTTCCATCGGGGTTGCGCCCCCATTTCCAAGCCCAAAGATTATCGCTACGTTTACCGTTAATTTCCCGTTTCAGGTTTTCTTCTGCCCACTGCAGGGTCAGTTCAAAGGTTGTGGGGTCATTGATGATAACCGCCCGTAGCATAGCATAGGCTTGACCTTCACTAATGGAGCGATCGCTGGCCTCGAAGTCTATCACTCGTCCATCTTCTTGGATAAATTGCTTGCGGTATATATCCCAACTCTCTTCTAGTAGTCGCTGGTGAGCAGTTCCTGCAGGTAGAGAACTGTTGGCAACGGTTGTTGTTTGTTGGCTACCTACTACCGGCGACACTTGCGTATTTGGTAGTTTGATAGCACCGGGTTTCCGTTGATGGGAATTGTCTACTTTAGAACAACCATTAATAGTAATAATACTGAGAGCAGCTACTAAAGCGGAAACGCGGTGCATCCTGCGCCGCGTCCTATTTAAGTCTTTGTGTCGCCGCGTCTGCCCAAATTCATTGATGATTGGTAATTGGTAACGCACAAAGGAGTAATAAATAACAACTAAAGACTACATTATTTATTTATACCCCGTCTTTAAAGGCGGGGTCTAATTCCCTCGCCGCACCGGGTCTTCCCAAGGAGGTTGAAATCCCCGGCGACGTAGAAATTCTTCTTGTATTTGCTGCATCCTCTCTGTTAATTGCGGGTTGGGTGTGCCAGTAGCCATTTGTTCCATTTGTAAGCGTTCTAACCGCTCTAGGGCAGCTAGGGGTTGGTCATCTATGGCAGCCAAATCAGCTAAGGCACGGCGGCTATCAACATCTCCTGGTTTGATTTCCAGGACTTGCGTGTAAATTTGCTGTGCTGAGTCGTAGCGACGCTCTTTAAATCGCAGTCCCCCAATAGCCGCTAGGGCATCTATGTTATTGGGGTCTTGTGCCAAAATTGCTTCGTAGACGCGATTAGCAGTTTTAACATCGTTGACTTCTTGTGCTAACTGTCCCTGGAACAGGAAGTTTGATAAGCTGCTAGCAGGACGAGACAGCAATTGTCGCACCCTAGCTCTGGCTAAGGCTGGATCGCGCTGTGCTAGTGCCTGTATTAAACGTAGTTGAATAGCGGTGTTGTTGGGGTCCAGATCGGAGAGTGCCAGGTACAAAGGTTCCCGCAAAGGACTTGCTGGTAGTGCCCCGACTAAGCTAAATAATTCCGGCGGTGCATTGGTAATTGGTTGTGTTCGCAACCAGTTGTTCAATACAGCTTCAGCTTCCAATTCGGAAATCCGTTTTGCCTGGAAAGCTATACTAGTACGTCCCAATTGTAAAGTTGGATCTTGCGGATCGCGAGCTATGAGTTGGTCGTACACCGCTAGGGCTTCAGCCGGACGCTTTTGTTGTAAACGAACTCCCGCCAAACCCCGCAAAGCAGCACCGATAATATCGTTACCACCCAAGCCGCTATTAATTAATGCCTCATAGCGTTGGGCACTCGCTTGTAAATTACCTTCCCGGCGTTCGATTTCTGCTGCTAGCAATTGTGGTGCTAAATCTTTAGAACCGTCGGGTGTGGCGACATAAGCCGCCAAGGCACGTCTGGCTTCTGGTGTATTGTTCAGTTGAATAAACATCTGAGCAATGCGGAAGTTCAAAAATGGGACATCAACGCCAGATTGGGCTACTGTTTGGTAGATGGGCAACAAGTCAGGGTCAGGAGGGTCTAGTCGCAGTAAAGCGGTTGCTAATTGTTGCAATTGACCGCGATCTGTGGGCAGAGGTTGTACTGCTTGTAATAATCGCTGTTTGAGTTCAGTTTTCGATATTAGCCCTAACTGATTTTCTAAAGCCAATAACTGGACTAACAGACTGCGATCGTTGGGTGTCTGGGTAACAAGTTGGCGGTAAATTTGGACTGCGGTTTGTTGTCCACCTGGTAACCCGCTGAACACATCTGCTGCTTCCCGGAGTAGAGATACCGAGGGTGTGCTAGTAGCTGCCAGTCCTTGGCGGTAAAGATTAGCAACTGGTTCTATCAGTGCTGTATTACCTGTAGCGAGGCGAATTTCATTCAAGGAACGCGCTAGGGGTAAAACGGCATCGGCTCTACCTTGCAACGGCTGTAAAATTGCCAACGCCTCGTTTGTCCTGCCCACAGCAGTATATGCTAGCGCTAGTTCAGCACGGGTACTAATAGCTGTGCTGTCTAGGGTTTTGGCACGCCGCAGTTGGCTCTCTAATACTGGTACAGCAGCGGCGGGATTACCTGTTAACCGTAAGGTACGACCATAGGCTACCGCCGATGGTCCGGTAATTTGTTTGCCAGTGGTTTGGTAGCGATTAAACAATTCCAGTGCCCGTTGGGTATTACCAGCATAGGTAAAAATTTCCGCTGCCTGGATAATCACGTCTGGCGAGGGATTGCCTCGCAATACAATGTCATAATCTGAGCTAGCTTCACCAAATCTACCTTGATATCCCAGCAGCAGCGCCCTTTGGGCACGGGCTTCAATATCATTGGAATTTAAGTTTAATAAGGTAGTCAAGGCAACAATACCCTGAGCTTGCCACTCTGGGCGAAACGTACCCAATAAACCCACCGCTTTTAACGCCAGTTGGTTATTCGGGTCTTGTGCCAATACCTGTTGGTAGGTTTTCCAAGCCTCCGCATCTCGTCCCCGACGACGATAGGAAATTGCCAGTCCTAACCTGGCTTGTAAAGATTGGGGATTACGCTGCACAATTGCCTCAAAGGCTTTGATGGCTTCATCAACTCGTCCTTGACCCAAGAGGGTAAAAGCTTGCTGGATATCTCGCGGCACATTTTGAGCAACGGCAGGGGGAATAATTTGTAGCAGCGGTATGTTCACTAGGGAAGTCAAAAGGTAAAAATACAAAGGAAAAATAATTAGGTAATGGGTGAATTTTTGCCTTTTGCCTTTATCTATTGGACTCATTGAGCTAATCTTCCTCTAGGAGTCACATCAAATTGAGTGTTAACTCTGACGCCAAAAACACTCTCTCGGAAGCTATCGCGTCCTTGTACAGTCAACCCCAACCGAGCGTTTGGTAAAAATTGAAAGTCATAGAATAGCTCCAATACATCTGGGTTCCGTCCAAAGCGTTGTCGATCGCCTGACAGTGAGCGACCATAGGCTAACCCCAAACGGTCATCAGCGCTAAAGATATCTAACAGTGACAAGCCAAAGGCGTAGGAATCTGCTGAGCCGTTGGCACCGCCAATATCTCGGTTACGATATTTACCATAGCGTCCAAACAATCCTAACTTCATCTTGGGCACATAGTATTCCAGGTTTACACCATAGGCTTCCTCCCGGTCATCTTTGCGGAGTCCAGTTTCACCAGTCTCACTATCTCGGACGACTCCGAAAATATCTGGGAAGCTATCGTTGTTGTTAGCGTCGCGAGATGTAGCATAGGTGCCGCGAAAAATTGCGTTCCCGTAGCGCACGGCGACTTCTCCAGCTAGTCCATCAAGGGCGAAGTTACTAGAACGTTCACCAGAGGAGAAGACAGCAGCTTTTGCCTCTACATTGTCAGTCACGCTCCAGTTAACCAAGAAACCGGGACGGGAAGAAATCCCCGTAGCTGCCAATGCTGGGTTTGTTTGAAAGGCGGCGTTAAAGAATTGGCTACCGCCATCTTTGGCAAAGCTGTTGCGGTCAAAATATGATGTCAAATCCATTTGACCAACGACAAAGCGGAGATTGGGCACTCCTGGGAAGGATGTTGCCAAATACAACTCATTGACGTTAGCACCATTATTACCCCCACCATCAAATCGGCTACCTTCGCTGGTTAAGTCAAAGGTGCCGCCGACTAATAATTGGGGAGTCAAAGGGTACTCTCCTGCTATTCTTGCCCGTGCTGAGGTTTCGGAGCCTTGGGTAACGTATACGCCTTGCAATCTTAAAGATGGTTGACTCTGCGCCGTACTCCGTAAAAACGGGCGTCCTCTATCCTGTCGTTGGGTTACAGGTGTCTGTGGGGTTTGGGGTACAGTTTGTGGTACTGTCTGTGGTACAGTTTCTAGTCCCCCTGGTACTTGAGGAGATGGTGGTGCGATAAATTCCTGGGTAGGTGGCGTCGGTTGCGGTACGCCTAGGGTGGGGGGTGAGAGAAATGATGTCTGTGCTGTGGTGGCGTAAGTATTGTCTCCCCCTATAGCCGAGGGCATGGTATTCGGTTGTCCGCCATAGTAGGGTGTACCACCTACTAGCTGTGGTATTGGTGCTAAGGCAGGGTTAGTTACGCCACCTGTTATGGGCATGTAGCTTTGCTGCTGGGGGGTGACACCCGTACCCATTGTGGGCGGTAAAGGTGCTAAGTATGGATTAGTTGGGGCTGTTTGCCCTGGAATGTTGTTTTGTCCTTGAGGGGTGACAGGTGGTGGTAGTGGTGCGAGGTATTGATTGGCTGCTGGATTTTGTACAGGCATACTCTGTGGCATCATCTGTGGCATCATCTGTGGCATCATCGGCATACCTTGGGCCCCCGGCATAGGTACGACGATCAGCATGTAAGGCGTGCCAGGAACTTGTACAGGTATGCCATTGACCACCATAGGCATGTTTTGTTGCCCTGTCATCGGTGCTACCCCACCCATCACTGGCATTTGTGCCAAGTAAGGGTTAGCAGCAGGCATTTGTGGACTTGTCCCCATGGGGATACTTGCTGCTGTGATATTGGGTTGTACGGGAATCCCTCCGTTCATGGGGGCACTGCTCATCGGCATCATCGCTCCACCATAAAGCCCAGCAGTGGCTGTACTGCCACTCATAAAAGAATTTGTGTTGGCGCTCAAACTCAGCCCCAGACTAGGATTTGCTCCTGGCAAGGACAAGTTACCAGGGGGTGGTGGAACTGCGTCTGTTGCCTGTTGTTTACGGCTGGGTATTGGCACGCTGGGTACAGGTAGGGGTTCGCCACTACTGCCATAAGCGGTGACTTCTTGTCCAGAGGGGTTAGCTGCTATGGGTCTTATGTCGCTGAGCGCCACCATCCAGAGACTGGGAACTGAGATAGTAGCAAGCAAAGCTAGTTTTCTGATTTGTTTGCAGAAAACAACTTTATGAGAATTCAATAATGTTTGGCTCATTCGCCTGATTATTATGCAGTAAGTCTTCAGTTTGTTGGCTGTCGCCACTTTAGCAAAGATTTCCCTAATTGCGGAAATCTAATCATTATTTATTTTTATGCCACTCTATGATAAAATATTCCAAAATTTTAGCAATTGTCCGGTTAATGCTGAAAAAATAGCTTATCTATATAGATGTAGAGTTAATTCTTCAGCACTAGCATATGCTCCATCAAGTAAAATCGCTTGTCCGGAAAAAGGTTCCCAATTTAACTAATGGCACTCAACTAGCTAGCTTGACCGCTCTGTTATTGCTGATGTCTAGCTGTGGGAGCAATACCAAACAAGCAGAAGTTGAATTAAAAATTAACAGTGTACAACCCACTGGTCGCCCAGGGGTCTACACTGTTAACGGCACTACTAATTTGCCCGCTTCTACTAAACTTGCTGTAGCTGCAATTCGTGATTTAAGTTCTGAAAATAAGCAATTTGGAAATAGTGAAGATAATAATTATTCCATCTTGGCGCGCGAATGGGTAGAAGTCACTAATGGCAAATGGCAGACTACTTTAAATATCTGGCAGGTAGCTCCTGACGGCACTTACCAAGAACCTTGGCAATTAAATAGCTCAGTTCCAGGTATTAACATTGAAGCAGCGCCAGATGTAAAGTTTATAGCCACATTTGATAAAGCTAGCCAGTCTTCCGAGTTGGAAACCCCACCTTTACGAGGTGGTTTGGTGCGGTTTACCAATGACGGTCAACAGTTTGTACAAGCTAATCAAACCCAAGCAATTGACATACCAACAGGCAAAACTGCGCCACCCATTAATCGGTCTGAAGATATTAATGATGGTTGGGGCGATCGCTCTCAAATTGCGCCTGTCCCTGGCTCTACAGGTGGTTCACGCATTCCAGCAGCACAAACCCCTCAGACTAATACACCCCTGAGACCATCTGAATTTTTACGTTAATAAATAGCGCCTAACAGTCAATATTTTTACAACTACACTGCTAAGGCTGTTGATTTCATGACAGCTTGGCAGTTACTGTCGCTATCAATTATTACGAAGCAACTCTATTATGATTAAAAACCTTTAACTCCGGGGCGGGAGGAACGTTGGTGATTACTTTAACGCTAGCTGGTTTTGGTTGATGACTTGCTGTAGTTCCTGAACCGTGTAATGTATTTTGTAGAGCTTCCATTTGAGCAATCATCTGTTTGAGTTGACTTTGTAAATCTTCCATAGCTGAGGCTGTAGGTTCATCTACCACACTGTTGTGTTGCTTGTTCGGTGCGTTATTTTGGGAATATCCTACAAAGTTTTGAGCAGCAGGAAAAGCAGATGCGGCCGCTTGAGCGCTAACTTGATTAACGCCATACTGGGGATAAGCAACAGGTTGATGAGAAATCACTAGAGGTTGAGCAACTACTGGTTGAGGTGCTACTACTGGCTGAGGTACTACTACCTGTGGAGGTGCTACTACTGGCTGAGGTGCTACTGGTTGAGCAACTATTGGCTGAGGTGCTACTACTGGCTGAGGTACTACTGGTTGAGCAACTATTGGCTGAGGTGCTACTACTGGCTGAGGTACTACTACCTGTGGAGGTGCCATTACTGGCTGAGGTGCTACATTTGCAGTTACTTCAGTAACATGAGCAGATTCTTCAGTAGCTTCAGCAGACTCTACCCCAGGTTCGTCATCCAAAAAGGCACTCAAACCCACAGCTTGGAGTCGGGTTTCAGAAAGCTTCATTTCTTCCAGCATTTCTTCTTTTTCTTTCAGGTGTTGCTGGAGGGTGCTTAATTTTTCTTGGACTTCAGCAGACTTGCGAGAGGATTGTTGCCAACCTGTGACAGCTGCACTAGCAATACCAGAACCTACACTAATTATCGTTGCCAAACCCAAGTAAGGTGTAGCCACATCCCGGAGTTTACCGTAGAAAACAGGTTCTTCCTGTAGCTGAATTACGACAGGTTTAGATCCAAATAAAGCCAGGGGTACAGTCAGTACAGAAAAAACTGCTGTGGAAACCAGGACAGGTGTAAGAACCAATTTTTTCAAAGGAGCTAAGGCCATATCTAAAAAAAGTTGGAATCACTAAATTCAAGTTGAGTTACCTAAGAAACCACAATCAGCCGTTCAGTTATGAATACCGCAATTTGCTTTCCTGGTGGTAGCAGTAAGGAGTGCCAGTTCCGACTAACTGAATGCGTTGCTTCTCTCCTATAAACTTATTATCTTTCTTGGAATTTTTCCATGTAGACCCCGTGAAGAGGCAAAAAAATAGGTAAAGTTTGTATGAATTTTTCTAGATAATTGTCCGCAAAAACAGCCTATCTATCTTTAAAGATTTGATGAATTTTCAGAATCAATACAGGTGTAAAGGGGAAATACAGGTAAATTTTTGATAAAGATTAACAGATTATACGGATTTTATGAACTACATTTATAACACTATCGTTGGTAATACATGCATTTTCCCTACGTATAGCATCAGTAGTCAAGGTATAATTCACAAATCATGTCACTTTAAACACAGAAATTTTTAATTAACCTGGCACTTTTGTTAGCTATAACAGTCATAATTCTAAATGTCCTGTTTGCGGTTGATTGTACTTTAGAACATGGGTAAATAAAAACTGTTAGGATAGCAAACATCACCTGGTAATCATATTTAATGTTTCTGTGCTTATTTTTTATTTTTTGCTTGGTGTTCCTAGTATTTTAGTTAACTACTGCTTAATATTCTGATATATGGTGGTTAAATTTTTGTTGCTTATTTTAACAAGACTTAAACATATGACGCCAGTGACTATGCTCCGATATTGGCGTCAAATGATAGTACATCTCAATAAGATGAATTGGAGCCAAAAAAAATCTACGTCACCCCCGAATTTAGGTAAAAGTCGAGGACAATACTCGTACAAGAATAGATTCAAGGCTAAATTATACCAAAAATTTATAATTTTTCTGCTAAGCTCTATACTTTTCTTCATTAGTGCCACCAATTTACCGCTTCTAAACCAAGGAGATGTGGCAACTGCAACAGCGACTGTGCAAACACCACTCTCTACCTCTGGTGCTAATATTGTTGATGCCAGAGGTAAACCCATATTGCTCAGGGGTGTAAACTGGTTTGGGATTGAGACAGAAACCCATGTTCCCCACGGCTTGTGGAGTCGGGATTATAAGGAAATGCTTGCCCAGATTAGGAGTTTGGGATATAACCTCATTCGCTTGCCTTATTCTGTGGAATCACTGCGTGCCCAGGATACCAGCAAAATTAATTACGATATTGGCAGTAATCGAGAACTGCAAGGGAAAACTCCCCTGGAAGTTATGGATGCTGTGATTGCCGAAGCCGAAAGACAAGGTATATTTATACTCCTAGATAGCCACTGCTTGAAGATCATAAATAGTAAAATTCCCAACGATAAATGCATTCCCGAACTGTGGTACGGAGACGGATATACTGAAGCTGATTGGATTGATACCTGGAAAATGCTAGCACAACGCTACAAAAACCAGGCAAACATCATCGGTGCAGATTTAAAAAATGAACCCCACGGACGCGCTAGTTGGGGTACTAACAACATAACAACCGACTGGCGTCTAGCAGCGGAACGCTGTGGAAACGCCATTTTGTCCATCAATCCCAACTGGTTAATTGTGGTCGAAGGAGTGGAAAAAAATGTCCCCGGTCAGAAACTGAAGCATTGGTGGGGTGGAAATCTCGAAGGTGTCAGACGCTTCCCAGTGCGATTATCTCGGCGCAACAAACTAGTCTATTCTCCCCACGAGTACGGACCGGGAGTGGTAAATCAACCGTGGTTTTCCGAGCGCAGCTTTCCCAAAAACTTGCTCCAACGTTGGGAGATTGGATTTAACTATATTGCTAGAAAAAGAATTGCACCGATTTTAATCGGAGAATTTGGTGGACGCCAAACAGATACCATTTCTCGTGAAGGGATTTGGCAAAATAAATTAGTCAGATTTATCGCCCAAAATAACCTGAGTTTCGCCTACTGGAGTTGGAATCCCAACAGTGGAGATACGGCAGGCATTTTACTAGATGATTGGCAAAATGTCGATTTACCCAAACAGCAAATGCTGTCGCAAGTGCTTACAGGACTAGCATTTGCACCCACACCTCCCCCACAAGTAGGTATACTACAATTTCCGAGATGGGGAGGAAATTCTCCTCCGACTTCACCTCCCGCTTTTAGAACAGCCCCAGTGACCGTAGGAGGAACCCCCGTTAGGAGAGAACCCCTCTCTCCTAGTGTTGTGCCCCTTCCCCCGACCGTTACACCAACTACTTCACCCCAGTCATCACCTACTATTTCTGCTGGGACTGCACCGTTGCAAGTTACTACCGACATTCATTCCGACTGGCAAACAGGATTTTGTGTCAGTATCAAGCTTCGCAACCCCAGCACCACTACAGTTAATAACTGGCAACTAAAATTCAATATGAATCAGGCTGCCATTAACAACAGTTGGAATGCTAGTTTCACACCCACTGGTGCGGGACGTTATGTTGCTACCCCTCTAGAGTGGGGACGAGTAATTGAACCAAACCAAGTTAGAGAAATCGGTTTTTGTGCTAACAAACTAGGAGGTGACTATCGACCGACACAATTGGAAATTCGCTCTTAACTAAGAATGGGTGGATTTGGCGAAAAGTCCTGCAGGCGGGTTTCCCGCGCCCTGGGAAGGCGGGACGGAAACCGACACCGCCCACTTTCCGCAAAATCTAAAGCTCCTCCCTAGTCCTCATCATCATAGTCATCCTCATCGTCATAGTCATCCTCATCGTCATCGTCATACTCATCCGAGGGAGACCTATCATCAACCTCATCGCTACCGCTGATGAAATCATCATCATCCAAAACTGACCCCCCAAGACCCCTGCCAAAGGGTGAGTCCCCAGAATCTAAGTTATAACTGCGGGCTGTGCGGTCATCCAGCACCATATCTAGCGGGTCATCCCCTTCATCCAGCACCCCATTGCCAATATCAGTAGTGTAGTCATCTACTACACCGGCGTCTTCGTAGGCATTGAAGCCTGTACCAGCGGGAATCAACCGTCCAATAATCACGTTTTCCTTTAACCCCCGCAGCCAGTCAGATTTGCCTTCAATCGCTGCTTCAGTTAATACCCGTGTGGTTTCTTGGAACGATGCCGCTGAGATAAAGCTATCGGTGTTCAACGATGCTTTGGTAATCCCCAACAGCACTGGTGTGTACTGCGCTCTGGCACCACCAGTAATTGCCATTGCTTCATTGACCTGCTCGGTTTGCCGCAGTTCCACCAATTCCCCCGGCAGCATGGTAGTGTCACCACCATCATCTATCCGTACCTTGTTCGTCATCTGGCGGACAATCACCTCAATGTGCTTGTCCGCAATGTCAATACCCTGGGATTGATACACCGACTGTACCTCGTTTACCAAGAAAGTTTGCACCTTCTGTAGCGCCACAGAAGCACAAGCATAAATCCCATCTTCATGACCCAAATTAAAGAAGATTTCCAAAATTTCGTGGGGGTTAGCCGGACCATCAGTCAGCGCTTGTCCAGCTGTTACACTTGCACCATCACTAACAATTAGGTTTTGCCCAGGACCGAGGGGATAATCACTAACAGTGCCGCCAGATTCAATCACTTTAGCCGCGATCGCTTCATCCCCATCGCCGTAAACTACCTTCAACTCACCGCCTCGACGTGCCAATATACAGGCCTCTTTTGGCTTCCGTGCTTCTAGTAGTTCTTCGATTCTCGGCAAACCTTGGATAATATCCCCAGTTTTGGCGCGTTCAAACACCAGCAGCACTAAGTTATCACCCCGCTGTACTAAACCCCCATCATCCACCTGCAACACCGCACCCGGAGAAACCCGATAGGGACGACCGGAACGCAACGTAATGGAGTATTGAGGATTGGGTACGGGAGACTGGGAACCAGACTCTTCGGTACTTGCTAGCACCTTATCCCTAGTGACTTCCACTACCTGCCCCGATTCTTCCGTAACCAAACCAGGGGAAACCTCTGTACCAGCGACAATTAAGTCTCCCACCTTCACATAAGGTTGGGACTGGGTAGTAATCGTCACCATATCACTGCTACGTAAAACCAAACAGCGTCGGACTGCTTCTGCACCCTTTTGCACACCCCGGACAATACCACCCTCTTTACAGAGAATTTGAGTCCGAGCCACCACAGCCCCAGGGGCAATAGTTTGTCCTTCAGTCACTTCTAAACTGGTCTGGGTACTCCCTTGGGTAGCATCCGCTGCAATGTCCCGTCGTACCACCAGTGACTCCAAAATCACCAGTTGCAAGCGCTGAATTTCTGGGTCTTCCGCATCGCTCACCAACTCAATATCCGCCGCGAGGGGAGCCGTCGTCGTAGTGTGGTCTCCTTCCTCAGTACCCTGCTCAATTTCCAAAACCAATTGGGTACGCAGCAGTTCCACACCCTCTACTGTCTTCACCCGCTCACCGTCTTTGTAAGGTAGACGCTGTACAGCCCGCAGTTGAATTGACCGCCCAGCTTGCTGGTTAACAGAGGTGGTAGAAGGCACATCTGGATTATCCGGTACAGGAAACTCGACCACAGGACGGGACAGCAGCGCTGGACCCTCTGGGGTTTCCACATACTCGATGTAGCGTAGCTCCGTAGCCACTTGTCCCAGTAACTCCTCACCTGGTTGCAGGAAAGTGCCATCCTTACCCATAACAGCTTCCGGGTCATCCACTAGCAGCAGTTCACCAGGTTTGACTACCACCTCCCGCAGGATGTCGTTTTTCTGAGTAACTTCCACTACACCGCCATTTTGACAGAAGATATCCTTAACTACCTCCGTCCCCGCTTCCACAAACTGACCGTCTTCCACCATCAGCAGGGAAATATCTTTATTCACCTCATGGGTTTCTTCCGGAATCCACAGCAGCGTCCCCCCTTGGACGACCTCATAACCCTGCTTAGCCTTGCCCTTTTTCTGGACTTCCACCGCTGCATACTTCAGCAAGCCACCAGTTGTCGTCCGATAGTGGTCGTCAATCAACTCCGCCACCACTTGACCATTCTGCACCTTTGTGCCTGGAGTAGCCCGCAGGTTAAATACCTGGTTATTACCCGTCGTAATTAGGTAGTTATTGCGACCTTGGGAACTCTGGACTGATACCGTTGCCTGGTCGAGGATTACAGAGGCTGTGATAATTTCAATTTCCCTCGCACTCTTGCCAGGAGTTGGTTCCGGTAGCCGCACCTGACCACCATTGGCGGTAGTTAGCTTAGTTTCTGCCAACACCCCATTGCTCTGGATGGTCATGTTATTTTCCACCACCAACTCTGCACCGGGTGGTAGGTTATACACCTCCCCAGACAGAATCCAAATCAAACCACCGCGCACTGCTGTAGTTGTCGTATTCCCTTGACGGTCAGTCTTTTCTTCCGGGACAACCTCCGCAAATCTCACTTCCCCCGCCAAATCAGACGCTACATCCTTTGCTGCTTTCTCTGTATTTACACGGGTAGTCCGTCCCCCAAGGGCAACCTCTGCCAGCAATTGACCAGCGCGAACGCTAGTCCCATCACTCACATACAGGGTTGAGCCTTGGGTGACAGGAATTTCCATTGGCTCCTGACCCTCGGACTCTAAATTTATCGTCCCATTCGCCTCCACATAAAAGGCATCCTCCCCATGACGAGTCCGGAAAGGTCTAATCCGTAGGCGCTTAGAATAGCGAATTTTCCCGTCGGTTTTTGCTCGCACTTGTTGCGCTACTTCCCCGGTGAACACACCCCCAGTGTGGAATGTCCGCATCGTTAGCTGGGTACCTGGTTCTCCAATACTTTGGGCAGCGATAATCCCCACCGCTTCCCCCAAATCCACCATCTTGGCATGGGCTAAGCTCCAACCATAGCAGTGCTGACATACCGACCGCGCCGCTTCACAAGTCAGGGGCGATCGCACCACAACTTCCTTCACACCAGCCTTGTCAATGGCGATGGATAAATCATCATCCAGGGGTGTATTCCGAGCCGCAAGCACTTCTTTTGTCACCGGATGCACCACATCCGCCGCTGCTACCCTTCCCATCAGTCGAGAAGCAAGGGGAATCAACACCTTACTGCCCTCAGTCATTGCCGTTAGGGAAAGTCCCCTGGTAGTACCGCAGTCAATTTCCCGAATAATCACATCCTGAGACACATCCACCAGACGGCGGGTCAGATAACCAGAATCCGCCGTCCGCAGCGCTGTATCTACCAATCCCTTGCGGGCACCATAGGAAGAAATAATATACTCAGTTACCGTCAAGCCTTCCCGGAAATTGGTCTTAATCGGCAAGTCGATAATCTCCCCTTGGGGGTCTGCCATCAGTCCCCGCATCCCCACCAACTGGCGCACCTGGGAAATATTCCCCCGTGCCCCAGAGAATGCCATCATGTACACCGAATTCAGGGGATTCGTCTGTTTAAAGTAGGTTACCACCTCATCCTTGAGACTCTCACTCGTACCGTTCCAGGTATCAATTACCTTCTGGAAGCGCTCCACCTCCGTAATTTCACCCCGTTGGTAGCGCTCCTCAGTAGCCCGGATTTCTGCCTCAGCCGCATCTAGTAGGGCACGCTTCGAGGGGGGAACCATCAAGTCATCCACGCTGATGGAAACCCCCGCCTTAGTAGCATAGCGAAAGCCTAAATCCTTCAACCTATCAGCAATATCTGCCGTCCGCGCCGTGCCATAGTGAGTAAAAGCCCAAGCAATCAGCTTCTTCAACTGACCTTTATCAACAACGCGGTTGCGGAAAATGATTTTCTCTTTAGTCATTGGTAATGGGTAATGGGTAATGGGGTTGGGGCATTGGGCATGGGGGATTGGGCATTGATAACTAATGACTAATCACTAATGACCAATGACCAATAACCTAGGAAGCCAGAGCGTCTTGAATCGCTTTGTTGTAAATAACCCGCCCTGGGGTGGTGCGAATGTACTGGGAAATCAGATTACCCTTAGCGTCTTCCCTGACCCGCCGGGTTTTGTAAATTAAGGTACGGCTCCCATCGCTGCTCTGTTGCACTTCCAGGGGTTCATTGTCCGGTTTGTCTGTTTCTACCTCACCGTCAAACCGTACCCAAACATAGGCATGGAGTTCCACTTGTTGCTGTTCGTAAGCCATAATCGCATCATCAAGGGAAGAAAAATAGAGTCCTGCACCCTTGGTAGCATTGGGGTTTTCGGCTGTTAAATAATAGGCTCCCAACACCATATCTTGGCTGGGGGTGACAATCGGTCTACCAGTCGCCGGGGAGAGGATATTATTAGACGCCAACATCAGTAACCGCGCTTCAGCCTGGGATTCCAAAGATAAGGGCACATGAACCGCCATTTGGTCACCATCAAAGTCAGCGTTAAAAGCCGGACAAACCAAGGGGTGTAACTGAATTGCTCTGCCTTCCACCAAGATGGGTTCAAAGGACTGAATCCCCAAGCGGTGCAGTGTCGGGGCACGGTTGAGCAATACCGGGTGTCCATCAATTACCTCCTCCAGCACATCCCACACACTGGGGTCAGAACGGGAAATAAGTTTCTTTGCTGCTTTGATATTATTTACCAAACCACTACGGATTAAGCGGTTAATCACAAACGGCTGGAATAGCTCAATTGCCATTTCCCTCGGTAAGCCGCACTGGTGAATCTTCAGCTTCGGACCAACGACAATTACACTCCGTCCGGAATAGTCCACCCGCTTACCCAGCAGGTTCTGGCGGAAGCGTCCCTGTTTACCCTCGATAATATCCGAGAGGGATTTTAAGGGGCGGTTATTCGCACCCACCACCGTCCGTCCCCGACGACCGTTATCAATTAAGGCATCCACCGCCTCTTGTAGCATCCGCTTCTCATTACGGACAATGATTTCCGGTGCCAAAATTTCCTGCAGCCGTGCTAGTCGGTTATTACGGTTAATCACCCGCCGATACAGGTCATTTAAATCACTAGTCGCAAACCGACCACCATCAAGCTGTACCATTGGGCGCAGGTCTGGGGGAATCACCGGGATAACGCTCATTACCATCCACTCTGGCTTTGACCCAGTGGCGATAAAGTTATCAATCACCCGCAGTCTTTTAATTAACTTCGCCCGTTTTTGCCCCTTAGCAGCAGCGATTTCTTCCCGCAGGCTCTCAGCCTCCGTGTCTAAATTAATATCCGCCAGCAACCGCAGCAGCGCTTCTGCACCGATACCGACCTCTACCCCCAGCAGTTGGGAATCTTCGCTATAAATTTGGTCTTCAATTTCTAGCCACTGGTCCTCTGTAAGTAGCTGCTTATAGGTCAGAGTCTCCGCATTACCGGGAGCTAACACCACGTAGGAATTGAAGTATACTATTTGCTCCACATCCCGCAGCGGCATATCCAGCAGGATGGAAATATAGCTAGGAATGCCCTTGAGATACCAAACGTGGGCAACCGGAGCAGCCAGTTTAATGTAGCCCATGCGGTGACGGCGGACACGGGACTCCGTGACCTCCACACCACAGCGCTCGCAGACAATTCCTCTATGGCGCACTCTTTTATACTTACCGCAATGACATTCCCAGTCCTTCGCTGGACCAAAAATGCGCTCGCAAAAGAGTCCATCCATCTCTGGTTTGAGCGTCCGGTAATTGATGGTCTCTGGTTTGGTCACCTCACCAACCACCTGACCATTAGGTAAAGTTCTCTCACCCCAGACGCGAATCCGCTCTGGGGAAGCCAAGCCAATTTTTACGTAGTCAAACTGATTTGTTTGGGCGTTTCTCATATTAGCGAATGGGGAACAGGGAATGGGTAATGGGTAATGGGTAATGGGTAATGGGGAACACACTGATATCACGGATACACAGAACAGATGATGGATGGGTTAGGGTAATGGGGTTAGGGGAAACTAATTCCCCGACCTCCTCCCTGTAGCCGCGATATCCCTGTTAACATTCGTGCATCCGTGATATCCGCGTCCCTTACTCGTCTTCTTCCAGCGACTCTCTTGATAGGGATTCGTAGGTGGGTCGCGGTGGGGTGCGGCGTCCGCTTTGGTCTGCCATCAGGTCTACTTCCACATCAGAGGTGCTACCATCTGCTTGGGTTTCTACCTTATGCACGGCAATATCTAAACCTAGGGATTGCAGTTCCCGCATCAAGACTTTAAAGGACTCTGGTGTACCTGGTCTGGGAATTGCCTTGCCCTTAACAATGGCATTCAAGGCCTCGTTCCGTCCCTGCATGTCGTCGGATTTGACTGTTAACAACTCCTGCAAGGTGTAGGCAGCACCAAAGGCTTCCAGTGCCCAAACTTCCATTTCCCCAAACCGCTGACCGCCTTGTTGGGCTTTACCACCCAAGGGCTGTTGGGTAACCAGGGAATAAGGACCTGTGGAACGGGCATGGATTTTGTCGTCTACCAGGTGGACTAGCTTCAGCATGTAAGCTATCCCCACAGTGACGGGACGGTCAAAGGGTTCCCCAGTGCGTCCGTCATAAACCATAATCTTGCCGGGGTCATCGGGGTTAAATACCCAGTTATTACCTGTTTCCTCCCGTGCTTGTTCTAGTTTGCCGTGAACGATGCGCCGGGATGATTCTTCACCGTACATTTCATCAAAGGGAGTCAGCTTAAACCGCATCCCTAGGTTATGTCCAGCCCAGCCTAATAAACATTCAAATACCTGTCCCACGTTCATCCGGCTGGGTACACCCAAGGGGTTGAGAACAATATCAACTGGCGTACCATCTGGTAGATAAGGCATGTCTTCCAACGGTAAGATGCGGGAAATAATCCCCTTATTACCGTGGCGTCCTGCCATTTTGTCCCCCACTTGGATTTTCCGCTTCTGGGCTACATATACCCGGACTACCATGTTCGCCCCAGGGGGTAGTTCGTCACCTTGCTCCCGCGTAAATACCCGTACATCCACTACCCGTCCTTTTTCACCGTTGGGGACGCGCAGGGAATTATCCCGTACATCCCGCGCTTTTTCCCCGAAAATTGCCCGCAGTAGTTTTTCTTCTGGGGGTTGGTCGGATTCACCCTTGGGAGTCACTTTACCCACCAGAATATCCCCCGACTCTACCCAAGCACCGATCCGAATAATCCCCTGTTCGTCTAGTTGGCGCAAGGAATCTTCCCCAACGTTGGGAATTTCACGGGTGATTTCTTCAGGTCCGAGCTTGGTTTGGCGAGCCTCAATTTCATATTTTTCAATGTGAATTGAGGTGTAAACGTCTTCTTGTACCAGACGTTCACTAATTAAAATCGCGTCTTCGTAGTTATAGCCTTCCCAGGGCATGTAGGCTACCATGATGTTTTGTCCCAGTGCCAACTCACCCCCTTCGGTCGAGGAACCATCCGCTAACACCTGACCAGCTATCACCCTCTCGCCCATCTGGACTAAAGGACGTTGGTTAAGACAGGTATCTTGGTTAGAGCGCTGGTACTTAGAAATGGGATATTCTATTTCCTTACCTTTCGGCAAATCGAAGGTCAACGGCGGCGGTTCTGGTTGTTGAGTCTTCACGCGGACACGAATTTTAGTCGCATCTACATAGCTAACTTCGCCATCGGTACGGCTGACAATCACCATCCCAGAGTCCCTTGCTGCTTGGGCTTCTAAGCCTGTACCCACCAGGGGACGCTCTGGTCGCAGTAGCGGTACTGCTTGCCGTTGCATGTTGGAACCCATCAGGGCGCGGTTGGCGTCGTCGTGTTCCAAGAAGGGAATCATCGAGGTAGCAACGGAGACGATTTGCACTGGGGATACGGCTACATAGTCTACCTGTTCTGGTGTGGTGGTGGAGAATTCTTGGCGGTAGCGCACTGGAACTTGCGGACCTAGCAAGACCCCATTTTCATCGATAGCCGCGTCACCCGCCGCCACCCGCAGGTCGTCCTCTTCGTCGGCGGTCATGTATACTGGCTGCTTGTCAAAACTTACCTTGCCGTTTTCTACCGGGCGGAAGGGGGTTTCTAAGAAGCCGTAGAGGTTTACCTTCGCATGGGTAGCCAAGGAACCAATCAGACCCGCATTGGGTCCTTCTGGGGTCTCAATGGGGCAAATGCGTCCATAGTGAGAGGGGTGAATATCCCGGACAGCGAAACCAGCCCGTTCTCTGGTCAAACCCCCAGGACCGAGAGCCGAGAGGCGGCGTTTGTGGGTCAGTTCTGCCAAGGGATTGGTCTGATCCATGAATTGGGACAGTTGGCTAGAACCAAAGAATTCTTTAATTGCCGCTACTAGGGGTTTGGGGTTGACTAGGGAGGCTGGGGTCAGGGTTTCCGAGTCGGATACGGTCATCCGTTCCCGGATAATTCTTTCTAAGCGGTTTAAACCAACCCGCACCTGGTTTTGCAGTAATTCCCCAACGCTCCGCACCCGCCGGTTGCCTAAGTGGTCGATGTCGTCGGTGCTACCAATATCAAATTCCAGGTTGATGAGGTAGTCTACTGCCGCCAAAATATCTGGTGAGGTCAGTACCCGCATAGTATCGGGTACCTGGAGCCGCAGTTTCTTATTCAGTTTGTAGCGTCCTACTTTTCCTAGGTCGTAGCGTTTGGGGTCAAAGAACCGGGAATCGAGCAGTTGTTGTCCGCCCAAAACGGTGGGTGGTTCACCGGGACGGAGTTTGCGATACAACTCCATCAGGGCTTCTTCTTCGGAGAATTGCCCTTCTTTTTCAATGGTTTTCTGGAAGTATTCTGGGTGACGTAGGGCATCAAAAATCTCATTGTCCGTCAGTCCTAGGGCTTTGAGCAGTACTTGGGCTGACAGTTTACGGGTTTTGTCGATACGAACCCATACTAAATCGTTACGGTCTGTTTCAAATTTCAGCCAAGCTCCTCTGTTGGGGATGAGGCTGGCTGAATAAGTGCGGCGACCGTTTTTGTCGATTTCTGATTTGTAGTACACTCCGGGGGAGCGGACTATTTGGTTGACTATTACCCGCTCGGCGCCATTAATGATGAAAGTACCCCGTTCCGTCATTAAGGGCAAGTCGCCAATAAATACTTCTTGCTCTTTAATTTCGCCGGTTTCTTTGTTAATCAGGCGGGTGGGTACGTACATCTGCACGGCGTAGGTACTGTCTCGCCGCTTGGCTTCGTCTACACTGTATTTGGGTTCTTTAAGTTTGTAGTTGTGACCCAAGAAGTGTAATTCTAGTTTACCTGTGTAGTCTGTAATTGGACTAAAAGAATTTAGCTCTTCTATCAACCCTTCTTCTAGAAACCAGCGAAAGCTAGAACGCTGGATTTCAATCAAGTCAGGCAACAGAAAGCCGGGTTCCATAATTGTTTCGTTACTCATGCGTCTACCTTCGTCAACCTGGTTAAACCTATCACTGCACCCGCAGTTTCGCTTTTATAGGGCACCCGTTCTCTGAAGAGGGAGGTGTAGCTCCACAAGTTCAGTAAGAATCGGATTACTGGTAATGAGCGTGCTAAGAGCCTTAGTTATGTTTAGCGACCGACACCTGCCAGAAACCCTGCAAAAATTAGCTAATATATTGGTTAATAGCAACCAATTAATCAGCTGGACATTTCCTCACTCAGGAAACCTCCGTACTGTTGTGTACTATTTTTGTTTTGGTGATTTGTTTAGCCTGCCTCACTTCCCCTCCAAACAGCGTGTTAATTCTCGTCCACAGCTTACTTACTGTTGTGTGTCTATAGATGAGTTTTTTCTACCCCGCAGGATATTTTAAAGCTTAGGGGTGACTCCCCCTAACTATTAATTGGCAAAAAGTAGCTCTTCTGGTTGACAGTTGCTGCTCACTACGAGGTTTTGCTTAACAATTGGGTTGAATTTGCTTAGTGTACTGTTGATTACTGTCCATAGCCTCCGACAGTGGGGTAAATTTTGTCCTGGTAGATTTTAGCTTTGGCGTCCACCGCCAGCATGGCGAACAGGTAATGTTTGTTCCTCTCCTGCCAAATAAATAAGTAGACCCCTCTAAAACCTAAAATCGACGCGCCTCCCATCTGGCATGGGTCTGTTGTCAACTTTCGGCATCCGTTTGTAGAGAATTGAGGATGGAAAACTCGGCACAATAATCTTAGCAAAATAACTTCATAAGGACTCTTTCACCATTATGACGTAAGGCGTTGTTTTTGGAGGTGGGAATTTTACCATGTTTTCTATCCTCCTTCAATTTAGTTTTTTATCAATCTACCGATGGATGTACGTGGCTTAGATTTTGAGGTTAAATAGCTGACAGGCATTTTGAGTAGTGACAGTCGCTATGGTCTCTGTCGTCTCACCACGTAATCTGGCTACTTGCTCAGCTACGTAGCGGACATATGCTGGCTCGTTACGTCCTTGACCTCGTTTGGGAACCGGAGCTAAAAACGGACAATCAGTTTCAATTAACAGGCGATCGCTGCTTACCATCTGTGCCGAAGAGTGAATCGGTTTGGCGTTCTTGAAGGTGACTGTACCGCTAAAGCTGATGTAGAAGCCTAGGTCAAGGAACCATTGAGTTTCTTCTGGTGTTCCACCCCAGCAGTGCATCACCCCGCGCACTTTCGTTCCCTGTCGGTCACAGAATTTTTGTAAGCAATCTCTCAGATGCACCGCCGCATCTCGGCAGTGGATAATTACTGGGAGATTAAGTTCGCAGGCAATTTCCAACTGAGTCTCGAATACCAGACGCTGTTGAGAGTAGTTGTCGGCTTTATAAAAATCCATCCCCATTTCGCCAATTGCCACCACTTTGGCGTCAGACTGTGCCAAGGTTAAAATTTCCTTAGCGGTGTTTGGCGTCCATTGGTGAGCATCCAAAGGATGTAAGCCCACCGCAAAGCTGATTTCATCAAAGCGGTGAGCAAGAGCGCGAATGCTGCCAAATTCTTCCGGGTAAACGCAGGAGTGAACTAGACGAACTACCCCAACTTCCTGCCACCTCTGACGAACTGCTTCTAAATCCGACTCAAAATTGTCAAAGTTGAGATGGACGTGGGTATCAATCAACTGCATTTTAGTCCCTAATCATTAGTCAGTAGTCATTAGTCATTCATAAAAACTCTCGGTATGCGGGAAACGAGTGTGTATGCGCGACCTGAGAGGGAAGCGATGGGCGCGATTTTAATCGCCTTGAATCTTGTCAACATTACACGGGGGCTACTTAATACCGTGTAGTTTTGCAATCTACTTTCGTTCGGGCAATTACGAACTGAAATTTTTCGCCCTGTACGCATAATGGTTTTGCTCCGTAGAGCCTCGCTTTCGCGGTAAAGTTAGCTTCGACAATGTTATTGGTCGGTACTATCTGAAAGACACTGACTTAACCCAATAGATCTGTTTAATCTTTCAGTTCTAGAGCTTGGGACTAGCTACGCATCCCAAGGTAGGTCTTTAACTCTTGCCAATAACGTAGTACGCAAAGTACTTAGTCTGGTCAACTGCTGTCTAAAATCTAGGCTAGAAGCAAGCGTGTCTTTAGACCTGGGTCGTTGACTATTAGTCAGAATTTAAGAGACTTTTAATGGTATGACCCTTGACTATTATTGACTATTATGCAGTTGTCAGCGCCGCTGTTTGACGTTTCATTCTGGCTGCCAGCCGGGATTTTTTGCGGGCACCATTGTTAGGATGGAGAATCCCCCGCTTCACGGCGCGGTCAATTTTGCTATATGCCGCTGCCATAGAAAGTTTTACCTGGTCTTCCGATTCTGGGGTAGGATTAGCAGCATAGGCATCGACAGCAGCGAAATATTTCTTCATCAGAGTCTTAACCGCTGATTTGTAAGCTTTATTACGCAGCCGATTGCGTTCGGCGATTTGAGCGCGTTTGAGAGCAGACTTGGTATTAGCCACAGTTTTAGACAGACTACCGTAATATAGACAAATTCCTAGATGTACTAATATAGCATTGAGACCGCCAATATTGAAATTCTCAGAAAAATCCAGGTTAAGCTAGAAGAAGATAAGTACGGGTTAGCTTTGTACCCAACAGTGCAAGGAATAAAACACGTACTTGTGGCGGGTATTTCCTCAAGTTGGCATTGTCCTTACTCCATGCTGCGAATCATTACTCAGCAGTCCGATGTACGAGCAGAGCTACAGCGTATCTGCGATCGCACTCATGATGAACAAGTTATTCATAAAGAGGCGACAGTTCGAGAAGTCCTTCAGGCGGTAAAACGCCAGGGGGACAGGGCTGTATTACATTACACAGCCGAGTTCGATAAACAAACCCTCAGACCAGACGAATTGCGCGTCACTGGCTCGGAATTAGAGGCTGCCTATCACCAGGTGCCAAAAGACTTACTCCAAGCAATTCGTCTGGCTGCTCAACAAATTGAAGCCTTTCACCGCCAGCGAGTCCCAAAAAGCTGGGTACACTTTGGCGAAGATGAGGTAGTGCTGGGCAAGCGTTATACTCCGGTGGACCGGGCTGGGTTATACGTACCTGGTGGTCGAGCTGCCTATCCCAGTACGGTGCTAATGAATGCTATCCCAGCCAAGGTAGCGAAAGTTCCTCGTCGGGTGATGATGACACCACCAGGACTAGATAAAGCCATCAATCCAGCGGTACTTGTAGCTGCACAGGAAGCTGGAATTGAAGAAATTTATCGTGTAGGCGGTGCCCAGGCAATTGCGGCTGCGGCCTACGGTACGGAAACTATACCTAAAGTTGACGTAATCACAGGTCCGGGGAACATTTACGTTACCCTAGCGAAAAAGCTGGTGTACGGTACAGTGGGTATTGATTCCTTAGCCGGTCCCTCGGAGGTACTGGTGATTGCTGATGACACAGCTAACCCAGTCCATGTTGGTGCTGACTTGTTAGCACAAGCAGAACACGACCCGATGGCAGCGGCAATTTTGCTGACTACCGATGCAGCGTTGGCAAAGAACGTCCAAGCAGCGGTGGAAAGACAGCTAGTGGATCATCCCCGGCGAACTTTGACAGAAAAAGCGATCGCTAACTATGGCTTGATTGTGTTAGTCGAATCCCTAGAAGCGGCGGCAGAACTGTCAAACGAATTTGCACCAGAGCATTTAGAACTAGAAGTAGAAGACCCTTGGGCTATATTACCCCAAATTCGCCATGCTGGGGCAATCTTTTTAGGTCACTCGACACCAGAAGCCGTGGGAGACTACTTGGCGGGTCCTAACCACACCTTACCTACTTCTGGGGCTGCACGCTACGCTTCGGCATTGGGGGTAGAAACCTTCCTCAAACACTCTAGTATTATTCAATACTCAGAAACAGCTTTGAGAAAGATGGGCAATGCCATTGAAATGCTCGCTAAGGCAGAGGGTTTACCTTCCCATGCCGATTCCGTGCGAAGAAGGATTAAGAATGAAGAATAATAGGGACTGGAAGGGGGCAAGACTGTGCTAACCTCCTGACTGAGAACTGGGGAAAGAATCTTCCTCATCCCTAGTACCTCATCCCTAATATCTAATCCCCAGTAAAAATTGTTGAGGAGAATCGGCGGTGCTAGATACAATTTTGGTGGCTCTGGACTGTTCAGACCTTTGCGAACGAGTAATGGAGACTGTGCAGGACTTAAAATTACACTCCTCAACCAAAGTCATTCTTTCCCATGTGATTATCCCTCCAGAATCAAACCTGGAACTTCCGGCTGACCGACCCCATCCAGAGTCACCAGCCCTTCTGTATATTGAAAAGCAATTACAGGCATTTCAGGCTCAGTTACCAGTTGACAGTGAAATAGAAATTGTCACGGGTGATCCAGCAGAAGAAATTGTCCGTCTAGCAAATATTCATCGGGCGGATATGATTGTGCTTGGCTGTCGGGGTTTAACCGGCCTCAAGCGTATTGTTCAAGGTTCAGTTAGTAGCGAAGTCTTGGAAGCAGCTAATTGTTCAGTGCTGGTGGTGAAGCCGAAGTAATTAGGGAGGGAAGAAAAACAATTTTTCTTGGTAATAATTCGTGTATTTTACCTAAGAGGATGTTTGAAAAGTTTTGGGTGAATTATATTCGCTGAATACTTCTCTTACATTCTCTGAAAATCATAAATTTCTCGGCGGCTGAGGTAAAAATCAGCGTAATTTTATTCTGTGTTAAAACTAGAAGCCTATCGCATTCATTCTGCGCGGTTTGTAGTGAGCGATTTATCGCTCCAATAAATCAGGTTGAGCCGCTTATAATCCATTAACCAGCCTCTAGTTTAAAGGAAAACAATGGTTGAAGGACAATGGATTAAACTTATCAAATGCTTCATTTAAATTCTTGACATAAGTCTATAAATGTGATTTGGCTGTAATCAGGAATAAATGATGATGACAAACTATCAATTCCAATATTATTTAACCAGCAATCAACAAAAACCATTAATTCTTTTTTTACACGGATTCATGGGTAACACCACTGAATTCGAGCCAGTCATATCATTACTATCTGATGAATTTTCCTACCTGACAATTGACTTACCAGGACATGGAAAAACTCAGATATTAGGCGGTGATGAATGCTATACAATGGTCAACACTGCTCAAGCATTAATTACATTATTAGATGAATTAAATATTCACAAATGCTTCTTAATTGGCTATTCAATGGGAGGACGTTTAGGTTTATACATGACCCTGCATTTTCCCGAACGTTTTTTTAAAGTGGTTTTGGAATCAGCCTCTCCGGGATTGAAAACAGAACAAGAAAGATTAGAAAGAGTAAAGCGTGATTCGCAAATTGCTCGGAAATTAGAAAGAATTACAAGCAGAGAAAATTTTCTCTCTTTCCTCTCAGCTTGGTATCAACAGCCAATTTTTGGACATATAAACCAGCAGCCAAAATTCCACAAGATGATAGAAAATCGGTTGCAGAATAATCCTGTGGAATTAGCAAAATCTCTGAGATTAATCGGTACAGGATGTCAGCCATCTTTGTGGGATAAATTGGAAAATAATCAGATTCCTTTGTTGTTGTTAGCTGGAGAATATGATGATAAATTTATAGAGATAAATACGGAAATGATAAATAAATGTCAGTCAGCGCAGTTAGAAATAATTAACAATGCTGGGCATAATATTCATTTTGAAAATCCCACAGACTTTGAAAAAAATATCAGATATTTTTTAGGTAATTAGGTAGGTAGGGGTAAGGCAATGCCTTACCCCTAGGTAGATTTTTATGTATCGCGATAGGGGTGAAATGGTATTATACCTCCCGTGGTACAACATATTAGATAAGAAATAACCAAAAAATTGTCATCACTTTGGCTTTTGAGCAATTTTTAATTCTTCTTGTAGCATCTGCTGATAAATTACCGGCAATTTGGAGGACATGGAATTATTTTCTATGCCATAACCCAAACTTGTCCAAGTAGGAGAAAGTTTTTTTAATACCTGATTTACCTTCCCTCGACGCAGTTGTTGGGAAAGGTCAACTCCCCATTGATTGGGGTCTGTTAACCAAGCATAAACCACAGCATCTTGATACTCAGCTGCAAAACTATAGGATTCCCACCAGAGAAAACGTGAAGGTTTGGGGTGATAGCGACGAGCAGTACTATACCAGGTTTTATTTATCATCTGATATCTACCAGCAGCGGTAGAACAATTACCTTTATTCGGACCAGAAACTATAGTGACGCATTGTTGCGGATGACGGCTAACATCACTGACATTTTTACCACCATAAAGCAGAGAATAGGGACGTCGACTATTCGATTCACTAGCGGATATAGTTCGCATTAAAGCTCGAATATAAGGGTCTCCACCTTTCATTACCAAGGGTGGTAAATTGTCACGAAAAACTGGATCGGGACCAGATGCGGAAAGTTCATTATCGCGAAACCAGCCGAACAAAAGCACAATACCGACAGTAGCGGCTATGGGTCCAATTATAGATTTGAGAGGGAAATTTTTTAACATTGTTAAACAGTTTTGAGTCCACCAGTCCTGAGTCCTAAGTAAAGAGTATTGAATTATGAGGATTGAGATATTAATTTCAAATTGATATTTCAATACTCATAACTAGTACATGCACTCCCAGGGAACTCCAATACTCAGGAGTAAGCAACCCTTAGACTACATTCGCAAATAGTTCACCAAAGCTCTTTTGAGAAGCCTCTGGATTAGCAACAATCTCTACTATTTTATTCGCTGCTGCTGGTTCAAAAAGGGCTTCTACACATACTTGAGCGACTTTTAAGCGGGGAATACTACCCTCATATAGGGTATCAGCGGTTTGCATGACAATCGGATAGGGACTGTCTTCATTTTTCAAGCCCCCTGGTCGGACAATTGTATATTTAAGTCCGCTTTTTTGGAGATATTCTTCAGCTTGTTTTTTCCATACCAATATCAGCCAAAACAAGTTTAGGGGGTGGAAAAACTGGGAAACACACAAAGAAGTCACTAGGACAAAATGCTCAATACCCTTGGCTTTAGCAACATCTACCAAATTTTTTGTGCCTTCAAAATCTACCTTATATGGTCCGGTGGGGTCAAAACTCGGTCTGGCACCAGTAGCACAAAGCAGGACTGTACTGTCTCCTATAGCCTGACTGAGGCTGCTGGGGTTTAATACATCGCCTACTACTAACTCTACTGTTTCTGGGAAAATACCTTTAGCTTTTTCGGCGTCTCTAACTAAAGCACGGACAGGAATATTCTTTTTTACCAACTCCTGTACAATCCTCCGACCTGTCTCGCCTGTTGCACCTGCTACAAATGCTTTCATGGTAAACGCTATTCTGGGTAAGGGTTAATTTCTACGTAAAATGTTTATATATATTTTAGATTCTGTGAAGTCTCTGGTCGTTTCTTAGTATTTTTGTGAAAATTATTTCTCAGTGTGGAATTTTATTTTTAAGCCGGGAATCCTCAATTTAGGCAAGCACCAAACTCTACAGGAAGGTATGTATGCTATCAAAAAAGCGCGAACAGGAATCCTTTGATACAAAACCAGGAGTGTTGCCAGAGTCAGTGAATCAGCAAACATGGGATAATTCAGTAGCAGAATTAACGGTTTCTGGTAAACCGATGAAATTCTATGGTAACTATGCCGATTGTATGGAGATGTATGCTCCACCATCAATCGTTGCTAAGTATCTAGATAATCACCAAGAATGGTTTTCTCGTTGTGCCCGTCCGATGAAGGCTGAATCCTTGGGTAAGAATGGCTATGCATTGATTATCGGTCGATTTGCTTCCTTGGGCTATGAGGTGGAACCAAAAATTGGTTTAGAACTTTCACCTCCAGATAAAAATGTTTATACTATACGCACTATACCTATTCCCGGTTACATAGCCCCTGGTTACGATGTTGACTATAATGCTGTATTAGCATTAGTAGAAGCACAGAGAAGAAATGACGGCTGCCCGCAAGAGGTGATTACCCAAGTAGAATGGAAGCTAGATTTAACGGTATACCTACAGTTCCCTAAATTTATTCAGCGCCTACCTAAGTCTTTGCTGCAAACCACAGGAGATAAATTACTTAACCAGATAGTTCGTCAAGTTTCTCGACGTCTGACTCGCAAGGTTCAGGAGGATTTTCACTCGACTGTGGGAATACCCTTTCCTGATAAGTGGAAGAAAAAGAGTCATTTGTTATCAGCCCAGGATTAGTCAAAATTTGAGACGTTCATCTAGAACGTCTCTAGGATTTATCTCCAGATTGTCCAAGGCTACTCTGGACTAATGACTATGCACCAATTATTTTTTGGACAATTTGCATCCCAGTGATAGCTTGCCAAGCAAAAATACCTAAAATACCAAAGTTCAAGAGGATGTGAATCGAACGTGCCCAGTTTGCACCTTTTTGCATAAAGGGAGATAGAGCAGCTGATAGGGCAATTAAAGCAGTCATTCCCAACCCTGCCAACAAATGGGGAGCTACAAACAACTTACCATGATTGATATAGGTAACAGCCATCCCACCAATGGAACCCATAACCATCACGGCTAGGATAATCGAACCAACTTGGTGGTGCTTGATGTTGTATTTACCTTTAATCAGTTCTTTCTTTAATTCACCTTGAGCGCTTCTGGTACGCTGTACTTGCAAGCCTAGGTAAGCAGCATACACAGCCAGAGCAAATAGCACCCACATCAAAACTGGGTGAACGAATTGTAACCCAAATTTAACTGACTCTGGAAGTTGCAAGTTCATAGTCGTCTCTCCCCTTGTTAAGAATCTTCATAAAAATTAGCATATCTCTGTTTTTATTTCTTTAAAGCAATAAAAATTACTTTATTGATAGGTAGATTGTGAAAATCTCGATGTAAAACTTAATTTGGCTCTATATGACTAGCCTTGCGGTCGTTGTCACCCTCACCCCCAACCCCTCTCCCTAGGGAGAGGGGAAATTTATTGACAAGAAAAAATTGGGATGAGTGTTGATGCTTGTCTGCTGATTTCCCCAGTCAAGGTAATTACCTGCATGAGAGATTAGTATTAGCGTCGGGGAACGATTAAAAGCAGGTTATATCTATGACTAGTGATAATGATGCCTTGCTATTGAAGGCAGTGAAAATTGGGGATATTAAACGGGTACAAGAGTTACTCATCCAGGGTGCAAATGTGAATGCGTGCGATCGCGCACAGACAACGGCGTTAATGTTCGCGGCACAATTTGGTTATACAGAAATTGCGCGATCGCTGATCAACGCAGGAGCAAATGTCAACCTCCGCAGAAAACTTTATGGTTTGACAGCCTTGATGTTGGCGGCTGCAGCCAAGCAACAGGATATAGTTAAGCTGTTAATCGCTAGTGGTGCGGATGTAAATGCTACCAATGAAGATGGCAGCACGGCATTAATGGTAGCAGCACTGAAAAATCATCTTCAAGTGGTGCGCGAATTGCTAGCAGCTGGTGCTTTGTGTGACATTCAAGATAAAGATGAAGATACAGCCTTGAAGGTAGCAGTGCAACAAGGACACACTGCTGTAGTTCAAGCTTTGCTGTCAGCAGGTGTCCCAGCGAACACCCAAGATAAACAGGGTGAGACAGCGTTGATGGTTGCAGCACAGTTAGGACATGGGGACGTAGTACAAGCTCTGTTAGCCGCTGGTGCAGATGGGAATATCCAAAGTCCCGATGGGGGAAATGCTCTGTTTGCAGCGACTGAAGGCGGATATAGCGCCATTGTAGAGGCTTTATTGCAGGGTGGAGCGGATGTGAATACCCAAGATAAAGATGGGGAAACTCCCCTGCACATAGCTGTTGTGGAAGGTTACGCTGATGTCGTCCAGAGGCTACTCCGTCACGGTGCAAATGTCGAAATCAGAAATAATTTGGGAGATACTCCCTTACTGGTAGCTGCGTTACAGGGACACAATGAAATTTTGGAGATGCTTTTGCAGCTGGGAGCGAATCCGAATGTCACGAATTTGGGTGAAACACCTTTGACTTTAGCTGCATTCCAGGGACACGCTCAAACGGTACAGATGTTATTAGCATGTGGTGCGGACGCTAATCTTCAAGGGGATGACGGCAAAACGGCTTTAATCAAAGCAGCGGAACGTAACCGGGTGAGTGTTATCCAACAATTGCTAGCAAAAGGTGCGGATGTGAATTTACAAGATACCGCTCAAGCAACGGCATTGATGTGGGCTGCTTCGCGGGGTTTTATGCAGGCTGTACAGGTGTTATTAGCTGCGGGAGCGGATGTGAGTTTGAAAAATCGGGGTGGTTATACTGCCCTGATGTTAGCAGAATTTAATGGCTATCGGGGTGTAGCGCAGGCTCTAGTTAGAGCGGGGGCTGGGGAATGATATCATATCCGCTTAATTAGTTACGATATGCGTAGGTTGGGGAGCCACTGCGTTGCTCCCGCCAGCGCTGCACTCCTGGTTTCCCTCCGTAGGCGACTGGCGTTGGGGTTTCCCCCGTTGTAGCAAGTGGCGTTTGAAGAATGAAACCCAACACAAACTTTAAGCTGAAGTTGGGTGTCACTTCGTTCCACCCAACCTACAAATGAGGAATTTATGATAAGTATTTATAACTTGATAGTGTTTTCATCAATACACAATGATTATAATTACACCAGAAGAAATAGCAGCATTTCGGCAGCAGTTAGCGGATAAACCAGAAGCACTAACAGCCCTTGATACAATTGCTGAGTGTGAGGGTTATGTTGAGGATGCTATACCATTATTGCTAATCCGCTCTGGGAATGAGCAAGATAGAGGCATTCATGAGTGGTTGGAGAACTGCCGCAATTTTGTTTGTCTAGAAGAAGTTAGGGAAACTTTAGAATTAGGAATACTAGCTCCTGCTATAGAAGCGATCGCCATCGGTGCTGGTGTTCCTCCTGGGATTGCAACTGCAGTGAGTATTTGTGTATTTAAGTTGGGGGCAAAGAAATTTTGCGATGTGAATAACCCTGAAGTTTAGAAGCTGTTTGACTCATATCTTGCACCAAGGAAGGTAGAACAAAAGCGGAACTCGTTCCCAGGTTGAACCTGGGAACGAGAAAAGTATAGGTAATATCATTTCACAGAACCCCCGTAGGGGCAAGGCAATGCCTTGCCCCTACCCACTAATTTGTATAGGAATCTTATTTAATTTTTGAAAAGATACGTAGGATGGGCGTCTCGCCCGTCCCGTGCGGGCAAGATGCCCACACCACAAGAAAATTTATTGCAACATTTAAGGCTTGTAACGCACCCTACAATACTTAAATTTTTTCATAAATCAAACCAGATTCCTATATCATGAAAAAAGTGAAAGAAAGATTCTCCCTACAGTCAGATTATTTAAACTCCTGCTGCTGTAAAAGCTGCCCAGTAATAAGGGTTTTCAAAGGGTAAGGATTGCCCTTGCCTAATTCTTTTCAGATATTCTTGAAATAACAAGCGTTGTCCTCGTCGCATTTGGGCTAAAGTTTCATCTATCTGAGGTTGATATTGCTGGAGAATTTGTTCAAATTCCTCTTTGGTTAAATTTCGCAGCCATTTTTGAGCCTCATTTAAAGCGATTACTACACTGAGATTATTTTGGAGATTCTCATAAAATTTCATCATCAAAAATGCTGTAGATAAATCACTGACCGTCCACAAACTACTAACAACAGCTTGACTCCCAGCAACGATAAAACTACTGGATAAACCAATATATTCGTCGCTATAGTTGCTAAAATCAACCAATCCGGTTTCGCAAGCAGAAAGGGTGACAAGACGACATTTTTCTAATTTCAGGCTGAAGATAGCATCTAAAGTTAAACACTTGTCTAAATCGTGGGTTTTACCTTCTCGCACTTCTAAATAACGCTCCGGATTCGTTTGATTTGAGGCAGGTGCTACAGTTGAATTTGCCAAGATAAGTGCGGATTTACGCGGATTTACCAAGTTAAAATAGCCGTGACAGCTAAAATGAGCGCAATCAAAATCATTAAGATTAGCGTTATTAATAGCTGGTAGTGTAGCTTGAGATTTTTTGAGGATATTCGCTGGTTGAAAGTAGGATTTTATGACCTGTACTTCCAAGTCAGTGTAAATTAGGTCTTCTGTGGGATTTTGGATAGCAAAGAGAGATTCAAAATTCGGACGGTTTCGCTGTTGTACTTGTTGCAAAAGTTGACAACTGGGTGCATAACCTACACCTTGGGAGAATTTATCACACAAGAAACCACCCCCAGCTAAAGGTAGTGCATGGAGGGGGAATAAGTGTAGGTAAAGATGGGGAATGAGGATAAGACGCGAACAAGATTTTGGTACTAACTTGAGGATTTCTTCCAGATGCAAAATCTCAGCTAAGCGAGTTAGAAGAGAAGCAAGATTATCTTTCCAGTCTGTTTTGTTCAGATAATATGCACGCAGATACTCATTACGCCAATTTATCAAAGCATTCAAATTATCATCACGGTTGGAGATATTTACCCGTCGCTGATTATTGCGAGTAATAACAAATGTCTCAACGCTGGTATTGGTGATATACCACTGGATAACGGCTGTCTGCTGGTCTAAAGTCCCTTGAAATTGGCTTAACTTAAAACCATAACCAACAGGTAAATACTTGTCTTGCAATTGATTCCGCTGTTGTCGTAACTTTTGCAGATGGTGGGCTAAGGCTTGAGGATTTTCAGCTTTACCTGTCTGAATTTGATTTTGTCCAAGGTTGATTTCATATCGCAGTGTTTCTAGTTGAGTAATAACGTCTGGTGGAAAAATGGTGTAGAAGTCTCGCTCTAAAATAAGTTCCACCAAGTTACGAGTCTTACTCCTTTCCGCGTATTCTATTGCCTCAATTTCTTTCCCCAAAGCCAGACAAGCTTCTACCATCCGACGATAAAGCTTATTCCATTCCTCTGATTGTTTCCGCTTTGTTTCCTCCCCAGAAACAATGTCACCGCGCATAGTTTCTACTGTGTTAATCGCAGCCACAAAGGTTTGATAAGCTGAGTCAAAATCTTGCTTATTTTGATAAGCTAAACCAAGATTAAATGCAGTATCGGCGTAGTTTTGCGGAAAGGCAGTTTATGTACGAATTTTCAGAGACAGTTTGTAAGCTGCGATCGCACTTTCAATATTATCAGCTTTATCTCCCTTAATTCTGTCACTGTAAGCAGCACCCAAATTATTTTGCGTCATTGCCCAATCTTGAGGAAAGGCAGTTTCTGTACGAATTTTCAGAGACTCTTTGTAAGCTGCGATCGCACTTTCAATATTATCAGCTTTATCTCCCTTAATTCTGTTTCTGTAAGCAATACCCAAATTATTTTGCGTCATTGCCCAATCTTGAGGAAAGGCAGTTTCTGTACGAATTTTCAGAGACTCTTTGTAAGCTGCGATCGCACTTTCAATATTATCAGCTTTATCTCCCTT
>JAYKJH010000124.1:0-5548 GCA_035285345.1 Nostocaceae cyanobacterium | reverse complement strand
GTTTCCCCCGTTGTAGCAAGTGGCGTTTGAAGAATGAAACCCAACACAAACTTTAAGCTGAAGTTGGGTGTCACTTCGTTCCACCCAACCTACAAATGAGGAATTTATGATAACTATTTATCCGGACATGATATAACGCACAAATTAGAAATACGACTTTTTTGAAAAGTCGGGTTTCTAACTTTTTGGGGATGAGACATAGTAGGTTAGGTTTCCCCACGGTAAACCCAATCTACACTGTCTAGCTTTTAGGGGATAAGTTTGTACTCAGGACTTAAGTGCTGACTAAGAATTACTTCACCAACTCATAAACATATTTAGGTTCCTCACCCTCGTTTCTTTCTTTGATTTGCACCAACATACTTTCTCGCTCCAAATCACCATTTTCTTTAAAGCTAATGTTCCCCGTCACTCCAATTAATGGTCTGTCTTGAGAAATCTGTGTTTTTATATATTTTTGAATGTCGGCTCGTGTGGGATTTTCGGTATTTTTGATAGCTTCAATCAACACTTTTGTTGCGTCGTAAGCAGTAGCTGTTAACCAAGTGATTTTTTCTTCGTTATCTTTGGGCTGACACCAAAGTTTATAAGCTTTATCAACAAATTCTTTTGATTTAGGTAAATCAACAGTATAATGCCACGGAATAGCAACTACCATATTTTGTACCTTTTTAATATAATTACTCTTTAATCTAGATGGCTTGTACATTGCATCTCCACCTAGATAGTATAATTTTTGTTCCGGATTTATGTCTGGTATCGGTAACAATGCTTCTGAGATTAATGACGAGTTAACCGTGAACATAATTACCGAAATATTTTTGTTTTCAGCCTCGTCGAAGGGATTTGCTGTTCGATTTATTTCATTTATTTCATAGGGAAATACCTGCCAACCTTTTTCTGTAACTTCCCTACTAAATTCATATTTAAGAGAGAGGCTGTAATTGCTTTTATTGTTATAGATAATTACTATTTTTTTAGATGTATTGCTTAGTTTTATTGTTTTTGAAATGTAATTGGCTAGTGCCACAGCTTCATCTTTATTATTAGGGGCAATGCGAAAGAAATAGTTATTCTGAGCATTTGGGTTGATGTCCATGCTACTACTAGGAGAAATAGCAACTAATTGGTTACTATAAATTTCATTTGCTTCTATAGTAGCATCACTAGAGAAATGACCAACAACTCCCAAAACTTCTTCCTCATTTAACAATAACCTAGCAACATCTTTGGAGGATGCTTTGTTTGGATCATCATCATTTTCATTAGCTATCATTACTCGTAAATACTTTTTCTTTCCCGGCTGTGGACTGTTATTGAATTCGTCTTGTGCTTGCGCTACTCCGCGTAGCATTTCTAATGCTAGGGGTTTGACTGAACTATCAATGGGAGCGACTACAGCAATTGTAGAAGCCTCTCCGGGAGGGATATTCTGATTATTTAGATAAATGAGTGGCTCTGGATCTGCACACAATTCTGAGCCTTCTTGTTTAAACTCACTACCCCGCGCTTTCGCAAAATTTTTCTGCTCTTTTAATTTTTGAAATTCTTGGGTATTTTTATCTAAATTGGTATATTTAATTAATATCTCCTCTCCACTACTTATCCCATCTCCTAGGGGAGGAGGGAGAATGATATCTAATAAAAAATAAGCGGATAAAACAACAGCGATCGCAGCTAATAAAGCTAGCAAATTTAATCGTATTTTCACACCCATAAATAATTATCCTCAAATGCATTGCTCAATCATTCGCTACATCTGCTATCCATCTGTTGCAAAATTAACTAATACCATTTTACTTTAGGTCTGATACAAATATCTTGCCTAGGGCGGGGTTTCCCCGCCCCTACACCAAATAATGTGTATCACTATTTTCGGGAAATGGTATAAGATTGTCGGGGGACAAAATTCAGCATACTGAACATTATTAAATAGCTCAATGCAGTTGTTAAAATAGCCATTAAAAAAATGATTTTTAGGTTTCCCATATGTAATAAATAAGCGCAGCTACCAAAAATTGCCAGGATTGTCCCAGCAAAAATTAATCCATATTTACTATATTTTCGAGGAATATGACTTAGGAATCCTCGGTATTGGAGAAAAATTGCCCCGAAAATAACCAGCAGCCAAATAATAGCCCATATCCATGTACCTTGAGGTTGAGGAAACTTAGGTGCTAACCAAAATGTCAGTAACCCATATGCAAAACCAGTCAAGGTTGCTTCTCGGAGTAACTTGGTTTCAAAAGTCTTGAAAGGTGTTTCTATAGGTTCAGATAATGGCAGTAAATTTAACCATTCTTGTATGGTTTGGGGACGGTCTTGGTAGTTTAATTCCATCCCTCTTAAAATAGCACTATTCACCCGATTAGTGATATTAGTATTGAATTTATTGGGAGGCTCTAATGTATCTGTTTGTATCCTTGACAAAGAAGGAACCGGAGATTGTTTAGTCAATAAAAAATACAGTGTAGCCGCTAAAGCATAAACATCTGTATATTCACCTCTAGGAGCTCTTATATCGTACTGTTCAGGTGCTGCATATGTATCTGTTGCTATGGGAGTATGGGTTTGAGTCTGATAACGAGAAAATTGCCGTGCTATCCCCATATCAATTAAAATTGCTTTTGAACCATCGCTTGTCCGCATAATATTATTAGGTTTGACATCACGATGTAGCAATTTCTGGTCATGAATGGCGATAAGTGCTTCTCCAACTTGATGAATGTAAAGTAAGGCATCGTTTTGAGTGAGAATACCATTATTTTTCACCCACTTACCCAAATTTTGACCCTCAATATATTCCATGACAATTCCCCATTTGCCATCGGATTTTATCAGACTTTTAAATTTAACTATATGGGGGTGTTGACATTGGATTAATTTGATAGCTTCGTTGACAAATTTCTCTTCAAAATTATCCCACCAATCCCAGTCTTCTGGATTTCTAAATTCTGGCTTGAGGGTTTTGATAACAACTTGTTGATTATGGCGCTTGTCTCTAGCAAGATAGACCATACCAAAGCCTCCCTCATCTAATTGTTCTTCGATAATGTATCTGCCATTTTTCAGTTCATATCCCCGTTCCCAGCTATTCGGATTATTCTCTTGGTGATAGTTTACAGCCTGCACTATTTTATGCTGAGAAATTTTCCCCGTTCTATCGTCTTCATTGGGATTATTGCTAGGATAATTTTCTGCGGAAGTCATTCTCTTCTTCTCCTGTGGAAATAAAACGGTTGCTAGATTTGATGTCACCTATTTTAAAGTGACTTTTATCAAAAAGATGGTTGGTAAAAATTGATTTTGTAGAGACATTATAGGGTAACATCTCTACGCATTATCCTGCACTTAATCCTAGGGCTGCACTTTAACTTTCAGACTGTAGCCTCCCTGTTCTGTTTGCAGAAATTCTGGTTCTCCGGAGTCTTTTTCGATTTTTTTTCGCACACTCCAAACCAGGTGAATAACATCATTATTATTCTTGCCAAATTCTTCGTTCCAAATTGCTTTCACCAACTCGGAATACTCACACCTCATCTGCTGGTTGTGTTGCTGATTTTTGGCAGCCATATAATGAATCAAAAGGCGTTCTTTTGGAGTGAGATGAATTTTTTCCTCCCCACCACCATTTCTGCGAAATAACTGCTGTTGAGAGAGACTATAGGTGAGAAAGGTCGGAATCGGGTTTGTCTTATCAGTCAAGTCGCGAAACTTTAAACGCCAAAATACAGGTTCATCATTCTCTAATAACTGACCCAAAATCAGAATGATATCCCCATGATTAAGTTTTAATTTACCATGACGACGAACATCAATTGGTTCGCTGTGATTCCGCTGGATAAAGGTGCCATTTGCGCTGGGATTGTCATCAACTATCCACCAAGCATTCCCTTCTTTTTCTATGACACAATGTAGACGTGAGATTGTCTTTTCTGGATCAGGAAGCACAATATCATTGTCCTCTTTCCTGCCGATGGTTAAGTGTTGTTTGTTAATTGCGATAGTGTAGGTATCGCCATCAGGTTTTGTTACATCCAGAAACGGGTACAGTGAATCCATGAACACCTCTTATCACACTGTTAACCTCAACGACCAATCTCTGTGAGGTACTGTTTTGGATAAATTATCCTTACAGAGCGTGGGTTTGAGGATTTCATAGGATTCAATATCAATAGATTCTAGGATAATTCCAGATGGGATGAAATTTTACTTTATACAAGACGGAAATGTTAGCTGTATTACATATTGTCTCAGCGTTTTATGTATTACCCACAGAGAGTGGTTTGGTTAACGATAAATTGCTGACCACGAACCATACAAAGCTTGTAGGGTGGGCAATAATGGTAACTGGGTGGCGGACAAAATTATCGGCTTTGCTCTTTTGGGCTGTGAATTGCGAAATTTACCCTCATACCATTTCACTTTATGGATGATACAAATACCTTGCCTAGGGCAGGGTTTCCCTGCCCCTACACCAAATAATATGTATCACTATTTTCGTGAAATGCTATCACCCTATCTTTCTCCCTAGGGAAGAGGGAATAGCACCATTCTCAATAATGATGTGAGTTGAGTCCATTTCAATGGACTTTTGCTATCAGACTGGGACTTACAGTCCCAGGCGAATTCCAAACCTAATCAAAGATAATAATAATCAGAAACTCTATTAACTTAAGTAAAGTTATGCCTCAAGCAACTTGGAATGGTGCTATCCTAGCCGAGAGCGATAAAACAATCGTCGTGGAACGGAATCATTACTTTCCCCCAGACTCGATTAACAAACAGTATTTCCAAGACAGCAACACCCACACCACTTGTTCTTGGAAAGGTGTAGCTAGTTACTACTGCATTGAAGTTGATGGACAAGTCAACAAAGACGCTGCTTGGTACTATCCCACTACCAAGGAAAAGGCGAAGCAGATTGAGGGTTATATCGCCTTCTGGAAGGGTGTGAAGGTCGGTTAAAAGTGTTGTAGGGGTGGAGAAACCCCCAACCCCTACAGGACTCCTAACCCACTTTAAAGGCACCGACAGTTGCTTGCAACTCCTGGGACATTTCTACAGTAGCTTCCAGGGTTTGGGAAACACGATGGGAGGATTCACTGGTAAATTCGGAGAGTTTAGCAATGTCCTTCATTAGTTGGGTGACGGTTTGGGAAGTCTCGACTTGAGAAACTGTGGCTGTAGAAATCGACTGTACTAAAGCATCAATCTCCTGGGAAATCAGCAGAATTTTACCGAGGCTTTGTTTAGCATTCTGGACTGTTTGGGTACTTTCAACTACTTGCATGGTTCCCTGTTCCATCGCTGTCGCAACGGCGTTGGTTTCCCGTTGAATAGTCTCAACAACTTGCTCAATTTCCTCTGTCGCAGTAGTACAACGAGCTGCTAGTTCGACAATTTCTTGAGCGATCGCACTAAACCCTGTACTGTCTTGTGCGGATCTAGTTGCTTCTAGTCCAGCGTTGAGGGCTAATAAATTGGTTTGGGTAGCAATTTGGTTAATCAAGGACAGGACGCGGGTAATTTGCTGGGAAGATTCTCC
>JAYKJH010000123.1:0-5750 GCA_035285345.1 Nostocaceae cyanobacterium | reverse complement strand
TATTTTCGCCATTCGTCAGCACAATGGTGTCCTTTGCTCTACCAGTGAGGACGATTTGTCCTTCTGTAGTTAACCAACCAATATCACCTGTATCAAACCAACCCTCTTTATCAATTGCCTTTTTCGTGGCTTCTGGGTTGCGATAATATCCTTGCATAATTTGCGGACCTCGCGCCATAACTAACCCCCGTTGTCCTTGGGGTAAGGGTTTATGAGTTTCCAAATCTACTATTTTAAATTCCGTATTGGCAATGGGTAAGCCAGAAGAACCGCGCAAGTTGCGTTCTTTGCGACGTGCAGACAATACAGGTGAGGTTTCCGTCAGTCCGTAACCAACAAGAATATTAATCCCGATAATTTCAAAGAAGTCTTCTAAATGTTGCGCTAGAGAACCACCACCGCAGATTATTTGCTTTAATTTACCACCCGTCGCTTGCTGGATTTGCTTGTAAACAATCATTTCTCCCAAATAATGCAGAGGTGCAAGGGTGATGGTTGTTATCCAAGCTGGAAATATTTGGGCACCCGAAGGATGCAAATTTTGCAGATCCAATCCCTTCCACAGACGCACGGCTTTGATATAACTATGACTCACCGCCAAAAACGATGCAATTAACCTCTGCATTCTGGGGGGTTTGTCGCGCAAAGACTTTTGGATACCTTCGTAAATTGACTCCCACAGACGCGGTACACCGATGAGATATTGGGGGGTGTACTCTTGCATGTCTTGTTTGAGATAGCGGCGATTAGTGTAAACTTGCGTACAACCCTGCGCCAAAGTGAAATATTCGCCAATGCGTCCAAAACTGTGCCAGGTTGGCAAGATGCTGACAGTCTTGTCACCCACCGATGGTTGAATAATAGCCGTCAGCGCCACCATTTGATAAATAAAATTGCCATGAGAGAGCATCACACCCTTGGGTTTCCCCGTGGTTCCAGAGGTGTAAATTAGGGTTGCCAGGGTTTGATGATTTTGCTTGACTGGTTGCAGGGTATACTGAGATGCCAAAGCCAGCAATTTCTCAAAATTAATCACCTGCAAGCTGCTGAGACTCTCTAACGGTTCATCCGACAGCAGGACCACCCACCGTACTGGTAAATCAAATATTTCTGGTGTCAGTCGCTTCAAGGTTTTGACATTTTCCACCACCAACCCGGTGCTACCACTGTGTTCCAGGATGTAGAGTAACTCTTCCCGTTCCGCACTAGAGGAACGCACCGCATCCGCCGCACCCGCTAGCATAATACCTTGATCCGCAATCATCCAACGGTGACTGTTGTCAGCAAACAAAGCTACACGCGGAGGAAGGGGATTTGGGATTGAATCCCTACTCTGTAGGGACGGGGAAACCCCGTCCCTACCCAGTTCCCCTATCCCCAATGCTTGAATACCCGTAGCGAATAGCTGAATTTGTGCCTGTAGCTGAGCGTAGGTGAGCGTGACGCTGGGTTTGAAGTGAGGGTCAATCAAGGCTACCACATCTGGGAACAGTCGCGCCGTGATTTCCCACATTTGGGGGAGAGACTGTAAAGACGAGTAATCTACCAGTCCCGTCATCTCGAAGCGTTCGCGGTCGGTAAATGTGTATTTGCCCATTTTGTTGTTTCCTGGTGCAGGTGAGCAGGGTGATTTGGGGTTTGTCGTGATATTAGGATAGCTGGATTGTGGGGTGTTGCCCAAGAGGGGCGCTAACGCTTTTTGCTAAGTGAATCATTACTATAGTTAGGATATGGAATTTGAATAGGATTCTCTTTCAAAATCTACACCAATTGCCGATAATGCATATTCATATTTCTTAAATATCTCGTATTCAATTGAGTCTATTTCCCAAAACCAAAACAACATGATTAACTATCCTCCCCATACTGTTGATATCAATAGCGCACAGAGACTCAAAACCAGCCAAGTGAAACCCCGTGGTTAAGCCACCTGCACCTGCGAATAAATCAATAATTGTGTATTTCATCCTATTGAAGACTATAGTAGTCAATACTATATATCATGCGATCGCACTCATTCACCAGTATCCTTAAGACACAGCATAATCAGTATATTTCCTAAGCTCAGGCTCACGAAAACCTAAAACAATATGCTCTTTAGGAATACCTGCACTTGTCAAATCATCAGCCATTCCATGCTCAGTTCCATCACGCTGAATCCAAATTTTCCCATCAATAATATCCATATGAACGATGCAACCATGCACCCGTCTATCACCCTTCCACCCAACGTTAACTATTAAATAACGGTCGTGTTTTCTGTCAAAAACAACTTCACTGTGCAACTCACCAAAAGCATAGGGAACAGCAGCATATTCAGCCAGAATTCGCTCGATAATTTGGCGATAATTTTCTAGGGTATCCATCTGAGAATAACCTCCTTCTGTGGTTCAAATACAATCAGCATTAACCGATTATTTTTTAGGATAATCTTACCGATTGGTTCTTCAAATATTTCGTTAAACACTGTTTCGCGAACAGCTAAATATAAAGCACGTTCTGGCTGTTCCTCAACCATAACATCATTGTAAAGAATGTATTGACCTAGAGCATTTTCTAAATCATTAACTTCAGATTTACCAACAAAACTTTTAACTTCAACCGCTATCTTTCGTTCTAGTTTCTCCGCAGCAATAAGTTGCTCTGCACCCAAGTCAATGTATAAATCTTTTTTCCCAATCTCAAGTTTGAAAGGGTCGTGGGTAATTGTCCATCCATCCTTGATGAGGGCATTTTTGACAGTATTATGATAAATATCCCGTGCAGGCATATATATACGTTTACTTCTACACTGATTTTACAAAATTTTGTAGATAATAGGCGATGGATTGACTGTTAGCGTCTTTCAAGGGAGCGATCGCTTGAAAATCCAACCTATATTTACACGACATAATTTTTAATAAAACCACAGATGCACACAGATAAATCATCCGTGCCATCCGTGCTAATCCGTGTTTCTATTCCTTCCTCGGCTGCGCTACAAACAATAACAACTCCACAAACGACAACAAAACTGGCGCGATCGGACTAATCACCCACTTATACAGGAAATCTGCAACCCTAGTCTTTCGCGGACGATTTAAAGCAAATGTCGCCAGAATAATCGCACAAATTGACAGCGTAGCCGTGACATAGAAAAACGGCAGAAAACTGCCAGTCACACCGCGAATACCACCAGCAGTAAAGATACCCGATAATCCCCCAATCCCAAAAGCGGTAAATAATAACCCGTAGTTGCTGGGGTAATTATCAATGTTGAAAAAGCTCAAAGTTGCCGCCGGTGCTACCGCTAACCATGCACCCAAACAAAACCAGAAAATACTAAATGCCGCCAGGAAATTAACTAACTGCGCCTGATGGGTATTTAGCATCACAATAGATGCTATCAAAATCAGTATATTTATCAAGATGATTGTCAGCTTTGGCTTGAGGCGGTCATTTAGCCAGCCAAACAAAGGGCGCCCCATACCATTAAACACTGCAAACAAAGGCACTGCAAAGGTTAAATCTTGCGGTTTAAGTCCGACAATTTCTCTACCAACTTGCGCTGTAGTTGCAATAGCCGTCAATCCCACAAACGTACCGACAATGTAACAAGGCCACAGTCCATAAAAAGTTTGCGTTTGCACCATCGGTAACTGAGAAGAAGCATTACTATCTATAGCGCTAGTATTCACATCTTCAGGAGACTCCCAACCCGGAGGTTTCCACCGGGGAGGCGGCATTTTTAGCACTCTGGAAATTGCCAGGATAATGATTGTAAAGGTAATCCCCAGGATGACAAAAGTGGTACGCACCCCAAAAGCCTGGATTAACTGAAATGATATCGGTGCTGTGATTAACGGCGAAAGACCAAACCCCACCACCGTCATTCCCACAGCAAAACCCTTGCGATCGGGAAACCAGCGAGCGGAAACCGCCAAAGGTACGCCGTATGCCATCCCTACACCAATACCAGCAACTAAGCCGTAGCTAAGTACCAACAGAGGCAAATTCGGGGCCATACTGGCTAATAAATAGCCAATACCAACAATAATTCCCCCTATTGCTGTGAGAATACCTGGATTGCAACGATTCATATACAATCCGCTAATCGGCATCACAAAGGTAAACGTTACCCCTAGCACTAGGAATGGTAAGAGAATTTGCCCCGGTTTCGTTTGCAGTTCTGTTTCAAACGGACCGCTGAAGATACTCCAGGAATAAACTGTTCCCAAGCACAGCAGCACAATTAGTCCCAGGGGAATTAGCAGCCACCTACCCACCTCCGGACGGAATCCAAAGAGTTTCGCTTCGTTGGGAAAGGGAAAAAATTCTATGCTGTTCATCAAAAGTTCTGTTTCAGCAGTTCTCTTGCAAAAGTCTATTTTAGAAAGAAAAAGGATATAGCAGTCCTAAATACCAATATCCCCGACTTCGCAGGAGTTGTCGGGGATCTGAGACTTGCAAATCTCACCATCCAAAATCCACGCATCCAAAATCCACGCATCCAAAATCGCGTGACTAATTTGCCGGTTCTAAGCGGATCATCTGCCCATTTTGTTCATCGGTAAGGATGTACAGCAACCCGTCGGGACCTTGACGCACATCTCGCACCCGTTGACCGATTTTAATCGATTGTTCACCCAGCACTTTACCATTAGCATCTAGGTCAATGCGGTTAACATCCTGAGATACTAGCCCCCCAGAAAATAAGTCCCCTTTCCAAGCGGGAACGCGATCGCTACTGTAAAATGCTAATCCAGAGGGTGCGGTCGTAGTCGCCCATACCAATTTTGGATCTACCATTCCTGGACGCGATCGCTCCTTGGAAATCTCGCCTCCTGCATATTCCTGACTGTGAGTCACTACAGGCCAGCCGTAGTTTTTCCCTGCTTCCACAAGATTTAGCTCGTCACCACCCCGTGCCCCGTGTTCGCTAGCCCATACTCGGTTTTTCTCTGGATCTAAAGCTATTCCTTGGATATTACGATGCCCGTAACTCCACACCGACGGGTCAGCCTTTCCTTTCTTGACAAAAGGGTTATTTTGTGGTATTGAACCATCATCATTGAGGCGAATAATTTTACCTAAGCGAGAGCGGAGGTTTTGGGCTTGCTTGCGGATCAGGTCGCCTTCAAGTCGCACCGGGGGATTACCTCCATCGCCAATTGCGACTAACATTGTACCGTCGGGTAGCCAGAGAATCCGCGAGCCAAAGTGCTGTCCGCCTGATTTAGACTGCGACACCTCAAAAATGACCTGCAAATTTTTCAATGCCTTGCCGTCTAAGGTAGCGCGAGCAACACGGGTACGATTGGCAGATTCGCTACCGTCAGCATAAGTCAGATAAACCAAACGGTTTTCTGCAAAGCGGGGATGAACAGAAACATCCAATAATCCCCCTTGTCCCACAGCAAAAACTTGCGGTACCCCACTAATTGGCTTCGGATCTAGCACTCCCGAACTACTAACAATCCGCAACCGTCCCGGACGTTCGGTAATCAGCATGGAACCATCGGGTAACCAAGCTAAACCCCAAGGGTGTTCTAAGCCTTCAACCACTTTGGTTTGCTTAACGTTCACAGCAGCCGAAGATGGAGGCTTAGTTTGTTGAGCTACTGTGGTGATGTTGGAAGAAGCTTCCATAAAGGAACATCCCGCAACCAGTAATATCGCCCCTGATGTAGCGATAATTAATCTAGTTCTGAGTTTGATGATGGTGAAGAAATAATTGATTCCTGCTTTCATGGCTGCCGAACTCACACTGC
>JAYKJH010000122.1:0-8276 GCA_035285345.1 Nostocaceae cyanobacterium | reverse complement strand
ATTGCGAGACTATAGCGAACGCGGTGCTGATGAAGAATTGGGCATCCAAAAAACAGAAAAAATCCAAAAAATGAACGTTAAATCAGAAGCAATTGGTGCAGCACCAACATTAATAGATATTCTCCATCGCTTACTGTGGTTGCAAGAAAATAAACCCCAAGAAATTGGTAACTTTCTCACATTATCCCAACCGGATGCTACCCAATTACGTCTCGTTGCTCAAGCTTTAGCCGGACGGGCATTAACACCAGAAGCTGGTGCGACTGAATTCGCTACTACGAACCGGACAAAAGAACAACAACAAATTGATACTTTATTGGCTTCTTGGAAACGAGTTGTTGAGGATAATTTGTTTACTCAAAGCAAGTGATTGTGTCATTGCGAGCGTAATGACATGGAACGAAGCAATCTCAGTCATTGCGATCGCTTCCTTACGTGGCAATGACTGATAATGGAATGATATAGCGGTTCTCAGTTGAGTGAGGTAAAAGAACCCTCACCCCCAACCCCCTCTCCCTAGGGGTGAGGGGGCTTGAAAATCCCTCACCCTTCTGCCTAGGGGTGAGGGTTCTTGTACAAATCATATAGGCTAGCTATATGATTCAGATAAAGTGACAAAGGCGCTTAGGCTGACGGCTACTTGTTTAAGGTGTCAAACTAGAAACAATCCCCACCATAAAATATAAAATCCTATGAGTAGCGCTTATCAAATAAAACCTTGGACGCAGGTAGTCACTCCCCACGCTGATATACTCAGCGGTAATTTAGATAACGCTACATATGCAGCCAGCTTGGGTGCCGTGATTCGCAATGACTCCAAATGCCCGATTGTGTACAGGGATGCGCGTGATTTCTTTGCGGCTACCTACTTAACCACGGCGCTAAAAAAGCTACTAAAAGATGTACTGAAAGGCTTGCGGGGAGATGCAGGAGACAGGGTATTACAACTCCGTACACCCTTTGGTGGTGGTAAAACTCACTCCCTCATCAGTCTCTACCACATCACCAAAAACCGTGCTTCACTGCAAGGTGTCCCTCAAATAGATACTTTACCCGACCCTGGTAATGTGCGGGTTGCTTATTTTATTGGTCTGGATATTGATGTAAATACAGGTATTTTAGTAGAAAATAACTTAAGAATATTTACACCTTGGGGATATTTAGCATGGCAAATTGGTGGATATGAAGCTTATTCCCTAGTGCAAACCGCAGACCAACAATACATTGCTCCTGGTAATGATATATTACGGAAAATATTAGGCGACCAAGCAAATTTAATTCTTATAGATGAATTGCTAATTTATATTGAAAACGCAATGGCTAAACAGGTAGGAGACTCTACCTTTGGTCGTCAAATTCTTACTTTTATCCAAAAACTTACAGAAGTTGTCCGCGAATCTCCTAAAACAGTTTTAGTTTATTCCCTACAAGCAAGTGTGGGAGAATCTTTTGGCAATGAAGGCTTATTGAGTGCTTTAGATAAATTAGTTAGCCGCATTGACGCTAAAAAAGAACCAGTTTCTGGCGATGAAGTCATGCGCGTTGTCCAGCGGCGTTTATTTAGCAATCTTGGCGACCCAAATGTTATTCAAGAAATTGCTAAACAACAAGCAGAATTATTCCGGAAGTTCCGCGAAAGTTATGCAGAAACTAACCGCGAAAAACAGCAAGTCCAACAAGAAGCAGATTTATTAGCAGAAAGAATTTTATCAAGTTATCCTTTTCACCCCGACTTAATCGATTTAATGTATTACCGTTGGGGTAGTCTTCCTAGTTATCAACGTACTCGCGGTGCTTTGCAATTTTTGGCTTCATTAACTTACGCATTGTGGAAAACACAAGATAATTCTTGGTTAATTACACCGGGTAATGTCATGCTGGAAAATGAAGCCGTCAGAAGTTCTTTCTTTTCCCAAGTCGGGGAAAGAGAAGCCTACAGTGCGGTGTTAGGTGCTGACTTAACTGGACGCAAAGCTAAGGTTAAAACAGTCGATAACCGCATTGCAAATGATGCACCAGCCCTAGCACATTTAAAAGTCGGAACCCGGTTAGCTTCTGCTATTTTAATGTATTCTTTTGGGGCAAGAAGCGGCGAAGATAGAGGCGTTTTAGAACAAGAAATAACAGGTGCTTGTCTTGCACCCGGTTTAGACCGTACCACCATCACTGCTGCTTTAAGTGACTTGCGGGAACAACTACTTTATTTGCACTATGTCGGTCGTCGCTATCGGTTTGAAACTAAGCCAAATCTTAATAAGTTAATTGCGGATGAAGAAAGCAAAGTTGGTAGCGATGAAGTCTTACAAAAAATCCGCGATGAACTGAGCAAGAATTTAGGAACCCCACCCCTAACCCCTCCCCGTAACGGAGAGGGGAACAAGAATAATCGGGGTAAAGTTGTACTGTGGGCTAAAGATTCCGCAGCGATTACCGATAAAGTACCGCAGTTTAGTATCGTTTATCTGGAACCAAGCTGGGCAGAAAAAAGCAAAGATTTAGTTTTAGCAGATACCTTAGCTTGGGTGGAAAATCGCGGTAATGATAAACGGGAATATAAAAATGCAGTAGCGTTTGTAGTTCCCAATAAAGTACAAATGGATAAAGCGCGTAAGGGTGCAAGAACAGCATTAGCAATAGCTTCGCTGATTGAACAAAAGACAAAGTATAAGTTCTCAGCCGAAGATTTAGAAGAACTACATGGTAAAGCTAAAGATGCAACCAGCGAAATCGGTGCAGCTATTCGTCGTCTTTATGAAGATATTTTGTTACCGCTACCCGACACCAAGGGAGAAAGACCAGTACGTTTAGAAATTATTGATTTACAATCCCAACTGAATACTAGCCAGAATTTGCAAGAAAGGGTACTAGATGCGCTGAAAAATCACGTTTTTGATTCAATTACCCCTGCTAAACTAGTACGCTTATCTGGCTTAGAAAACCCAGAAACTGAATATATTAGCGGGGAAGAATTGGTAAGTTATTTCTTCCGCTTCCCCAATTTTCCCAAGATGTTAGGAGTTGAAGGAATTAAAAAAGCTATTCTCAAAGCCATTGAACAAGGAATGGTGGGTTATGTGCCGTCAATGACAATCACTAGTGGTACACCACTAGTAGAGAATTCCAGTTTAATCAGCTTTGAAAAAGTAATTCCTGTTAATGAATTAGACCTTGCTGGTTATCTTTTATCTCCTAGTTTGGTTAATAAGTTGCGTACTCTGGTAGCTGAAAAAGCAGCGGAAACAACACCAGATGTGGATGTAGATGATACCAGTGATGTTAAAGGTGAAGGAAATACATGGGATAATGGTAGCGCTACACAACCCAGAGTAGGGGAAGATAAAAAGACTGTTGAGTATAAAACCGAAATGAGCAGCGTTGAACGCTCAATTTTAGTTGATATTGTCAACGGTAAACGACCTGCACGTTATTACAAGCTAACTTCCGTCACCGACAAGTCGAAAATATTTCAATTGTTTGAAGTGTTGCAAACTTTATCTGATAATGCTGATGGCATGACCATCAAGATTGAAGTGCAAGCACATACCCAAGATAAATTTGACACCAATTGGATACGCAACGCGATTGAAGAACCGCTTGATGAAATGGATATTCCAGCATCTACACGTCTGGAATAGGAAGTACTCAATTGCAAGCCAAAATCTGACCTCTCCCCTAACCCCTCCCCTAATAGGGGAGGGGAACTTTGATGATAGTCAAAGTAGGGGAGAGGTGATTTATGGCGTTTTCCGGGACATGATATCACTAGTCCGTTTCTAACCCCATGCCCTAATTACTTACCATTGCCATTATTGCTAATCACCTTCTCAGCCAGTTTATCTGGTACTTCTTGGAGATGGTCGTATTCCCAGTGGAAGGAACCAACACCCAAGGTGAGAGAACGCAATTCGACAATGAAGTTTTGCATTTCGGCTTGGGGTAGGTAAGCTGTGAGATTATCCCAGCCTGTCCAGTTGTGGATACCTTCATAACCGAGAATTTGTCCCCGACGACCGCTCACCAGTTGCATCACCTTGGAGGTGAATTCGCTGGGGGTTTTGACTTCAATGCGGGTGATGGGTTCGAGAAGGGTGGGTTCGCACTTTGGTATCCCTGTTTGCATTGCTAAGCGAGCAGCTTGCTTAAAGGCCTGTTCGGAACTATCCACCGTGTGGTAAGAACCGTTAGTGAGCGTTACCGCTACATCTACCACTGGGAAGCCTAAAGGACCGTGGCTGAGGAATTCCCGCACACCCATTTCCACCCCAGGGATGTACTGTCTGGGGACGACACCACCGACGATGGTTTCTTTGAAATTAAAGCCTTCCCCCCGTGCTAGGGGTTGGATATCCAGGTAGACATCACCAAACTGTCCGTGACCACCACTTTGGTGCTTGTAGCGTCCGTGAACCGAGGCTGCTTGTTTGCGGATGGTTTCTTTGTAAGCTACTTGTGGTAAGTGGGTAGTCATGGGCAAATTGTACTTGCGACGCAGCCGGTCGAGGGCTACTTGCAGGTGAATTTCCCCTTGTCCCCAGAGGATAACTTCACGGGTGTCACCGTGTTGTTCCCATGCTAGGGATGGGTCTTCTTCCAAAATCTTGGTCAGGGCACCGCTGAGTTTCACTTCATCGTTGCGCTTTTCGGGAGTGATAGCTAGGGCGTAGACTGGTTCCAATGCTTCGGCTTTCGGTAATGAAGCCCCTTGTCCGTTGGTCGAGAGGATATCCCCCGTCTTGATGGCTTCCATCCGGCTTAAAGCCACAATTTCCCCAGCCACAGCTTCCTGAATCGACTGGGTTTGTTGTCCCATCAGGCGATACATTCCACCCGCACGCACTCCATTCAGGGTCATGCTATCTGTTAATGTACCCTGCCAAATCCGGACTAGGGATAATTTCCCACCTTGGGGAGTGTAGTAGGTTTTTAGTACTTGGGCCGTCGGTGTATCGGTATTAAGCTTAATACCCCGGCGTTCGGCGGTGATGTCTGGTTCGGGAGCTTCCCGCAATAATGCTTCTAGTAGGGGACGGACGCCATAATCTTGTTCAGCAACGCCAAAGAAGACTGGTACTACCAAGTCTGCCCCTAATTCCATTTTCAAATCTTGGAGAATTTCTTCTTGGGGAGGTTCGATTTCTTCTAAAAGTTCTTCCAATAAGTGGTCATCAAAGTTTGCCAAGGCTTCCAGCATTTCTGCCCTGACTAGGTGTTCTTCTTCTTTGAATTCTTCGGGAAACGGTATCGGGTCAGCTGGTGCGCCTTGATGATATTGGTAAGCTTTTTCTGTCACTAAGTCAATAAAGCCTGTGAGCTGTTCCCCCTTCATGATCGGGTATTGGTGCGCTACCAAAGGACGGCTGGAAACTGATTTGAGGGCGTTTAACGTCTCCATCACGTGGATGTTTGCCCGATCCATTTTGTTAACAAATACTAAGTGGGGAATTTCCCAGTCGTCGAGGAATTTAAATAATGGCGCCAGGGTGAGAACACGGTCGTTGATGGGTTCGCAAACGACAATTGCTGCATCAACACCAATTAAGGCGTTGTAGGTTTCTTGGGCAAATTCTACACTTCCGGGACAGTCAATAAAAGTAAAGCGAATGTCTTGATATTCAGCACAACCCGCACTTACTTCCACACTCATCTGGCGATCGCGTGCTTCGGTGGAACTATCTCCCACAGTGCTACGATCCTTCACACTGCCTTTGCGCGAAATTGCTCCGCTTACGAATAATAGACTTTCCAGTAACGTGGTTTTGCCGCTCAAATAGGGACCGACAATTGCAACATTTCGCGTACCCATTCGGACTTTTTCGTTCATAAAACCTCCGTCGCAGCAAGTTATAATTAGCCGCGTGTTTCTGTTTTTCTCCGGGATGAAAAATCAAACCCGATGTACATGGAGAATATCCCGTCTTAATCTGAGATTATCCTGCCTTTAATCAAAGACAAAACAATCGTTGTTTCTTGTAAGATTTATCTTAATTTAGATTAAGCAGTACAAATTTTTATGAACTCATTCTAATTTATCTAAAGAAAGCCAGATTCTTATTTACTTAAATTAAAATTTTGCCAGTAACAACGACTATGCCTGTATCTTTATGTAAAAATTCCCAGTTCGTAGTCAGCGATTTAGCGCTAAAGCGCTCACTACAAGCCTTACTGCTACTAAGTTTAATGTTGCCCAACAGCAGCATAACCGCCGCATCTGCTATCGAGACGACGACCAAGCAACGCAGTGACAAGGAGATACTTTCACATTCCCCCAACTCTCCCCATTACCCAATTTCCCAACTCACCCCCCAAAGGCTGAACCTGGACATGAGAAGTGCGGCTGATTGGGTCAATCAAGGTTTACAATCAATTCAGTCCGGGAGGATATCAGAAGCGATCGCTGCTTTTCGTCAAGCTATCAAACTTGACCCTAATTTGGCTGCGGCGCATTACAATTTGGGTTTAGCACTGCGACAAGTGGGACAATTACAACCAGCCGCTGATGCCTTTTATCGCGCTACCCAAGCAGATGGAAAATTTGCCCTGGCTTTTGCTAACTTGGGTGCAGCACTGTTAGAAGGGAAGAATTTACCACAAGCGACAGAATACTTACAACGAGCATTGCAACTAGACCCAAAATTGGGATTAGCTCACTATAACTTGGGATTAGTATATCAGCAGCAACAAGATTGGGAACGAGCGATCGCTTCTTTTAAAAAGGCGATGGAATTCAGTAAAAATGCACCAGAACCAGCTTATCATCTGGGATTATGCTATTTACAACAAGGCAAAATTGATAAAGCTAAAGATGCCTTCCGTAGAGCCTTAAAAATTAATCCTAATTATTCGGAAGTTCACTATAATCTCGGTCAAATCTTATTTGAGCAAGGCAAATTTAAAGACGCCTTAAATGCTTTTCGTAAATCTGCAGAAGCTAATTCTAACTACGCCAATGCCTATTATGGTGCTGGTTTAGTATTTATGCAATTAAAGCAATATCCTGATGCCCAAAGAGTATTGCAATATGCTAAAGATTTATATACGGCTCAGGGAAATCTAGAATGGGCAAGAAACGCTGAACAATTATTGCAACAATCTAGTAATCTTAATTTTCCATCTCCCTAAGAAGCTTTAGAGAGGATAAAATTTGACCAGCCAACGATTACTCATGCTATATAGGAATCATATTTGATTTTTGAAAAGATACGTAGGGTGTGTTAGCGGTAGCGTAACGCACCATTTTCAAGGCTTTGGTGCGTCCTTACGTTCCGTAAGGGCAAAAACTAACGCGATCGCACTCTTTAAAAATCCCCTAGGAACTCAGTTTGTGACTAATTTAAATATTCAAAATCTGCTCAACAGTTAATTCTAATTCGGGAAATGTAGGAGATACAATCCGGTCAGTACCTCTGTAGGGAGTAACCTCATAAACTCCATTGGAATCTAGTTGATAAACAAAAACAGTAGGAACTTTGGGATTTCCCAGATAATCTCTGCTGCCAATAGCTAAATAGTCTACAATCCAATATTCAGGGATACCCAAACGTTGATATTCATCTAATTTATCAATGTAGTCATCTTCCCAATTTGTTGACACAACTTCCACAGCAAGTTGCAAAGGTTCGTGCAAAGCTGAATAAGCCAAACGGTTTGCACGCCATATATCGAGGCTAACTACGCTTACGTCAGGAAATCGTCCTTGTTCCTTACCGTCTTTGGTTCTGGTGGCAATCATAATCCTGTCTGAAACTTTATAGTTCAGATTTAGGCGGTTGACTTCCGCTTTCATTAAGTCTGCAATAAAATCGGCGATATCCTCATGCTGTCGGGTGGCTAGTATTTTCACAATTTCTCCATTCACCAATTCATAGCGACCATCTTCAAGAGGGTACTCTATAAATTGCTCAAAAGTTAGCTTTTGGTTTGATTGAGTTGAAGTAGCAGTCATGGGGATTACCTGGGATGTTTGAGTTAAATTTATATAGCTACATTTTAGCGATTACCAAACTGTCTAAAAATTAGCTCCAGCCAAAAATAGAATAATTTTGCTTTTGAACTACACCTGCTCAAATATCGTACGATATCATACAGATAAGCGAACCTCTAAATGCTCAGCCCTAAGCGGTAGCTTGTTCACAACCTCATGTGTGCGATCGCAGTGTGAGTTCGGCAGCCATGAAAGCAGGAATCAATTATTTCTTCACCATCATCAAACTCAGAACTAGATTAATTATCGCTACATCAGGGGCGATATTACTGGTTGCGGGATGTTCCTTTATGGA
>JAYKJH010000121.1:0-6949 GCA_035285345.1 Nostocaceae cyanobacterium | reverse complement strand
ACTACAATTATCAAAACCGATAAAGCCCAAAAATTGCCCTTTGGCAACCATCGGCAGGATTAAAATCGAAAGAATGTCCTGGGGTTCTAAAATTTCCCGCTCTGATTCAGGGAAGTCCGCCACTATTCCTGATACAATTCCTCCCTGGGAAAGTAATGCAGCCCAGCGGGGAAAAAAGTCATCATAGGAAAGGTTTTGCAGGCTAGGGTTGTCAATTTCTGGGTGGATACCAGGAGCGCACCACTCGGCTCGTTGGCTCATTAGCAAACTACCATTAGCTCCTGGGTGATTCTCAAAAACGTAAACCCGATTAGCTCTGGTGACTACCCCCAAGGTTTGCAAAATCTCTGTGTAGCACCTGGGACTGCCATCAAATTCCAACAGTTGGCGTTCAACTTCCACCAGTGCAGATAAATAACGTTCGCGGAATTTCAGTGCATCCTCTACTTGTTTACGGGAAGTAATATCCATCAAGGTCGTCACAACAAAGGACTTACCGTTTTCCTGTTGAAACAAACCCCGCTGGATATCAACAATTAACTGATTACCATTGGGATGCTGAAGGGGGAATTCTCCTGTTTGATAAATACCTTCATTTGTGATTTGGGGATTTTGTTTACCGTTGACAATAGACGATTCTACGGGAAATTTTTGACCGATTATTTCTGAAGAATTAACGCCATAAATCTCGCAATAGGCTGGATTTACTTCCAGTATCTTTCCGCTTTCATCCCTCAGAGAAATTCCCACAGGAGCAGAATGTAAGATAGATTTAATTAACTGATTGCGATTTTTTAACTCATTTTCCATCCACTGCCGTTCTTGAATTTCCTCTTGCAGTGCGGCATTTCTAGCTTTTAATTGTTGTTGTAATTTGGCAATTGTGAGTTGATTCTCAATTCGTGCTAAAACTTCGCCCGCATATAAAGGTTTAGTAATATAGTCAATGCCACCCAATTTTAAAGCTTTGACTTTTTCCGAAACGTCATCTAAAGCACTGATAAAAATTATTGGAATATCTCTGGTTTTTGCGTCATTTTTAAGTCGTTGACAGACCTCATAGCCATTCATCTCTGGCATGAGGATGTCTAATAAAATTAAATCCGGTACAGAAGCAAAAGCTGCATTTAAACCCAATTTACCAGAAATTGCTCTTTGAACTTTATAGCCTTGAGATATTAATAAATCAGATAAAAAATGCAGATTTTCTGGACGGTCATCGATGATTAAAATTTTAATATTTTGCTGATTATGTTCCACCATGCACCATCTCCTGATGTATAAAAAATTATGATTGGTTCAGGAATGATTGAGTTAAACTTGCTATTATATCTAAACGAAAATTCTTAATTAAACTTTGCAATTGCTTCATAAAAAAGGCTTGACTTTCAGGAATTTGTGCTATTAAATCAGCAATTAAATCTTCATTAACTTCCGAACAGCCCTGATATAATTGTTGCACCCATTCCCTCGGCATTTTGCCAAATTCTTCTATAAAAATGCTGGCGGCTGATTCATTGACATCATAACCCCTCCTAGGTAACACATTATGTAATTGTGGCAAGTTTTCATATAAGTTTTCATAAATATAACGCACACCTAAATATTTAGTCATTGTGTCTAACAGTACCTGCTCATCAAAAGGTTTACGCAAAAAATCATCGAAACCAGCAGCCAAAATTTCTTCTTTCTGTTCTTCAAAGGTACTAGCAGTCAGAGCAATAATCACAGTGCATCTAGGTGCTAAACTAGAGGAGTCTTCTGTTGTTTGTATTTGACTACGTTCTGTTGCTCTAATTGATATTGTCGCCTCAACCCCATTCATTACTGGCATTCTAGTATCCATCCAAATCAGGTGCGGTTGCCAATTCTGCCATACTGAGATAGCTTGCTCTCCATTTTCCGCTTCCCGGACTTCAAAGCCAATGGGCTGCAGTAATTTAACTAATAACAACCGACTATCTGTTGTGTCATCAACTACCAAAATCCGATAGGATTGTTGTTCTGGTGCTAAACTAACGACCGTTCCTATTGATTGGTAAGTAATTTCCGATGGTTGTGCCGGGTAAATTTTGATATAAAATTTAAAAATTGTCCCTTTACCTACAACACTTTCTACCGTAATATTTCCACCCATTAATTCGACGAACTTCCGAGTAATAGCTAAACCTAACCCAGTACCTTCTACAGATTGTTTGCCAGATTCGGTTTGCACAAAAGCATCAAATAGTTTATCAATTTCATCAGCAGCAATTCCCTTACCTGTATCTTCTACTTCAAACCACAAACGAGAATTAACTATTTCTGCATCTTCGTTATTATCTTCCCAGACCCGCAAAGTAATGCTTCCATGTTCAGTGAATTTAATAGCATTTTCTAATAAATTAATTAAACAACTACGCAGTTTTGTTTCATCAGTTTTTATATATTGGCTAACATTAGGTTGAATAATAATGTTTAAAAAAATATTTTTTAATTCTGTTTTAAAGATAAATATTTCTTCTAAATTATCAATCAACCGATACAAATCAACAACTTTCTCATCTACATCAATCATTCCTGATTCAATTTTGGATAGCTGTAAAACTTCATTGATTAAGGAATTCAAGTGTTGACAATTGCTATTTATTATTCGCAGATAATCAAGCTGTTCTATTGTTAGCCAAGGATAACGCCTCATTAATTGTGTGAAACCAAAAATAGCATTTAATGGGGTGCGGAGTTCGTGGCTCATATTAGCCAAAAATTCACTTTTAGCTTGAGATGCAGCCGCTGCTTTTTTTTCTGCTCGACGGCGTTCTTCAACTTCCTGTTGTAGTTGTTGATTTTGTTGTTTGAGTTGTTTTGCTAGCCTTTGGATAGTTAATTGATTTTCAATTCTAGCTATGACTTCCTCTAGTTTAAAAGGCTTAGTAATGTAGTCTACTCCCCCTAATTGCAAAGCTTTTACTTTATCGAATACATCATATAGTCCGCTGATAAAAATTATCGGAATATCGCGGGTTTCTGGGTCAGATTTTAGTTGTTCACAGACTTGATAACCATCCATCTCTGGCATGATAATATCAAGTAAAATTAAATCTAGTGGTGCTGTTTTTGCTACTCTGAGAGCCATTGAACTTTTAATCACACATTTAACTGTGTAACCTAGTTCAATCAGAGACGAAGAGAGTATTTGCAGATTTTCTGGTGTATCGTCAACTATTAAAATATTCCCAGAATAGGCGGAAGTTTTATTGCTATGCATTGAAATTTTTCTCCTTTACATTTAGTTTATTGTTTTTCCTAGGTAAATTCATTATTTCTTACCCTGTTATTATAAGATTTTACTGGTTTCTGGTTAATTTAATGAGTACTGAATTAAAGTACTAAATTTTTGTCCCAGCTAAAAATAGAACTACTTAAAAATTTAGTATAAAATTCCACTTTTATTTTTGAGCAAAAAATGAACAGTTTTTAGCTTAATCGACAAAAACGAAACGCGCTTCATTTTTCCCGGACTCTCACGGGACAACCATGCGACCAAATCTACTCGTGAAATGCGAATATCCGGGGCATTTGGGGGCGGTTATTGAGATTATTATCAATAAGTAACCTGACAACCGCCCCCGACCGGCAAGGGTTGTCCCGTTTTGACGCTTGTTTTACCCAACCCCCTTGACCATATCAAACCTTTGGTTTGACCGGGAAAGGGGCAGTTGAGTTTTTGTCAACTTCTGGGATTTTTAATGAATCAATTAATTCATCAATTACTTGAGTCATTGTTTTTTCTGTTAAAGCTGCATATAAGCGGAGTTTATTTAATCTTCGCTCTGATGTTCTAACTCTAATATATTTATCCTTCACTTTGTTTCCTCATTAATTCCTCATTACTTCCTCGCTATGCTATCATAGTTTTAACAAGGGGGTGATAAACAAGTGAGAACAGCGTACCAATACAAACTACGTCCAACAAAACAACAAGCCCTCATAATAGACCGATGGTTGTCCATGCTTTGCGCCCAATACAATTATTTACTGGCAGACAGATTTAACTGGTATGAGCAAAATCGTTGTTCTATTAATGCTTGTCCTCTTGTATGTCACATTCCGGAGTTGAAGGATAACCCTGATTACTATAGTCAAAAGAAAACTTTACCCAACCTCAAAAAGTCTCATCCACATTACGGTGAGATTCATTCACAAGTTTTACAGGATGTAGTCAAGCGAGTTAAGGTAACATTTGACCGGTTTTTAAGTGGTGATTGTAACGGAAAACGTAGTGGTAGACCAAGATTTAAACCTCGTGGCCGTTATAGAACTTTGACTTATCCGCAAATTAAAGAAACCTGTTTGCAAGATAATTTAATTGATTTTCCAAAACTGGATAAAATCAAGGTTATTTTGCATAGAGCATTGCCGGACGGGTTCAAAATCAAAACTGCATCTATTACTAAAAAAGCTGATGGCTACTATGTAACTCTCAGTCTGGAAGATTCAACAGTCCCGACAGTTAAGCCTGATATTAATCCTGATTCGATTACAGGGATTGATATGGGTTTAAAAGAGTTCTTGACAACTTCTCTTGGTGAACCTGTTGCTATTCCTCAACATTATCGCAAGTCTCAAAAACGGTTACGTGTCATTCAAAAACGTGTTTCGCGTCGTAAGAAAGGAAGTAATCGAAGATTAAAAGCGGTTAAACAGTTGGGTATGCAACATAAGAAAGTTGCAGATAAACGTAAAGATTTTCATTTTAAAACTGCAAACAACTTATTGAAAAAATATGATGTTATTGCAGTTGAAGATTTGAATGTTAAGGGACTTGCACGTACTCGATTGGCAAAGTCTGTACTTGATGCTGGATGGTCAAGCTTTTTGACAATACTGACAAATAAAGCCGAAAATGCTGGTTTGTTGGTTATTCCAGTTAAAGCATCTGGTACAAGTCAAAATTGTTCTAATTGTGGCGTTAAAGTTCCTAAAAAGCTGCATGAAAGATGGCATTCTTGTCAATGCGGTTGTAGTCTAGACCGTGACCATAATGCAGCCATAAATATAAAACAAAGAGCCGAGGGGCATCCGGTTTTTAAAGCTCAGTTAATGTCCTATGCAATAGCAGGAGTCACTGAGAAGCCTACACCTACCCGATAGGGAGGTGTAGGAGTATGTCACCAGCTTGTTCTTTTAAAGCTGATATTGAGGTAGTAACGGCTGGAATTTCTGCTGTAATCCGCTGAAATAAACGCTGCTTTAAATCCCCAGCCATTGGTACTGGTGGGGTACTATAAGCAAGAGCAGCAACCGCTGACTCAAATTCTGCTAACTCCACTGCTAAATCTGCTCCCTGTGCGATCGCATCTTCCAGCAAACGACAATCTTTCTCGTCGAGAATTTCCAGAGCATACAAAGCAGCAAGTTCACAGAATTTGTCGTGATTCATTTGATTAACTTCACTGATAGCACTATCCTAGCTAGTCTTAATCCATACAGTTGAGTACACTACGCAACTTTGTTAATCCTAAACGAATACGGGTTTTAATTGTTCCCAAAGCGATACCAGTTTCAGCGGCAATTTCTTTATGGGTGAGTCCTTTGTAATATACTAGTTCTAGAACGTATCGCTGTTCTTTGGGCAGTTGCTGCAATGCTGCTATAACTGTAGCGCGACGCTCCTTGATTAGCACCTCTTCCTCTGGGTTAGGAGAGAGGGAGTCGGTAAGGGATTTTGCTGCATCTACAGTAGCATCTGTGACCCGCGTCATCCTTTCTCTAGCGCGTAACCTATCCAGCGACCGACTGCGGACTTGCATAAACAGCCAAGTATCAACCCGTGCTTTTTTGGCATCGTAACGTCCCGCTGTCCGCCATACCTGATGAAACACATCTAGTACGACCTCCTCGGCTTCCTCCACAGTCCCCAACATTTTGAAAGCTAGAGCATACATGACACGAGCGTAACGGTCATAAAGCTGAGCCAAGGCGGCTTGGTCTTGCTGAGCAATTTTCGCCAGCAAACTGGGTTCATCGAGATTTCGCACTTGTGTCATCGCAGACGCGGGTTTTGGCAACACCAACAAAGCAAATAAGCATTTTGTGGTTCCTTTAGCTCAAAATAGCACCCCTATCAGGAAAACAAGCGTTCTGCTAAGCGGGGGACTAATTAATTGTATTAGCCCCTCTAGCCTCCAGTCTGGGATTGAGTTTCTCTTCGAGCAAAAACTGAGCAGTTTTTGACCTGGAAAATGAGCAGGTATTAACGACAAGCTTAATACTCAAGAGTCAAAAGTCACTTTGCTAATGACTAATGATTAATGACTAATAACTAATATTAAGTATGAAAGGCAAATCTATCATCACACTCGGTGTGCTTGCTTTAGGATTAGTCGCGACTATTGCAACCATCACCCCACAATACGTCAGCGCTTCCGACCATGACGACGGTGAAGTTGACACCAAAGGACGCAACGTTAACTTAACTGACTTGTACGTGTTCCGGGAAGGCGACCAAAACCGCAGAGCGCGGACAGATGACCTAGTATTCATCATGGGTACTAACCCCCGTTCTCTAGCGCGTCAGCAGTATAGCTTCAGCACCAATGCTCGTTATGAATTCAAAGTAACCCGCGTGGGTAACAAAGACGAAACCCCCACGGGTAGGGAAGACGTGGTGCTGCGGTTTGAATTTAGTCCCCCGGATGGCAATAATCAGCAACAATTCACCCTGAGTGCGATCGCCGACGGTAATGTCGTGGGAACCGCTACCGGCAGAACTACCCCACTAGCAGCAAACCCCAACAGTCCCCCTACTGTGAACCAGCTAAACCTGGGAGGTTATAACCTTACAGCCTTCGCTGGACTGCGGGAAGACCCCTTCTTCTTTGATGTGGAACAATATTTCCGCGTCCGTGCTGGTGCGTTAGGTACAGGTTCGGCTGTCGGTTTTCGTCCCGCTAATAAAGCCTTGGAC
>JAYKJH010000120.1:0-7553 GCA_035285345.1 Nostocaceae cyanobacterium | reverse complement strand
AATAGTGGCGGACTTCCCTGAATCAGAGCGGGAAATTTTAGAACCCCAGGACATTCTTTCGATTTTAATCCTGCCGATGGTTGCCAAAGGGCAATTTTTGGGCTTTATCGGTTTTGATAATTGTAGTGAGCCTCGTCCTTGGGAACCCGCAGAAGTAGCATTGCTACAAGCAGCCGCTACTGCTCTTTCCCTGGCTCACGAGCGTCTAGCCGCAGAGAGACAACTGCAAGAGCAACTCAACCGCAGTCGTTTATTATGTAAAATTACAGATAATATTCGGTCAAATTTAGACAGTAGCCAAATATTTGCCACCGCCGCAACAGAAATAGGCGAAGCATTTGGTGTCAGTCATGCTGTGATTCATAGCTTTGTTGGGGACTGGGGAGAAGGGGAAGGAGGACAGACAATTAATCATCCCCAATCCCCGCAAATCCCCATCCTGGCAGAGTATCTGGCGGCTGGTTATGCTTCGCTACAGAATGAACATATACCTGTGCTTGGTAATCCCCATGCGGAGGTGGTGCTGTCCCAAGATACGGCGATCGCTTCCCCCAATGTCGAAGAAGAACCACTGTTGCAAAACGCCCTCCCTCTTTGTCATCGCTATGGAATCAAGTCGATGCTATGCGTCCGTACTTCCTACCAAGGACGTACCAATGGCATAATTGGTTTGCAACAGTGCGACAGAACCCGTGAGTGGACACCAGCGGAAATTGAACTCCTAGAGTCCCTAGCAGCACAATTGGGGATTGCTATTGCTCAAGCTCATCTGCTAGAGCAAGAAATTAGCGCCAAACAGCAACTGGATCGGCAAAATCAACAGCTACAGCAAGAAATTTGCATCCGCAATCTGACGGAAGCTGCCTTAAAACAAAGTGAAAACAAATATCGCACTTTGGTAGAAACATCCCAAGACGTGGTGTGGATGGTGGATACTTCTGGTAGATGTACCTTTGTGAACTCTGCTGTACGCCAGATTTACGGTTACGAACCCGAAGAAATGATTGGGCGGTACTTCACTGATTTTATGCCCCCAGAACAAGTTGCCGAACAGACATCAATTTTCCAGCGGGTGTTAAATGGCGAATCTGTATTTCAGTACGAGACTATCCATCTTGCTCAAGATGGCAGTCCGATTTATTTGATGACAAATGCCGTCCAGTGGCGGGATGAGCAGGGTGCAGTGATTGGTATTACAGGTACAGCTAGTAATATTACAGAGCGAAAACACGCCGAAGCAGCACTGCGGTTGAGCGCCGAGCAACTGCTCAACCATAATCTTGTGCTGACGGAACTGGCAAAAAATCCGGTAATTTATCAGGGAGACCTCCGGTCGGCATTTAGGGAAATTACCGCAGCGGCTGCAATTAACCTAGGGGTAGAACGAGCTAGTATCTGGTTATATGATGATAGCTTTAGCAAGATTCGATGTGTAGATTTATTTGCCCTCAGTCGCAACCATCACGAAGGAGGATGGGAATTACACGCTGCTGATTACCCAGCATATTTCCAAGCTTTGCAGCAAAACCAACCCATCGCTGCTGATGATGCCCATACTGACCCGAGAACAGCAGAATTTTCTCAAGATTATTTAACACCCTTGGGCATCACATCGATGCTGGATATCCCCGTGCGATTGGGGGGAATAACGGCGGGAGTGTTATGTCTGGAACACACTGGAACCCCTGGGGAGAGGGCTGGGGAGAGGGCTTGGACACCAGAAGACCAGAATTTTGCCCGTTCCCTGGCGAATCTAATCTCTTTGACTTTGGAAGCTAGGGAACGCCAAAAGGCACAAGCAGCCCATCTGGCTTCGGAACAAAAACTGGCATCAGCTTTCTTGTTGTCTCCCGACCCCTTCGCGATTAATAGTCTTCCCGATTGCAGATACATCGAAGTTAACGACAGCTTCTGTCGGTTGTTTGGTTATCCTCGCTCGGCAATCATTGGTCGGACCCCAGAGCAACTAAACATCCTCGCCAATTTAGCAGAATTGCCAGTTATTGGGGAAACAGTGCAAGAAATTAGGGCAATTCGCAACTATGAAACAGATTTTCGCACTCGCGATGGTGAACTGAAAACTATGTTGCTATCGGCACAGGTAAGTCAAATCGATGGGCAACCATGCTTAATTTCCACACTGAAAGACATTAGCGATCGCATACAAGCAAGGGCAGAACTCGAAGAAAAAGAAAGACGTTTCCGTGCCATCTTCAACTCTAGTTTCCATTTCATTGGTTTAATGCAACCAGATGGGACGATGCTGGAAGCAAATCAAACTTGTCTGGCATTCATGGGTGCCACAATGGAAGAAATTGCAGGAAAGCGCTTGTGGGAATTACCTTGCTGGCAAAACTCCGGGGATGCTCAAAATCTACTACCACAAGTCATCCAAACAGCAGCATCTGGTGAGGAAGTCCGTTTTGAAGCCACCATCCTCAGTCCAGATAATACACCCCTTACCATTGACTTTTCCATTAAGCCAATCCGCGATGACAGTGGAAAGGTAGTCTTACTGGTGCCGGAAGGCTACGACATCACCGAGCGCAAAAACCTGGAGAAAGAAGTCCAAAGACGAGAAGCGCTGCTCAATGCTTTCTTCCGCTGGGCACCGATTGGGTTAAAGATTGTCGATGACCAGATGCGCTTCGTGCAAATCAACGAAATACTAGCAGCACAGAACGGGCTAGCGATACAGGAACACATTGGTAAGCATGTTAGGGAAATCTTACCAAATATCGCCCCTGCCTTAGAACCAATTTACCAGCAGGTATTGGCGACAGGGGAACCGATTATCAATTTACAAATCTCCGCAGAAGTACCAAGTAACCCCGGTGTTATGCGTGACTGGTCTTTGTCTTATTTCCCTATCCCAGGGGAGGATGGACGTCCCACAGGTGTGGGGGGAGTGGTGATGGAAATCACCGCACTCAAACAAGCACAGCGGTCTTTGCAGGAGCGAGAAGAAGTATTTCGTGCCATTTTTGAGAATGCGGCTATCGGGATTGCTCAAGTAGGTAAGGATGGTAAATTCATCAAAGTTAACCCTGGATTTTGCCAAATTTTGGGGTATTCGTCAGATGAATTGTTGCAAATGTGGTATCAGGATATATCTCATCCCGACGACTTGCAACTGGATAACCGCTATTTGGAACAAATCTTGGCAAACCAACTGGATGCTTACTCTCTGGAAAAACGTTTAAGCCGCCCAGATGGTAAGTATGCTTGGACTAATTTAACCGTATCTGTAGTCCGGGAAGAATCCGGGGAACTCAAGTATGGAATTGGTGTAATTGAGGACATTAGTGAACGTAAACAGGCAGAGTTGGATTTGCAATTAGTAAATCAACGACTGCAACACCTGCTCACTTCTACCCCAGCGGTGATTTATAGTGGCAACCCAAACCAGAATTTTGTGGCTACTTTCATTAGTGACAATGTTAAAGCAGTTTTTGGCTATGAAGCCGAGGAATTATTAGCTGATGGTGGACTGTGGATGAACTTGATTCACCCAGAAGATCGGGAACGGGTGATGGTCGATTTAGAGCTAAGCTTATTGACGGAAGATAGTTATTGTGGGGAATACCGCTACCTGCACAAAGACGGGAGTTATCGCTGGATTTACGACCAGTCGCGGTTAATCCATGACGATGATGGCAACCCGATGGAAACTGTGGGTTATTGTATCGACATTACTGGACGCAAGCAAGCCGAGCTAGCTTTGCAAGCTTCCCAAAGACGCTATCAAACCTTAACGGAAGCCTCCCCAGTCTGTGTCTTCCACTGTGACCCTTATGGTAACTGTTTCTATATCAACCAACGCTGGACGGAGATTACTGGCTATCCCACACAACAGGCGATCGGCAAAGGTTGGTTTAGAACTATCCATCCCGATGACCGCGATCGCGTCCTGGAAGAATATACCCAAACCTTATCCTTTGGGGATGCATTTAAATCGGAGTTTCGTTTTCTGCGTGCCGACGGTACTATAGCATGGGTAATTTGTCAAGAAGTCCCAGAATGGGGTGAGGGGGGAGAAATTCTCAGCTACATCGGGACGATAATTGATATTACCGAACGCCGTAGAGCCGAAGCAGCTTTTGCAGACAGTCAGCGTCGCTATCAAACTTTAGCGGAAGGCGCACCTGTGGGGATATTCCACACGAGTGCGGATGGTTATTGCTTCTATACAAATCAGCGTTGCGATGAAATTACTGGACTGTATGGGGAAAACGGACTGGGGAATGCTTGGACTACTGTTATCCATCCAGAAGACCGGGATTTGGTGTTTCAGGAATTTTATCGAGCAGCCGCTGAGAAAAGACCCTATAGCTGTGAACATCGTTTCCAGCGTCAAGACGACAGCATAGCTTGGGTAATTTGTCAAACAATGCCGGAATTTGACGAAAACGGCGAAATAAAAAGCTACGTCGGTACAATCACGGATATTACCGACCGCAAACAAGTAGAAGAAGAACTGCGGGAAAGTACGCAAAGGGAAAAGGCGTTAGCACAGGTAATTACCAGAATGCGCCAAACCTTGGATATAGACAGAATCTTTGCTGCGACCACCGAGGAGTTGCGTCAAGTATTGGGGAGCGATCGCACCGTAGTTTATCGCTTTAACCCGGATTGGAGTGGGGAATTTGTCGCCGAGTCAGTAGGGAATGGCTGGGTAACGCTCGTCCAAGAACAGCAAAACAGACCCGTAATAGAGGGTTCTATTGAAGATAATGATTGCATTATCACTACGTTTGCAAGTGACGATAAGTACGTAAAAGATACTTACCTACAAGAAACTCAAGGAGGGGAATATAGCCAAGGCACTCCTTACCTAGCGGTAGCAGACATTTACAGTGCTGGTTTTGACGATTGTTATCTTAATCTCTTAGAAAGATTTCAGGCAAAAGCCTACATTACCGTTCCGATTTTCTGCGGTGATAAACTTTGGGGATTACTAGCAACTTATCAAAATTCTGCACCCCGCCAGTGGGAAAATGCAGAAATCAATATCGTTGTCCAAATTGGCAATCAGTTGGGTGTTGCACTGCAACAAGCAGAATTACTCTCCCAAACCCAAAAGCAATCTGAAGCACTGCAACAAGCTGTCTTAGCTGCAGATGCAGCCAACCGTGCTAAGAGTGAGTTTCTCGCGAATATGAGTCACGAATTGCGAACGCCATTAAATGCTATCTTAGGGTTTACGCAAGTCATGAGTCGCGACAGTTCTCTAGCTGGGGAAAACCAGCAATACCTGGGAATTATTAATCGTGCAGGTGAGCATTTACTAAATTTAATTAGCGACATTCTAGAAATGTCTAAAATCGAAGCAGGCAGAACCACATTTAACGAAAGCAGCTTCGATTTAATTAAGCTGCTAGACAACCTCAAAGAAATGCTTCAACTAAAAGCCGTCGCCAAGGGATTGCAACTCTTGTTTGAGTATAGCAATAACATTCCCCGTTACGTAAAAACCGACGAAAGTAAATTACGTCAAGTTTTGCTTAACCTCCTAGGTAATGCCATTAAGTTTACCCAAGAAGGGGGTGTGACATTGCGGGTTATGGCTAAAGAAGTTAATGAACCAGGAGAACAAAAAAGCAATCTTTCTGCCATTTCTACCCCCTGTTCCCTACACTTCGAGGTAGAAGACACAGGACCGGGGATTGCGACCGAAGAAATTAATTTACTATTTGAAGCATTTGGACAAACAGCAACAGGACGCAAATCTGGACAAGGAACGGGGTTAGGTTTACCCATTAGTAGCAAATACATTCAACTGATGGGGGGTAATATCAATGTCAAGAGTACCGTCGGTGAGGGAACTCTGTTTACTTTTGATATTCAAATCACTCCGGGGGATGAGGTAGAAATTAAGACTCCGCAGTCGAGAACCAGGGTAATAGCTCTAGCACCTAATCAAAGGGAATATCGGATTTTAGTAGTTGAAGACCGTCCTGAAAGTCGGTTAGTACTGGTGAAATTATTAACATCTATCGGCTTTGCTGTTCGTGAAGCCGAAAACGGTCAACAAGCTATTGACTTGTGGGAAAATTGGCAACCACACCTAATTTGGATGGATATGCAAATGCCTATCATGGACGGATACAAAGCTACGAGAATGATTAAAGCCAGGGAAAGGGAACTAGGGAGGGAGGGAGAAAGAGATTCTTCCCAACCCCCCAACCCTCATAAAACCATAATTATTGCCTTTACTGCTAGTGCTTTTGAAGAACAGCGTCAAGCAATTTTACAAGCAGGTTGTGATGATTTTGTCCGCAAGCCATTTCGCGAAGAAGTGCTGTTAGAAAAACTAGGTCATTACTTGGGAGTTAAGTATATATATGCAGATGATAGCAACCAGCAGCAACCAGAAGCCCAAATAGGAGACTCATCCTCAACTACAGAGGAATTACGCTGTTTATTATCTCAAATAACTGGAGATTTAGTATCGCAAATTCACCATGCTGCTGCGAGTTGTAGCGATGACTTGATTTTAGAATTACTAGAACAAATTCCGTGAGAACAGAATAATTTGTTAACTACTTTAAGAGATTTGGCTAATAATTTTCAATTTGAAAAAATCATGGAAATCACAAGTGTTTGATGAATCATTAGTCAGTGGTCATTAGTCATTAGTCATTAGTCATTAGTATGCAAATTTCTGGCTGTTGACCCTTGACTCTAGACGCTTGACTCTAGACGCTTGACTCTGGACTATTGACTTATGAATCATAATGTTTTTTGGAGACGATTACTTAATTATCTTTATTCCCATGTTTCTTTGCGAAATGTGCTGATAGTACCATTCGTCTGCCAAATTTGTGGAACAGTAGGTTTAGTTGGCTATCTTTCCTTTATCAACGGACAGAAAGCTGTCAATGACTTAGTAATCCGCTTGCAAAACGAAATCAGCCATCAGGTTGACCATCACCTAGATACTTACTTAAATACTCCTAAACAAATTAACCAAATAAATGTGGATGCTATTAACTTAGGAATGCTAAACCTGGAAGATTTTCAGACATCGGGTAAATATTTTTGGAAACAGATGCAGGTATTTAATGTCGGCTACATTAATTATGCCAATACGAAAGGAGAATTTATCGGCGTTGAACGTCTAAATAATGGCAAAGTTTTACTTAATGAAGTATCTGCCAAAAATCCAGGTAAGCTTTATGTTTATACCACAGATAATGAAGGGAATCCCACCAAACTAACCACAGTCAAAAATTACGACCCGCGATTAGAAGCTTGGTATGCAGATGCAGTGAAAGCCGGTAAACCTATCTGGAGTCAAATTTATCAATGGGAAGACAAACCAGAAATTTTATCCATATCTTCTAGCTATCCTTTATATGACCAGAATAAGCAGCTAGTAGGAGTCATTGGTGTCGATTTAATTTTGTCACAGATTAAGGATTTTCTTCAGGAGATAGAAGTTGGTCGTACAGGTAAGATATTTATTATTGAACCTTCGGGACTAATTGTGGCAAGTTCTAACGAAGAACAACCTTACACAGTTATTAATAAGCAAGTAAAAAGATTATCAG
>JAYKJH010000119.1:0-54555 GCA_035285345.1 Nostocaceae cyanobacterium | reverse complement strand
TCTATAGACGGATGCGATAAATAATTGTTACTACATCTTAATTTAACCAATAAAAGCCAAAATAGTGAATAATCATTAATAATCAAATAAAAAAAGGTTAATAAACTTAAAATACAGCTATTCATCCAAATATTCTACTGATTTAGCCAACAAAAGGAGCTTTACCCATGTGGGGTAGGTTTGGAATTCCAATAATTTCTCTGGCTGGGGGCATTGTTTTAAGTGCCAATTTGGTGATGGCAGATACAGCTATTCCCAAACGTCCTCGTAATTATACGCCCCAAGAATTCCGTGCCATTTTGCGCGGATTTGGATATAAAGTGGATGTGACTAATACCCCCCTCTCGGATGGGGCTACAAGACAGGCTATTCGGGAATTTCAGAAACGCTACCGGCTTATGGCTGATGGGGTAGCAGGACCAAAAACCCAGGATATGGCAGCGCAGCTGGTGAGCAACTTACAGCGCAGTTTAAACTTGGTAGTTAAACCCAATCCTCCCTTACCGGGCGACCATTTGTATAGTCCCCAGACGGCAGTAGCTGTGGGGTTGTTTCAACGCCAATTTCAGTTACCAGAAACGGGCGTTGCGACAATAGAAGTACGGCAAAAAATCGACGAAGAAGCTAGGAAAATTATAGGTAAGCAGCCAGCACCAGCAGAGGCTGCTCCTACACAAGCACCTACAAAACCCAAGCCCAAGCCACGGGGAACACCTACACCACAAGCTTCCCCTACACCACAACCAACATCTACACCCGAAGCGACACCTACACCACAGGCTACACCTACACCGCAACCAACATCTACACCCGAAGCGACACCTACACCACAGGCTTCCCCTACACCCATTGGACCCTAATTAAGTTTAATTAAGTTGGTTTGGTTCTTCTAACGGTCTGCCCTTGGGGGTCGGTAGAATGGGACGACGGTCATCATAGGGCATGGGGATGTACTGCACGCTGGGACGTCCCCCTTGGGGTTGGGGATACAACTCCATCAGGTCGTAGATAGATGTGGGTAGTCCTACTGTGATGGGGAGTCCCATTTCCGTTGCTTCTTCCACTGTAATCGGATAGTCATGGGTGACTTTTCCGGTCGTCAGGGCTTCTATGATTGGTTCAATATTTTCTGGTGCAACTTTCTGCTTGGGAATGCTGTCTTTCAGCAGAGTCCGCACAAACCTTTGTACCTGAGCAATGGCTTTGCCTGATAAATCAGCCATAATCAGGGTTTGGTCATCAATTTCACCGATAGGCTTCTGTGCCACTACTTTCAGGATGCTCGCGGCAGCGTAGTTACCAAGTTGAGGGTCTACTGGTCCCAATACAGCATTGGCATCCATAACTATTTCATCAGCAGCTAAAGCGAGCATTGTACCACCACTCATGGCATAGTGGGGCACAAACACAGTTACTTTTGATGGGTGACGAATTAATGCCCTAGCAATTTGTTCGGTTGCTAGGACTAATCCACCGGGAGTGTGGAGAATCAGGTCAATGGGAACATCTGGTGGGGTGAGACGAATTGCTCGCAGGATTTGTTCTGAGTCTTCAATGGTGATGTAGCGCGATAGGGGAATTCCTAACAAGCTAATCGACTCTTGCCGGTGAATGAGTAAGATAACTCGGCTTTTGCGTTCCTGTTGAAATTGCATTAGCGAGCGAAAGCGGCGATATTCAATTTGGCGGCGTTGCCAGATGGGTTGTAAGGAAGAAAGCAGGAGGAAGATCCAGAATAAGTCACCAATACCGAAGCCCATAGGATTGCTGGTAAAAAGTAAGGGTTTACTTCCTTATTGTTTCAATTTTGCTCAGATTGGTATTCTATCTGTGGGTTAGAAGCAAGGAGGAGAAGGGCAAGGGGAAGGGGGGAAAGAATTAAACCACAGAGGGCACAGAGGACACAGAGGATCTTTCTCGTTTTCTCGTTCCCTGTCTCTGGCAGGGAATGCCTTAATGAGGTTCCAGCCTCCTGATTGAGGCGGAGCCTCTAGATGAGCGTTCCCAGGCTAGAGCCTGGGAACGAGTGTAACGAGTGTAATCTTGTAGAGTGAGCTTCTTGCCCACCCTACAAAAGATTACTCCTCCTCTTCCATCTCCAAATCACTATCTGTCAGCGTTTGTGGCGGTATAGCGGCAATAATCGCATCAATTACTTTCGCTACTGGAATAATTTCGATATTGACATTTGGCAAGTTATGCCCTTTAGGAACTATTGCCCGTTTAAATCCGAGTTTCGCGGCTTCCTTCAACCGGAGTTCCATCTGCGACACGGCGCGGACTTGTCCCCCTAACCCAACTTCTCCAATTAGCACTGTCTCTGGGTCTACTACTCTGTCACGGAAACTGGCAACGACGGCAATGGCTATCCCTAAATCTACGGCGGGTTCTTCAACATTCAGCCCTCCGGCAGATGCGACGTAGGCGTCTAGTTTCGACAGGGGAATACCCAAGCGTTTTTCTAAGACCGCCAGGATTTGCAGTAAGCGGTTGTAATCCACTCCAGTGGTGGAACGACGCGGGGAACCGTAGCTGGTGGGACTGACTAGGGCTTGCAATTCCACAACAATGGGACGAGTCCCTTCGCAAGCAACTACTATAGCGCTACCTGGTGCGGGTTCATCGCGGTTGCCTAGAAATAGCTCGCTGGGGTTGGCGACTTCCCGCAGTCCTCGGTCTATCATTTCAAAAATGCCGATTTCGTGGGTCGCTCCAAAGCGGTTTTTAACGGTTCGTAGCAGGCGGTGGGAGGCAAATCTATCGCCTTCAAAGTACAATACTGTATCGACCAGGTGTTCCAGCACCTTGGGACCGGCGATCGCTCCCTCTTTGGTGACGTGTCCTACAATTAACATGCTGATATCTTCCCGCTTCGCCACTTGCATTAATGCCGAGGTACATTCGCGCACCTGGGCTACAGAACCGGGTGCGGATGTTAAGGAAGGAAAGTATACTGTTTGTATACTATCTATCACCGCTACATTCGGTTTTAGGGAGTCCATTTCCCGTAAAATCTCTTCTAAATCTGTCTCTGGTAAGACATACAAATCTGCGCCTTCACTGGGAGGATCTTCTATTTTTGGAGTTTCATCTGCAACCTGAACGTTACCATTACTGTCATTTTCCTCACCTTCCAGATGTAAATTAGTAGTCACCCCCAAGCGGGAGGCACGTAATTTAACTTGTTGTCCTGATTCTTCGCCACAAACGTAGAGGATACGGTATCTTTGCGCTAGTTGGTTAGAAACCTGTAGCAATAAGGTAGACTTACCAATGCCAGGATCGCCACCGATGAGTACTAAAGAGCCGGGAACAATTCCACCACCGAGGACGCGATCCAATTCTCCATAGCCAGAACACCAACGGGCAACTTGGCGATCGCTTATCTGAGAGAATGTCAAAGATGCACGGGGTTTGGCTGGCTTATTCGCAGCCGATTTACCGTTTTTGGGATTGTGAGTGGCTTGCCAATTCACTCCCCGACTGGGTAAATCAGTAGCAGATTGCACCAACATCTCCTCTTCCAAGGAATTATACGTACCACAGGCAGGACATCTCCCAAACCACTGGGGAGATTCCGCCCCACATTCGTTACAAACGTAGACAGTACGAGGCTTTGCCATGATGAATTATTTACAAATCTCAATAATTGCAAATCTTAAAAAAGTCTGAAATGCCTCTATCGTAGGACTTGCAGCAATTTTAAACTAACTGAAGGGAGTGATATCTTTAAAGTAATAGTACAAAAAATTAATCTTCAGAAATTCTGTTGAGGAGAGTTAAGAAACTTGGAAAGTCATAAAGAAAAAATCCTGGTTGTAGATGACGAAGCTAGCATTCGCCGGATTTTGGAAACTCGTTTGTCAATGATTGGCTACGATGTAGTGACCGCTGGGGATGGTGAAGAAGCCTTAGACACGTTTCGCAAAGCCGAGCCAGATTTAGTGGTTTTGGACGTAATGATGCCGAAGCTGGATGGCTACGGTGTCTGTCAAGAACTCCGCAAAGAGTCAGATGTCCCCATTATTATGCTAACAGCGTTGGGAGATGTAGCTGACCGCATCACTGGGCTAGAGTTGGGTGCTGATGATTATGTAGTCAAACCATTTTCCCCCAAAGAGTTAGAAGCTCGGATTCGCTCAGTCCTGCGACGGGTAGATAAAACAAGCGCTTCTGGTATTCCCAGTTCTGGAGTCATCCATGTTGGTAATTTACGCATCGACACCAACAAGCGCCAAGTCTATAAAGGCGATGAGCGCATTCGGCTGACAGGGATGGAGTTTAGCTTGCTAGAGTTGGTCGTCAGCCGTTCTGGGGAGGCTTTTTCTCGTTCTGAGATTTTACAAGAGGTGTGGGGATACACCCCAGAACGCCATGTAGATACTCGTGTGGTAGATGTGCATATCTCCCGCTTGCGAGCCAAATTAGAAGACGACCCCAGCAACCCAGAATTAATACTCACCGCCCGTGGTACAGGTTATTTGTTCCAAAGAATCATTGAACCAGGGGAGGAAGGGAAATAATCATAGGTTATGTGTTATGAGTGATGAATTAAAAATTATTAACTCAGCACTCAGCAGTTTATAAGTATGACTAAACCCGACCCCAATCGAGTTTTACGGTTGCTACCCATCGCTATTGGTGGGATAGGTGGTGTATTGTTGCTGGTTAACCGAGCGCTAACACCAGAACTAGTGGATTCCCAAGCACGTTCTGATGCGCTAGGGGTAATTTTAAGTGCTTTGTTGATTTTAACGGGTTTATTATGGCAGCAAATCCAACCACGACTGCCAGATGCTGTTGACTTGATCGGGGAAGAAGGTTTTGAACTCGCCCCAGATTTGCCACAAACGGTAAAAACTGAACTAGCCTGGGCATCACATTTGTTGCTGACCAATACAGTAACGCGATCGCTCGTGGTTTATTTTAACGGTAAAGTTTTGTTACGACGCGGCATTCTGGGGGCAAAATCGGAAGTCAAACCAGGAGCGATTCTGGAGCGCGTACTTCAGAAACAAAAGCCAGTATATTTAGTCGATTTAAAAGTATACCCAGGGCGGGTTGAATTTGATTATTTACCGGATAATACTCAAGGTGTAATTTGTCAACCTATAGGTAAGGAAGGTGTGCTGATTTTAGGTGCTAACGCTCCTCGCAGTTACACAAAGCAAGATGAAAACTGGATTGCAGGCATTGCTGATAAATTAGCTGTCACCCTCAATCAAGAGCTATAAGTTATCAATTTCGTAGGGTCGGGTTCCTCCACCTTTGGTCAATACTCTTGAAACCCTCCTAAAAAGGTCAGAACTATTAAACTACTGAGGTTGGAATTGAAAATTGTATGCAAGTTCTTTATTGGTTGCTGATAGCATTGATGCTAGTAGGCATTGTAGGGGCTGTGGTTCCTGGAATTCCCGGAACTAGTTTAATTTTAATTGCCGTTGTCATCTGGGGTATCATCAAAGGTTCCTTCGCTGCAATTTCTGTTCCCCTAATTGTGACAGTGATAGTGTTGTTACTGAGTATCGGCGTTGATATTTTAGCCGGTTATTGGGGGGCAAAACAAGCCGGTGCAAGCAAGTGGGGACAAATTGGTGCAATGGTTGGTTTAGTTCTCGGCTTGTTTGGGTTATTACCAGCGCTCCCTGTAGGTGGTCCGCTGCTGGGAATTTTACTCGGACCGCTTTTAGGTGCAATTATTGGCGAGTACCTTTACTGCAAAGACTTACAAATAGCAGCGAAAGCAGGAATAGGAATTGTTGTCGGTTCCTTAGTGGGTAATTTAATTCAAGGGGTGTTAGCGATGATGGCGGTAGTAGTGTTTATATATACAACTTGGGCACAAGTTTATGGCGCTTAGAATTTAACGCTATTACTTTATACTTGTCAGCAACCCGACTTCTTTAATAGGTCGGGTTTCTTAATTTACTCCCTGTCCCTAGTTCCCAGTCCCCAATTGCTTTTTCCGTTGACATAAACCGAGTATACCTGCTACTACTACAGTACCCATACCCATGAGCGTTCCTGGTTCAGGTACAGCAGTAATTTGAATTTGGACACCATCACCATTCTGAGAAAATAAATCACCGTTTGCACCGGGTTTACCAAATTGCACAACGAATGACCTGACGTTGGAAAGTGTTAGTTGTTGAAGATTACCATCAGGTCCTCCGTTCAGCAATCGGCTAATTCGCTGACCATTAACTTCCAAAATTCCCGTAAAGTTTGATGTTTCTATATCGAAAAAGTTGAATGATACCTGAGAAAATTCTCTGCCCAAATCAAATCGAAAACGACCTACTTCTAACTGACCGTTTTCCACAGTTGTACCTGTGGGAAGGGATTCCGGTTCCGTACCCAGATAAGCTACAGGACGAAACCAGAATTGGTTTGGAGTTGGATTTGTTCCCATATCATTCATGGCAAATGAAATCCCTAAACCAGAGCTTCCATGCCATGTATTTGCCGTAGTTGTATTATCAACAAACAAGCGGCTGATACCGTACTGATTTTGTTGACCATCATAGTCAAAAGGTAAACTTGTTACTGTATAACCCAATTCTTGTTGAGTATCGATACAATCGGTAGCATCAACTATACAATTTACGTTGCTGAGTTTGATTTCTCCTTCTCTTTGAGGAACAAGATTCAAGACTGCATTAGCAGCAGGTATACCAGCAGTCAAACCTAAGCCCAAAATAGACGTTGCAATTATTGATGTTATAAAGGTAGATTTTTGCATGGTTGGCTGTCTGGAAATAAATGATTTTACGACTAGAAGTAATGTATTTAGTTTCTGTATCTTATTACCAATACCAATTTTTTGTCAGCTAAAGACCCGCAATATTCATCTAATATTTATTCTGAAATTTTCAGTCCGCACTTTTTCTGAACAACCTCTCAGGAATCAGAAATTTTTTTTGATAGTTAACCGATAATTGATTATTTAGCTATCCGTAAATGTACGAAAATATTTTAAATAGTTAATAAACAGGTAGTTTCAAAGGAAAAAACGCTCTACTTAGTTGGTATAGCGTTTCCTAGTCTACTGAGGTACAAATTTATCGGCTTAAGAAAGCGTCCATCCTCTTCTATCGGCGGTTAATTCTTTCTTGCTATACCTCACGAGCGTGGGAAGCGCTATAAATGTAGAAATGACAATCACTAATTTAGAATTGAGTCGAATAATATATACGCAAAAATACCTGGGAACGATTTGCTCTCAGGTTTGTAAGTACTATTTACTACTTAATTAGTCAGTAATAACCGAAGTGATACAAAAAATTACAGCCTTAAGTTGACTGCAAACCCATTTTGGCTGACTGAGCAACTGACTCTACTTCATCACCTGCCAATTGGGCTAACAAAGCATTAGCTTCGACACCACCCAAACAACTGAGAGCTTGCACAACTCGGTAGCGGATTTGCCAATCTGGGTTGGTGACGTAACCAGCTAGCAGTGGAATTGCTTCTTGATTACCCAACTCTCCCAGGGAACTAATAGCAGCAGTTTGCACCAATTCCGTTTCTGAATCTAGGGCTTGTTTGAGCAGTTCAAAGCCACGTGGATCGCCTAATTCACCTAAAGCGGCGATGATGCTAAATTGCACGACCCATTCACTGGTTGTATGGTACAGTTGCTGCAAATCTTCAAATGCTGATTGTAACTTGAGCGCCCCCAAACAGTCAGCAGCCGCTGCTTGGACATCAGGTTCTTTGTCATTGAGCAGGCGATCGCGCAGTAAACTATAAGCAAGTTCTAAATTTTGACCGCCGAGGGTATCCATTTGACTCACGGCAGAGTAACGAACACGAGTATTGCTATCTTTGATAGCAGTTTGTAGCAGTTCAAAACCGATGGCTGCTTCTAGTTGACGGATTTGATTAACTGCTCGTAAGCGATCGCCAAAATCCTCGGAACTGAGCAGTTGTTTAACAGACTCAGGGGTAACGCTCATTTATGTATCCTATCGTTCAAATTTATTCCATAGTTAATAGTCAAGGCTCAAGGGTCAACGGTCAATAGCTCATCGCTAATCGCTCATGGAGGGACAAACAAGACAACAGAGAATGGACTAATGACTAATCTTTACCTGCTGCCATTGCCCGAATAATATCACCACGGGTGAGAATACCAATTACCTGTCCCCCTGCGTCCAATACTGGTAAGCGGTGAACGTTGCGGTCGTGCATGATTCTGGCTGCTTCTTTTAAAGGTTTATCAGCAGTTATAGTGACTGGGTTAACGCTCATGATATCGCCAACGGTTTGCCCCAATGCTTTATGTAAGTCTCGTTCGTAAGTGGCGGGATTTTTGAGATAAATCACGCTATCAAGAAACATGATGTAAGCCGGAGGGGTGACACCAGTTTCTTGCCACATTAAGTCCGTTTCCGAAATAATGCCCAGCAATTTACCGTCAAAGTCCACAACAGGAAGACCGCTGATGCGTTTTTCTGCCAAAATCTGGATAGCTTCCTTAAGGGGTGTTTCCCGCCGGACGACAATTGGGTCACGGCTCATGACATCGGCAACAGTGGTAGGCATTCTTGAGTGAAATCCTTTCAATGACCGTCTCTGCCCTCATTGTAGAGAATCAGGAGTCTCAACCCGATGCTCTTTAATACATCGTTACGGGAAATGGGGAATAGGTAATAGGGAATGGGCATTGGGAACTAATGACTAATGACCAATGACCAATGACTAATGACTAATGACTAATCCGCAAACTCTGTTTCGCAGAAAACTTTTAGTAATGAAATGCAGTTCGCGATCGCACCCAAATGAGCAATTTCATAACCGTGGGTATTTTGGGTGGGGAATGATAAGCAAGCACCACGAGGGATGTGACCCAATTTCATAGCGATGGAAGCATCACTACCAAAACCACTTAACATTGCTAGTTGCACAGGCATATCTAACTGCTGAGCGGATTGACGCAGTTGACCGTTAAGGGTTTCATCGTAAATACCATAACCATCTTGGGACAAAATTACAGGACTTGCGCCGTCTTTGATCGGGTATTCCACCGACAGGGGACAAATTTCTAGAGCAATCAAAGCATCAAGACGGTGGTTTTGGGTAAAGTATAGCGCTCCAATTGCTCCGACTTCTTCTTTCGCGGATGCCACAAGATAAACATCAACCGCAGGCTGTTTTACTTCTGCTGCCAAACTCAAGAGAATGGCAACCGAGGCTTTGTTATCGAGGGTGTAACTAGCGATATGGTCTTTTAGGCGGATGGGAAGCTTACGATGCTTACCAATTACTACTCTAGTTCCCGGACGAATACCAGCAGCTTCTAGTTCGGCGGTGGTACATTTAGTTTCAATCCAGGCATTTTCCCACTTGACGGGAGTATCTTCTTGCTGTGCTTTCTGGGGTGATTCATGGGAAACATGACGAGAACCAAAGCTAAGAATGCCGCTCTTTGTTTCGTGGTCTCCCAATAAATCTACTACCCCTTCACCGTAAACCCAAGGGAATGCACCACCTAACTTACGAACTTCCACACGCCCTTCGTCACCTACAGTTTTGACAATGGCGCCAATCTCATCTTTGTGAGCCGTAATCGCAATCGGTCTATGAGAATTTTTCCCCGCAATTTTAGCAATGATATTATCAGCCCGGTCTTGCCAGACTTCCACACCCAAGGCTGTAAACCGCTGCATCAAGTGTTGGTTTATTTCCATTTCTGCACCACTGGGGGAATGGTGCATTACCAGTTCAGCAATTACTGTAAATAAGTTGTCGTAGGTTGTCATTTATATTAATTTGTGGAGAAAAGACTAACATACTTGTATTTAGTGACTGTGTAAAAATTATACTTACTGTTTCAACATATATACCATTTATTGCATTTATTCTCTGCTGTAGCAATCTCATCTACTATGGGTTTAAATATATAAGCTTTTTTTATTATAAAGAAAAAAATATTAAAATATTTAAAACACAAAACCGTAATATTGTCACAAAAACATGACATACTAAATCTTGCACTACATAGTAGCAGTACTTTCAGCCTGCAGTAGATTAAGACTGGTGGAGAGGTGTGACTAATTTTATTCATGTACCTGAAACCCTTGAAATTACGTTGTAATTTCGCTGAAAAATCAACGCAAAAATTGCGAACTTAAGATAAACATTCGCTAGGCATTTGGGTACGGTTGACAATTTTATATTAATATGTATTCTAATTTATTGAAGTTACAACCCTGAGTTGGTTTAAGGGGATTATCGAGTGATCTAGGCAATAATTGTGTAGGAAGATGATTGAGTGATTAGATTGAATACACTGACGCTGAAGAGCAAACATATAAAATTTCTAACAACTCGGCAGCAACGAACTGTATTAGCTACCGTAGACTAACAACTCAAATATAAACCTCTGGTTCAGACCAGAAGTAGTGAGGATGTGCGAAAGAAGTCGGGGTTAGGGTGAATAGAGAGAGGCGATCGCTACCCTCTGCAAGCATCTCTGGTGGAGGTATTCTTAGGAAAAGCGTCCCCCTTCTCCCTTCCTCTGTAATTATATAGCGCTTCTAGTTTGGATGCAGTACGCACTCCACTCTTAAGCGCTATATTCCGATTCATTTACAGTTTTTCTTCTTATACCAATCTTCCAAAGCAGCAATCACAAAACTGGCAGCAGGATGATTGAGAGATTGCGCCAAAGCCTGAGTACCACCTGCTTTTAAAGCACTAATTACTTTCCCTGAAAGTGTGGGATTATTTTCAATCCGTTTGATAGCTGCGTTCGCGATTTCTTTCTCAGTAGTATTAGCAGGGTAAGACTTAGATAGCTGCTCAAGTAATTTCTGAATTTCTGCGGCAGCTTCTGATAGTGTTTGAGGTTGATGAATTTCTACTTTCATCTTATTATCATCACCAATTTGGACTTGCGAATTATGAAACCTGGGTTCTTGAATGTTAAATTTACTGCCTTCCATAATTTACCTCCAATTTAGTAAACGCTGTAGATTATTGTCACCAATCACTGTAGGTGCATTAAATATTGGTTGATTAAAGCGATATTCCGACTTGCCAAAAATACTAATTGCAGAAATACCACTAACTTGGAATATCTTATAAAATCCTGCTGTAATTACGGAGTTCACTATAGCTGAAATAGCTACTTGTTTAATTTCTTCAAATAAGGTTGGAGAAGCAGGAGTTGTATCTACTTGTTGTTGATGTTGTTGCTCATAATAAATATTTTGCCAGATAGCGCTGATATTCTGTTGCAGATTAAAAGCAATTTGATAGTTCGCCGGATTGGGTTGTGTAAGAACCATCAACTTTGCCTGTTCAAAAGCAAAGAGAGCAGCATTAGAATTTCTCGACAAATAATGAATTTCTGCCTGTCCAATTAAGGAAAGGAAGAAAATTGTTGAGTTACTGCAATAATAAGACACATGACAAGCTTGTGAATAGAATTTCATCGCTTGTTCTAGGGAATAAAATCTCCAAATATTAGCTGCATTCAGAGCAATCTGTGCCTTGAAACTGGCATCCACAATATTGGAACTAGTGGATATAAAAGCCGCTCTAGAAAGTAATGTTGCAGCGCGGCTTATATCTCCGTTGATTAACAAAATATTCCCAATAGCAGATAGACACTGAATTAACTCATACTCATAACTTTGCAGAAAACTATGAAAATAAACTTTTTGATAAATTTCAAAGGCATACTGGTAGTTTCCTTGCTGGATGTATTCTAGACAAGAGGATAGCCACTGTCTAATAGAATTTATATCCGCAGGAATGGTGTTGTATTCCCGAACTTTTTGAGTTAAGAAGTTGAAAATATCATTGATGTATATAACAGTAAATCTCCGCACTTCTAAACCAAAGTAAATGGTGACTTTATTTGACTGAAGTTGAGGGTCATCTCTGTAATTAATGGTCGGGAGGAATAGGTTTTCGTTTTGCCAAAGATAGTCTCGTAGTTGTTGGGTAGATGTAATGAGAGATTGTCCTTCTGATGGTGCGGGTTGGTTGAGAATTTTGTCTATGATATTACGTTCGTCTGGTGCAGTAGCGGCTTTGACTATTCCTGCACCTACTTCGATTTGGATTAGTGTTCCGTCGGGTTGCCACATGGTTTAGGAATTATTTGTTGATATTAGGTAGATTTCTTAATCCAATGCGCCCAGGAATCAATTCCTGGGCTAATAGCGAAAGTCGGTTAAAACCGACTGAATTTATTTTTTCCAGTCCGTTTTAACGGACTTTAGCTATTAGACAGGGATTTTAATCCCTGGCGGGATGACAGCGTAGTGAGGAGTTTTCTCTCTAAAACAGATGATAGGTGGTGTACCGATTATTATTTCAATTTATCTAGTTCTTCCTCCATTTTTGCTTTTACTAAATCATACAAATATTTTTTAGATTCTTCAGGAAGCTCAACACCTTCGATTCTCTTTAATTCATTAGCATACTGATTAGACTTCTTGCGTGCATTCCGAAATATTAAATAATTAACCGCCGATTAACGCCGATTAACGCCGATAAAATTTACTTTTGCTCATAGGTCTATTATAAACATTTCTCATCCTTTCTACCTCCGCTTCAACTCTAATTCTCTCCTGTTCTGTTTTAAAGCTTGACTCTATCTGAATTCTGTCTATTTCATATTGATTAATGCTTGAGTGTATAACATTCACAGTTAACCTAGCAGCATTAGCAACATTTCATATTCAGAGCGAGAAATTTTGTGAAGACGGATTAAGTTCTCCAAGCGTTCAGTAACTTGATTTTGGTAATTATTTAAATCTTGTCTAATTCGTTGTTTAAGTTCTTGCATATATTTGTCTCACAAAGATAACTGTAGGGTGGGGAGTCCCTAACCTTAACTCGAAAAGCTTATTGTTGCTTTGGTTAGGACTACCTACCCTAGATGAAACTTACTGTTCAAAAACAGTCGAGTTTATTCATCATCATGAAAAAAAGTGATGAATCACATCGCTTAATTGATGAACTACATCAGAATGGTCAGACATATTTCCGAGGTCGGAATGTTCATGGATGTGATTTGTTCCCACATCAACGTGCTGATGTCCATCATGATGGTTGTCGTGATGATTTGTCATGGCTGCAGCACCTGCACCTCCACCAATCAACGTTGCAAATTTTGTAATTCCTACAACGATATCTGTTACCCCGGTAGGGTCAACATTTCTGAGCATTTTTAGAGGATCCATGTTTGTCTGTCCTTTGCTGTTTAAAAGTTGTTTTTGCTTTTAGCAAACTCCCTAGGTTAGATGCCGCGATCTGCACTTTGGGCTTTTGCTGGGAGCGATCGCTTCACTCGAACCACCGACAAGTAACCTGTCTTGGTTAATTACTACTACAACTACTATCAGGGATTATCCGGACAAAATTGTCAAAAAAAATACTTATTTTAATTTACGGTGTGCCAGGGAAAACATTAAATCCATGAACCAGAATCACAATGTACCCAGCACAGTTCAATCAAAGATACGAGTAGCTAAAGCGCAGACGAAAAGAGGTATTGCATAGACTGTTGAACGGAGAAAAAGACAAAGCGATCGCCTTTTGATAAAGAACCTAGTAGAGACGCCAAATTTCCCATCTCTACCTTTTTTGCGTTCTTATTTGCGCCTAACACCCCTATAGCCCTTCGGGCATATGCTTCGCAATCGGAACTTCGCTGGGGGAACGGTTGATGAGTTCAAAGAAGATGCCAGGAAATGTTTGGAATAGGGTGTAAAAGATGGTGTCAGTTTTCATAGTTAAAAACTAATTAACTGACATCTTGCACCCAACAGCGGAGCCTTTATATATCTTTGCCAGGTTGAACCTGGGAACCAGCGTCGGGAGGTTATTCCTCAGCTAGTGCAACATATTAGATAAACACAGATAAATCATCCGCGTTCATCCGCGTTCATCCGTGTCCTCTTCCCACCTCAATCTGCCTGACCACCGTCAACGCCGAATAACTTACCCCCGCCGTACCTTCCCCTGGATGCGTCGAATCACCCACTAACCACAAATCCTTGATAGGTGTACGGTTCGCAAAGCCAAAGGGACCAAAAGTCGGGATACGTTGTCCAATACCACCCACAATCCCCTGCTCGCGTGCCGTGTAACGGTAAAATGTACGCGGTGTCGCTGCTTCCACATGGACGATGGTTTCTGGTGTCAGGTGGAAAAATTGCCCTAAGCGAGATATCGCCTCTTGAGTGTACTTGTCTTTCAATTCCTGATAATCCTGAGTTCGCCACCACTGGGTAGGATCTACAAAGGAAGATGCAATAATTGTCCCTTTCCCTCCTGGTGCCCTACCATCACCAGGATGACTGACAGAAACAAACAGGGAGTTATTCTCCCCAATCGGACCATCAGCATCGTACATAAATTGCAAGTGTGGTGGACATCCAGGGGGAATTGCACTTTCATCTACTCCCAAATAAACTACAAATGCTCCCGATGCTGGGGGAAGCTTATCTACACGCTGCTTGTAACCTTGGGGTGCTTTGTCTGCCAATAATTGCACTAAGTTTTGCACTGTGACGTTAGAAACCACATGGTCAGCCAGTTCCGTCCAGACTTCCCCGGTTTTCTGGTTGCGAATTACTACCGCCGTGGCTTTGCCATTTTCAACTTTCACCTGTTCGACAGTATGGCGCATTAACAATTTACCGCCATCTCTTTCTAAGGCTTCCACCATGCGATCGCTCAACACCTGCATACTACCCTGGAGGTGAAACAATCCTTGGGGTTGCTGCGACACGCTTAACGCCGTAGCTGCATAAAGTAACGCCGTCTCCTCCGCATTTACCTGGGAATATAGCTTCAATTGCAAATCCAAAAACGTCCGCAACCGTTGGTCATTTCCCAACCCATACAGCCGTAGCGCATCCCCCACCGTCATAAAAGTAAAGGGTGCGGTAATTAGAGTATCAGGACGCAGCGCCTTTGTTAACTGCCAAAAATCCCACAGATTACGCGGTGGTAGCACTGGGTCACGTCCTTGAAATTTCCAGCTAGCTTCAAATAATTTCGCCAATAACTGCCAAAAGGGTTCGCTACCAGGAAACTGTCGCTGGCGTTCCGCTTGCCATTTCTCTGAGTCTCTCCAGACATTTATCGGTGTGGTTTCCCCCGGAAGATACACCGCACAAGCAGGGTCACATGGTGTCGCTTCTGGAAGCTCAATTTTTAATTCCGTAAAAATACGGTGATGAATCCCTCCTGGTTCTAAACCTGCTACCTGAGTTGCACCCACGTCAAAGGTAAAGCCTTTCCGTTTAAAGGTAGAAGCACATCCTCCCGGTACAAGTGCTTGATCTAGAACTAATACGCGATAGCCACGATGCGCTAATAATGCCCCAGCAGTCAAACCACCTATTCCAGCACCGATAACGACTACACGAGGAGCTTGTTTATTGCTACCAAGACGACTTACCATTGCAGGTTTCTTTATATTTCTTAATAATTATCTTCATAATTGTAACGTAATCGCAAATGGGGAACTCGTTATGGAAAAACCACCCTGTCATTGACAGGACGGTTTGATTAGCTTTCTTCCTCTGGTTGGAGAGAAACCAAGTTGTAAATACAAAACTATAACTAGCTCTCCCCCACGCGGTTGTTCTGGTGCAAGGAGTAAAGCGTGGTGTAGCTCTGTAGTGTCGTCAGGAGGAATTACCTATAAATCATCAATAATTTGCGTTAAAATGGGTGCTATCAATGTTACCAAAAGCACCCGCAACCCGCAAATTGTAAAGTCATGGGGAATCGGGAATGACTAATGACCAATGACCCACGACTAATGACTAAGATAAAGAGGTATTGGCGCATACTGAATCACCAATGACCTCAACCCTGCTGAAATTTCCTCGTCTTAATTCTCCCAAGGTACACCGTTTGCCCAATGGTTTGACCATAATAGCAGAACAGATACCAGTAGAAGCCGTTAATCTCAGTTTGTGGGTTAACGTTGGTAGTTCTGTGGAATCAGATCCGATTAACGGCATGGCTCATTTCTTGGAGCATATGGTTTTTAAAGGCACACAACGCCTGGTTGCAGGTGAATTTGAAAGGCGAATTGAAGAGCGGGGGGCTGTCACCAATGCTGCTACCAGCCAAGATTATACCCATTACTACATCACCACGGCTCCGCAAGATTTTGCCGAATTAGCACCGCTGCAAATTGATGTGGTCTGCAATCCTAGTATTCCTGATGATGCCTTTGAACGGGAACGATTAGTAGTTTTAGAAGAAATCAGACGTTCCGAAGATAATCCCCGCCGTCGGACCTATTATAGAGCCATGCAGACGGCTTTTGAGAGACTACCCTATCGGCGTCCCGTACTCGGACCGAGTGAGGTGATTTCCTCCCTCACAGCCCAGCAAATGCGTGATTTCCATAATTATTGGTATCAACCCCAATCAGTAACTGCTGTGGCAGTGGGTAATTTACCAGTGGCAGAATTAATTAATACTGTGGCTGAGGGATTTAATCTTAGGGACGGGGAAACCTCTTCAAGATTAGCAACACCAAGCAACCGAGATTTACCCCTACCGGAACCAGCCTTTCGGGAGATTGTCCGTCAAGAAGTTGTAGATGAAAGCCTACAACAAGCACGGTTGGTGATGGTTTGGCGAGTACCGGGGATGATTGATCTCCAAGACACCTATGCACTAGATGTGATAGCAGCAATTTTAGGACACGGACGCACCTCTAGGTTAATCAGGGATTTACGGGAAGAAAGAGGACTGGTTTCCTCGATTTCTGTGAGTAATATGACCCAGCGGTTGCAAGGAACATTTTACATTTCCGCCCAATTACCAGCGTCGAATCTAGCAGTCGTAGAAGCAGCGATTATCGAACATATCCAGAAAATTCAAACAGAGATGGTCGCTGCATCCGAAATTACCCGCGTGGGGATGCAAGTCGCCAATAGGTATATTTTTGGTAATGAAACACCAAGCGATCGCGCTGGGTTGTATGGCTACTATCAATCATTGCTAGGAGATTTAGAACCTGCTTTTAACTACCCCAAACAGATTCAATCTCAGGAACCTGGTGAATTGATGCAAGCAGCACAAAAATATCTGTCCCCAAATGCTTATGGTTTAGTAGCGATCAAGCCAGCTTGACATCCTCCTCAATAGTGAATTTGGGAATTTTAGATTTTGGGATTTTAGATTTTGGACTACTAGACAATAGAGATTCAGTCCCTCATAACTAATAACTAATGACTAATGACCCTTGACTAATGACTCTTAATTAATCCAAAATCCCGGACAGTTGCTCAACGGGGGTTCCCCCCGCAGCGCACTGTCCTCAAAATCTAAAATCTAAAATTGACAAATGTGGACTGAAATTGATACCCATATTAGCCAGGTGACTGGCGAAAAATTTCAAAGCACACAACGACGCTCCGTGAGTGGGGGATGCATAAATCAAGGGTACGCTGTCTTTAACCCACAGCATACCTATTTTGTCAAGCTCAATCAAGCCTCGCAAATTGCCATGTTTGAGGCAGAAGCACAAGGTTTAAAGGAAATGCTCGCAACGGCAACTATTCGCGTCCCAAAACCCATTTGCTGGGGTACAGCAGGTCAACAAGGCTATCTAGTGCTAGAGTGGCTGGAACTGGGTTCCGGTAATACCCAATCTTGGCAGAAAATGGGGCAAAATTTGGCGGAGATGCACAAAACTACCAGCCCTCAAGGGTTTGGCTGGAAAATGAACAATACTATCGGTTCAACCCCCCAAATCAATACATGGACAGATGATTGGGCAAAATTTTATAGCCAACATCGGCTAGGGTATCAATTTCAATTAGCCAGACAACGTGGGGGTAGTTTTCCCCAAGAGCAACAGTTACTAGCGACGATAGATGACATCCTGGCAGACCACCACCCAACACCTTCGCTAGTACACGGCGATTTGTGGGGTGGTAATGCATCATCTACTGTGGATAATGAACCTGTAATTTTTGACCCAGCGACTTATTATGGCGATCGCGAAGTGGATCTGGCGATGACAGAATTATTTGGTGGGTTCCCCGCTGCCTTTTATCGCGGCTACCACGAAGTTTATCCCATAGAAGCGGGCTACGAGCGCCGTAAAACCCTCTATAATCTCTATCACATCCTAAACCATTTCAACCTATTCGGTGGCGGCTACGCTTCCCAGGCAAACCGCATGATTGCCCAAATTTTAGGGAGGTAATGGGGAATTGGGGATTGGGCATTGGTAATTGGGCATTGGGCATAGTAAACTAGCTACAAGCTCCCCTTCGGTGAGCGTGATGCCCTAATTTCCAGTCCAGCGCCAGTAGTAGCGATTCCATTCATACATACCTTGAATTTCATATTCTGCACCGTTGTTGAAGCGGACGGTACAACTGGTGTAGGAGTTGGTGCCATTTTGAATTTCTTTAATCTGAATTACTACACAGGTAAACCATTCCCGACTACAGGGTCCGTCGTCTTGCACCCATTCCCACAAACCATTACAGACTTCGATGCGATCGCCCACTTTTAACTTTAGAGTTTCTGGTTCACAATACTTAGCAAAATGATATGATTCCAAACGAGTTAGCCACTGTATCCCATACCGTTCGCGGATAAATTGCACTTGTCCAGAGTCGCTGTTATGCAGCCAATCGTTGAGTATGGGGACTTTCCAGGAACTGTTGTTTGCTTCCTGTGCTTTGACGAACTGTAAAAATGCTTGCCGTTCTTCCTCTGTTAGTTCATCTAAAGGATTAGCATTATCTGATATGTTATTCGGAAAGTATCCCGTTATTTGTCCAACCACTTGCAGTAAAATAATCTCTTTCTGCTGCTCGGTGAGAGGGCAGCTAGCTGCATCACAACGCTTAAATGCTGCTTGCAAGGCTGCTTCTATCTCCTCGTTCGTCATATGCAGTGGAAATTAATTGGCTACTCTCTTCATTATTACAAAAGTTAAAAAAAACCTCATAATAAGGACTAAGGACTGGGGATTAGGGATGAAGTACCCAATCTCCAGTCCTCAACAATGATATAAGCTTGGGTTTGAGGCTTGCTTGTTATTTGATTAGTTGACGGTGTTTTTTATGCGGTTGCGCTCACTCACAGTTATAGTTGTATCCTGCCTTTTCTTTGTGCTGTCGTCGGTGTTCACACCCCCTGCACAAGCGCTGACACAAATTAAACTATCCAATCTTAGTTACAAAGAATGTCCCCCGGAATTGGCACAAGGGGCTGTGACTAGTGGTGGTACTACCATGAGTGCTAATTGCTTTATTGTCAGCGGTAAAGCAGAAAACAGTACTTTTAAGACTGTATACGATGCTGACATTTTTGGGCGGATTTACGACGCCAATAACGACTCTGTGATGCAAAACCGTACTCGGATAGGTTCTATTGAGAAAGTACCACCCGGCGTCAGCGATTTTGAATTTCGCATCAGTGTTCCAGCAAATCAACCCTTACCTCTGAAGCTCAAGCAGTTCAAAGCATCAGGTTTTGCGGCTAAAGTCAGAAACTAGACGCAAGGTTTGGGCTGGGAGCAATCCTAATCCTTGCGTAGAGCATCTGCTTCTATAGGCTTAGGGAAGCACGGAGCGTTCGCTCGCGATCGCATATGCTTGCCAATCGCTCCGTTTTTCCACAATTTCAGCTACTCAAGGATTTCTGCTGGACTACACTAGAAGGTTCTGGTTGCTGCTTAAATGCAACCCGTAATAGAGGTGGAGCCAAGAATGTAGTCAGAATCACCATGATGATAATTGCTGCTTGTAAAGGTTTGTCCAGGGTGCCACTAGCGGAACCAATTCCGACAAACACTAAGCCAACTTCACCCCGTGGAATCATCCCAATCCCAATCGCGGGACGGTTAATTCCTGGTTTACCAAAGACTGCCCAACCTGTGACTAATTTGCCAATAATTGCCACTACAATCAAGAAGGTGGCGATAATTAATCCCTGTTGATTTTCCGGTACCAATGGGTTGAGAACACTGACATCAGCTTTAGCGCCAACGGTAACGAAGAAAATCGGTACTAAGATATCAGCGATGGGCTTGACTTGCTCGTCTAATTCATTGCGAGTATCTGTTTCATCCAGGACTAATCCAGCCGCAAAGGCGCCTAAAATAGCTTCTAAATGAATGGCACTGCCAATAAAAGCCATGAAGAAAGCAAACACCATTGCGGGAATGATTAAATTACCCCGTGTTTCCAGTTTCTCGGCAATACCAACAAAGCTTGAGTTGAAGAACTTACCAAGGCAAATGGAGCCGATGAGAAATACCGTAGCGCTAACAATCAGGTAAATGACGTTGAAAATGTCTACTTCACCAGTTTTAGCCAGACTAGCAACCACTGCCAAAACAATGATACCCAAAATATCGTCAATTACCGCGGCACCGACAATAATTTGACCTTCTGTAGATTTGAGTTGTCCGATTTCTGAGAGAACTTTCGAGGTAATCCCGATACTAGTTGCTGTTAATGCTGCACCGGCAAAAATTGCTGGAATCGCTGCTACTCCGAAGAAATACATTAAACCCGCAGTACCAGCCACAAAGGGGACTACTACCCCAACACAAGCGACCACCACCGCTTGATAACCAACTTTCTGAAGTTCTCTAACGTCGGATTCCAAACCTATTTCAAATAGGAGGATAATCACACCTAATTCGGCGAGAACTGAGACAACTTCGCTTTGGGTTTCGTATATGGAAGTAACAGCCTCTGGGGATAGATTGTTCAACCATTGCAGAAAAGTCATCATTGCTGAGTCGGAAGCGATCGCACCACTTTCGGGAAATACTACCAGATGTAGGGCAGAAATCCCGACAATTACACCTGCTAGCAATTCCCCTAACACTGGGGGAAAATCCAACATTCGGGACAATTCCCCGCCGACTTTACTGGCTATATAAATCACAACTAAGCTCAGTAATACCCCAGTCAAGACAATGGGAGCATTTTCGGCATCCGCTGTAGCTAAGAGGGGAGGTATCCCCCCCAAGGAGTTAATCATATTGAGCATGACGAATAATTCTCGCGGTTTCTACTAGACTGGGTGATCTCAGGTTGGATGAAATCGATGAAAAATGTAATGTAGAGACTATATTATTATAATCTCTACTGAAGATGATTCCTAAATTGCAGCTTCATTACCTCCCAATGGAAATCTTGGGGCAGTATTATCATAGGCAGAAGCACGATTGTTGACTGAACCATTAACTAGGGTAACTGCTGCTTCAATTGCCTCTTGACGGTTGATGAACAGGTTTTGTGGGGGTATGATTTGGAAAATGCCAAACTTCTCTAAGCGTTTCTTCACCTTACCAGATGCACCAACGATAAATACGGGACGACCTTTGTCGCAAGCATCTTTGATGACATTTTCAATTGCTAGGGAAGCGGTGACACCCAACATGGGAACGTCGCTCAAATCGACAATTAGCACATCCGAGTCTGCCATTGCCGAATGTTCGCGAGCGATCGCTTTGGAAACCCCAAAAATCATCGGTCCGCTGAGGTAGAATAGCAATACCCGACCGTTGGCTTGGTCTAGCAAGTCTTTCTCTTGTGGGGTTAATACAATGTCGTCATCAGCATCGGTAATCGTCTTGACTTCCTGTGCTTGCATTTCCGACAGCCGGTCAATGGTCAGGATGTTAGCAATAAACACACCGACACCGACGGCAACAATCAAGTCTACAAATACCGTCAAGAGCAACACACCATACATAATGATGGAACCCTTAGCGGATACTTTGTGAGAACGTTTTAAGAAGCTCCAGTCCAGAATATCAATCCCCACCTTGAGAGCGATACCAGCTAATACCGCCATCGGGATGCTCTTAGTTAAACCAGCAGCCCATAATACTACCACCAACAAGATTAAAGCACGAGTCAGACCTGATACAGCCGTCCTAGCACCAGTCTGGATATTTACCACTGTTCCCATTGTGGCACCTGCACCAGGTAAACCACCACACAAACCAGAAACTAAGTTACCGATACCTTGACCGATTAATTCTTTGTCAGATTTGTGTTCCGTCCGGGTCAAACTATCTGCAATTACCGCTGTCAACAGAGTATCAATACATCCCAACATCCCCAACATTGCACCATCAATTATCATGACGGTGATTTGGGATTGGGTGAAACTCGGCATTTGCAATGTCGGCAACCCAACGGGGATTTCTCCAATCCGTCTGATATCTGTACCACCGAAAATGGTCAAGGAAACAATCGTACCGACAATCAATGCTACCAGTTGCGGGGGTGCAAACCGCTTGAGTTTAGCTGGCATCAAGAAAATAATTGCCAATGTCAGCACACCCAAGGCTGTTTCCGCCGGATTAATCTTAGATAATAGCGTCGGCAGATTTTGCACCATCCCCAGTACCCCACCTTTGGGGCTGGGCTGTCCCACAAAGGGCGCAATTTGCAGGATAATCAAAATCACCCCAATCCCCGACATAAAGCCGGAAATGACGCTGTAGGGCATCAGGGTAATGTATTTACCCAGTTTGAATATCCCAAATAAGATTTGGAATATACCCGCCAGCATGACTACGGTAAACGCCATTGCCAAGCCATTCTCTGGGTCTTTCGCCGTTAGGGAACTGACAACGGCAGTCATGACCACCGTCATTGGTCCAGTTGGTTCAGAAATCAGGGTGGCTGTACCACCAAACAAGGCTGCAAAAAAGCCGACACAAACTGCACCGTATAAACCCGCAACAGGTCCGGCGCCGGAAGCAACACCGAAGGCTAGCGCTAGAGGTAAGGAAACAATAGCAGCCGTTAAACCACCAAATATGTCTCCTTGTAGGTTTCTAAAATGGATCTTGTTAGTTAACTGCATTTCTGGCAAACAAATTCTGGCAAACAAGGAAAAAAAGCATGAAAGACTTAGAACTTCTGACCTGAATTTTTGGCGAAGCCCTAGGTTGATTTCTGCGTGGGAAAATATATCAAGACAGATTGTGCAACCAGTTTTATACGGAATTACAGCCGCAGCAACTAGTGCAGACAAACACCGTCTTGGTCATGATATATTGGCTAGTAAAGTCTTTTCCCCAACAATAATTAACACTATTGAAGCATAGTTTGCTCACTTAAGTTGCATAACAAAAGGATTGCAAAATCTTCTGCTCAATCTGTATAGAATAGAATACAGCTTTTTCAGCCCAAGTTGTTGATTCCCCAAGCAAAATTCTAAAAAAATATTAAATTAATTCTATAAGTAAAAATTTATATGTTGTTATCAATGATAACGATAAATTTTAATACATAGGGTGAAGTTGATGATAACTATTAGATTAAGCTAACAGGGGTAACATAATTTACATAATTGCAGAAATATAGGAGCGGCAAGAGGCTAGGGAAAAGGCACAAAATCCCCAGCACACATATGCACCGCTATTTTACAGGAAGTTTCAAACTGCCCAATCTGCCTGGAGCAAGAATGAAGAAATAAGAAAAGGGTGGGTGGATACCCCACCCACTTGTTTGCCAGAAACTTTTAACCAACGTCGTCGTGAGCAAATCTGTTGTAGAGGAAGTCCAGAGCGTAGTTACGTAATTTGTAGTATTGGGGGTCATCCATAATCCGAGCGCGATCGCGAGGACGAGGAAAAGGAATCTCCATGACTTCGCCAATTTTTGCATGGGGACCGTTGGTCATCATCACCAGTTTATCTGCTAGGAATAGGGCTTCGTCGATGTCGTGGGTAATCATCAACACCGTACAGCGGTTGTCACCCCAGATTTTCAGGAGTTCTTCTTGTAATTCTTCTTTAGTAATTGCATCTAGCGCTCCAAAGGGTTCGTCTAAAATCAATACTTTGGGACGAATCGCTAAAGCCCGTGCAATGGAAACCCGCTGTCTCATCCCACCGGACATTTGGGTAGGTTTCTTCTCCATCGCGTCAGCCAGTCCCACCATTGCTAGGTGTTCCTTGACAATTGCTCGCTTTTCTGCTTCTGCTTTATTGGGATAAACAGCGTTGACTGCGAGGTAGATATTCTCAAAAGCACTCCGCCAAGGTAACAGGGCATAGTTTTGGAACACCACCATCCGGTCGGGACCTGGTTTTTCGATTCTCTTACCTTCCAGCAGCACTTCTCCAGAGGAGGGGAAGTTAAAACCGGATACCATGTTCAACAGAGTGGATTTACCACAGCCAGAGTGACCGATAACGCAGAGAAACTCACCTTCATTGACGTTGAGGTTAACCCCATCGAGGACGGTAAACGGACCATTTTTGGTGGGATAGACCTTGGACACGTCCTTAATTTGCAAGAAGGGCTGAGTGCGACGGGTTCTAGTGCCGATTGGCTGTCCCAGGGTTTGTTTGCTACCGTCGGTATAAGCAAAGGAGTTGTTGTACATTGCAATTTTTGATTTTAGATTGTAAATTATGAATTATTTGATACTTCTTAACTACAGGGTGGTTACTTCCACCCTGTTTCTCTGGCGCCCTGTTGATTGTTACTAAGCAGACTTTCTGCTGGGGGGGTCGATAACAACTTCGGCAACAGAGAAATCACGTTTAATTGCCAAACTGTTGAGATAAGCTATGGGGTCATCGGCATTGAAGGGAACGCCATCAAACAGTTTGATGGGTTGACGGGTGTAGCCGATATCCATCCCTAATTCCCTAGCAGCGGTACTGAAGACGCGAACTCGGCATACCCGCTCGACAATTTCCACCCAGTTTCTGGGGAAGGGAGTATCACCCCAACGGGCTAATTGGGTCATAATCCAAGTTTGCTCAGTCCGGCTGGGACGGTTAATCGCTGAAGGAGCGTAGAATTGGTGGTGAGCATACTCCCGCATCGGATGCTCTAAGCTGCAAGTGGTTTGCTGTGGTTCTTCGATTTGGATGTATTTCAAATCGGTGCTGACGTATTCCTTGCGCGCTAAGATTTGGCGGATTTCTTGGTAGTTAGCTGGGTCGGAACAGTAATAACAAGCTTCTAGTAAAGCTTTGGTCAAAGCGATGTGGGTATTAGGATAAGCCTCAGCCCAATCTTCCCGCACACCGAGAACTTTACCAGGGTGTCCCAGCCATACTTCCAAGTCGGTAGCGATGGTAAAGCCACTACCTTCTTCAGCAGCGCGGATATTCCAAGGTTCACCGACGCAGTAACCATCAATACTAGCATTTTGCAGGTCAACCACCATCTGGGCTGGAGGGATGGTTTGAATGTGCAGGTCTTTATCGGGGTCAACACCACCAGCAGCTAACCAGTAACGCAACAGTAGGTTGTGCATGGATGCTGGGTGTACTACACCCATGATATGCCGTTGTTTGGCAGTCCGCTTCAGGTATGTTTTGAAATCGGAGAGCGAATGTATTCCTTGCTCGTAGAACCGCTTCGACAGGGTGATAGCGTTACCGTTGCGGGTCATTGTCAAGGCGCTGACCACGGGTATGGGACGTCCTTCATTTCCTCCCAAAGTCATCCACATCGGCAAACCAGAGGGCATCTGAGCGGCATCCATGTAGCCACCAGCAATACCATCAACAATACCACGCCAACTGGTTTCCCGTACCAGGTTGACTTCATCTAAACCATGCTTGGCAAAGAAGCCTTTCTCTTTCGCAATCGCGAGAGGAGCGCAAGCGGTTAGGGGTACAAACCCAAGGTCGAGGTTAACTTTTTCTAAGCCGTGACGAGAAACAACTGCGGTTTTGCGCGCTCTGAGTTTCTTAATCCGCTTTTGCTGGTTGAGGAAGTAAATCATCTCGCTTCGCAGACTGTAGTAGCTTGGGTGTTCCACTACTTGCATCCGCTTGCGGGGACGGGGAATATCTACCTCTAGAATGCCACCAATTTTGGAACTCGGACCGTTGGTGAGCATGACGATACGGTCTGATAATAATACCGCTTCATCTACGTCGTGGGTTACCATGACGGCGGTAACTTGGTTTTCTTCGCAGATTTGCATTAACTGTTCTTGCAAGTTACCCCGTGTCAGCGCATCCAACGCACCAAAGGGTTCATCCAATAGTAACAATTTGGGACGCAGTGCTAAAGCTCGTGCGATCGCTACCCGTTGCTTTTGTCCCCCAGATAGCATTGCTGGTTGTTTGTCAGCGTGGGGACGCAAACCCACCATGTCAATGTGGCGTTCAATAATTGTTTTGCGCTCAGCTTCCGGTTTACCGTTCATAACTGAGTTTACCGCCAGGGCGATATTTTCTCTTACAGTCCGCCAAGGTAGCAGTGAATAGTTTTGGAATACTACCATTCTGTCGGGACCTGGTTTAGTAATCCGCTTCCCTTCTAGAGTTACTACACCTTCGCTAGGTAAATCCAACCCCGCAATCATATTTAACAGTGTAGATTTACCGCAACCGGAGTGACCAATCAGGGATATAAATTCTCCCTTTTTAATCTGGAGGTCAATCCCTTTAAGAGCAATATATTGACCACCACCCTTTAAATCAAATACTTTATCTATTTGGTCTACGGCAACAAAAACAGACATGATTTCCTCCTAATTACTGAGTCCTGAATGATGACTAATAGGCAGAGTTTTTACTTGAGAGTTATGACTTAAAATCTATACTCATAACTCAATTATTTACCTTCTCCAGGAAGAATCAGTGTCTGAATCCAAGCCATCAATTTATCCAACACCAAACCAACAATGCCGATGTAAACCAGAGCCAAAATCACTTCACTGACGTTGTTATTCTGATAAGCATCCCAGATAAAGAATCCGATTCCTACAATACCAGACATAACGATTTCGGCTGCAATAATTGCTAACCAAGCCAAACCAATCGCAATTCTCAACCCAGTGAAAATATAGGGTAACGCAGCCGGAATGAGAATGTTGAAAAAGTATTCTTTCTTGCTCAGTTGCAGAACTTTGGCAACGTTGTTGTAGTCGCTAGGAATTTCTTTGACTCCGACTGCCGTGTTAATCAAAATCGGCCAGATTGCGGTGATAAAAATCACAAACAGTGCGGCTGGTTCGTTTTGTCGCAAAGCAGCCAAGGAAATTGGTACCCAAGCCAAAGGTGGTACAGTTCTCAGTAGCTGAAACAGGGGGTCTAAGGCCTTATTGATTGTTTTATTAGTACCAATCAAAATGCCCAAGCCAATACCAACAATTGCTGATAATGTGTAGCTGATAGCGACCCGTTGTAAACTAGCGAAAATTTGCCAGAATAACCCCTTATCAATACCACCTTTATCATAAAAGGGGTACATAATCAACAACCAAGTATCTTGAATTACTTGAATTGGTCCTGGTAAAGTTGCTCCAGGAGTCCAAGCAAATAGTTGCCACAAAGCTAGAAAAACAAGAATAGCAATTGCTGGAGGTACTAGTTCCGGAATCTGTTTTTGCAACCGAGATACAAAGCCATTATCATTATAGCTGGCAGGACGTCTCTGTACTGTAGTCATTGAGTATATTCTCCTGGAAATTTGGTGTATTGCTGTGGTCTTTTTACAAGTATTTAGACATTAGTGATTGTGAAGCGAATTTAGGGAACTAATGTCTCAAAATTATTAATCGAGAAATTATTAATCAAGAGATTTACGCTTTCTTGATTTTCAAACTGTTCAGGTATTCCTCTGGCTTCTCTGGGTCAAATTTAACGCCATCAAAGAATTGTTCTACACCCCGAGATGTACTTGTAGGAATATCTGCAGCCGCCACTCCCAATTCTTGTGCTGCTTCTTTCCAAATACTTTCTTTGTTAACTTTGTCAATTAATTCTTTGGCTTTTGCAGCACCATTAGCAATGTAATCTTTTGGCAAGAAACCCCATCTGACACTTTCTGTGATAAACCACAAATCATGGCTCTTATAAGGGTAAGAAACACTAGCACCATTGGGGTCTTTCCAATAGTAAGCAGCCATTTTTTTATCATCTATTTTGCGACCATCACCCATGTCATACTTGCCTTGGAATGGTTCTTTTAGCACCTCGGCTGGAAGGTTGAAATAATTCCGTCTAGCTACAATTTCTGAGGCTTCGTTACGGTTATTAAAATCATCTAACCATTGTTGAGCTTTGAAGATACCTTTGAGCAGTGCTTTAGTTGCTTTGGGATTTTTATCAACCCAATCTGCTCTAATGGCTAAATATTCTTCGGGATGGAAATTCCACATTTCAGCTGTCAATGCTCCCAAAAAACCGATTTTGTCTTTGACAATTCGGTAAGGCCAGGGGTCTCCTGTACTGAACGCATCCATCGTCCCGGTCTTCATGTTAGCGACGGTTTGTGCTGCAGGTACAGTCAGTAATTTAATATCCGTATCTGGGTTAATACCACCAGCAGCTACCCAGTAGCGAATCCAAAAATCTTGGTTTACACCTGGAAATGTTTGTGCGGCTGTAAAGGGAGTGTTTGATGATTTAAGTTGAGAAATTAGTGACTTCGCTCCATCTAGTTTTAAACCCACACCCTTACCTAAATGCTTGTTAGCAATTGCAATTCCATTCCCTTGGGTAATTAATTGACATAATAGGTACATGGGAATTTTTTGATTCCCTTTGGTAATCAAACCTTCGGTAATTAAATGAGCCATTGGCATTTGCCATTGACCACCATCAATTCCACCACCAGCAGAACCAATTTCAACGTTATCTCTCGCGGCACCCCAAGACGCTTGTTTAGAAAGTTCGACATCACTCATGCCGAATTCTTTAAAGAAGCCTTTCTCGAAAGCAATAATTAAAGGTGCAGCTTCGACAATCGGAACATATCCCAGCTTAATTTTTGTAGTTTCTGGCTTCTGTCCGTCCGGAATATTCGCCGCAACTTGTTGTACTTGTCCGCCGCTAGAAGCACTACCTCCACCCGGTTCCGGAGGATTTCCCAAGCAACCTTTTAAGAATACTGCACCTGCAGAAGCACCAGCGGTCAATATAAATTTACGGCGGGAAATTTGATTGAAAAACTCAGACATAAAATCTCCTTCTGGCAACCTGAAATTTTTTAAAAAATGTCAAACTGGCGCAATACAAACACAGATGTTTGTTGCACTGAAAATGTAGATTTCACCATTGATTATTTAGGTATTTTTCGCCCTATTAAAATCAATCAGAATACATCAATATCTTGGTGAAAACATTGGTATTTTTGTTGACGTTTATTTCGGGTGACGGGAAACCAGTTTGTTTGCTGTAGAAAATAGCTTACAGCTTTTCCAGGGAGTTTGGTTAACTTTGATGACTCAAAGATTAAATAAAAATTAGATTAGAAGTATAAGAAAAACTTTATATATAGGAGTATTTTTGCCTAAACCCTTATCATTAATAGATGTAATTAAGGAATAACTATTGATTTGATTCTATGAATCGTGGGTTTTAGCAAGATTTGGTATTATTTATTGCTCTATTTATAGAATACTTCTATGCAGATTATCGAAAACATTAACATAAGTCTGGGGTGCGATGGCGATGCAGATAGGACAACTTAATCAAAGTAAAAATGAGACTTAATCTCATTATGATACCAAGAAAGGGTAATTATTTTTCCCTCTCGCGCTCTACCAAATCATCAATACAGCGGTTACCAATTGGGTGAAGTACAGAGCATTGTAGGGGCACAACATTGTTGTGCCCCTACCCATGTACCTCACTTTAACAAGAACCGCTATAACTCCTTGATGATATAACCGAACGGTATCGACCGTGGGGTCAATCCCAAATCCCAAATCCCAAATCCTGTTAACAGATGACACGCAAACCGAAGTAAGTCAGGACTAGTTCCGTCGCACCACTATTCACCACCTCGTGAACTTCCCCTGGTTCCACCGCAACACAGCTACCAGCAACCAAGGGGTAAACTGTACCATCAATGCGAATCTCCCCCATTCCCGACTCCACAAAGAACACTTCGCACATATCTTGATGCGTGTGTGCTGCTGCTACTTGTCCCGGAGCAAACCGCGCTTGGGAAAAGTTCGTCAAATGGGGTAAGTCTCCCCAACGCAACATCACCTTCTTCTTAATTTCCGGGTTGTGAGAAACCGCTTCTTCGGGAACGTGATTGAGGGAAGTGAACTTCATGGGTAATGGGTCAATTAAAATGTTCGGTTAATCTAAATTATCGGCGTTCATCTAGAGTTAATTATTTTTACCCTAAATTTTACTTATTGAGTAATTCCACAGTCCCCTGCTGACCATCAATTCTCACCCACTGACCATCACGCAGTACTTGAGTCGCATTGTGAATATCCATCACCGCTGGAATTCCGTACTCCCGCGCTACTATTGCCCCATGAGACAGTCGTCCCCCCACCTCCGCAATTAACCCTCCAGCCCTTGCTAATAAAGGCGCCCAACCAGAATCAGTATAAGGCACCACCAAAATTGTCCCCCGGTCAATCCCCGATGCTCCTTGTAAACTTCGCAACACCTTCACCTGACCTTCTACTTGTCCCGGACTAGCAGCAATACCTTTTAACACCGCCAAATCCCTAGTCTCCAGTCCCCAGTCCCTAATCCCTAGCAAAGGTGCTTCATTACCATAGAACAGAGGGGGAACCGATTCTAACTTACCATCAATTGCAAGTTGACATCGCCGCCGTTCCACCAAATCCCCCAACTGACCCGCTAACCCAGAATCCTTACCTTCCACCACCCCCCGAATCTCATCAAACTCCAAAAAGAAAATATCCCCAGCCTCTCGCAACCAACCCAACTCTAACCAAACCCTCTCCAACGCCACAAAAGACCAACGTAACTCCGCCAACAACCGCGAATAAACCTCCGTCACCCGTCCCTTCAAATCCACACGTCCCTGTATCCAAGCTATTTTTCTCCCTTCTGTGTTCCCTTGGCTTCTTGGCGGTTCATTCCCCATCAACCCCACAAACAAATCCCGTACCACCTGCGGTTCCTCCTTCCAAGTCGGTACCGCAATATCAGTCCCCACCTGACTCAAATAACCGTAGCGCTGTAAAATCTCGTCAAACTCCCGCAAACATTCCCTTCCCTGAGCAGTCTTCTCCAACTCTTCCAACACCGCACCACTGGATGGTATAATCCCCGTCACCCTTGAAGCTAAGTCCGTCAAACTTCGTAACGCCGCCACCTCTGGGGTCATACTATTATCAATATCCCCATCCTGCACCCGAAAAATCGCCTGTCGCAATGCTGCACTTAAAGGTGCCAAAATACTGTAATAAGTCGCCCTTCGTAATAACTCCAGAATCAAATCCACCCGCCACAATATTACCTGGGGTGATATCCCATCCAGCTTTTCCTGTGCTAACTGCGACAAACCAGGCGCAAACAGCCGCCGTTCATCCTGCAAAAAATCCCTCTGTAACTGCAATTCGCGCCTCAGTAACCGCAACAAACCTGGTAAATTTCGCAACGTTGAACTCAGAGGTGGCTTGCTAAACTTTGCCCCCCTCGTCAAAAACTCCAGACTTTCCGGTGGTAAACCCATGCGCCGAAAAATCTCCCCTAACAGTGTGGCATTAAAATAAGCACGGGAATAGTGCAGCGTCGCTGTCTGTTTAAAATCCAAATCTCGACTCTGCTTAGCCAACACCAGGGTAAAAATTTCTCCCCACACCCCACAGGTCAAGGGACGATTAATCGACCAAGTTAAGGGACGAATTAATCCGGGAATTACTTCCGCTGCGATTTTCCGCGTCCAGATAGGTATGAGGGTGGTAATAGGACGAGCTTGCAGTAACCACAGCTTTTCCCCGTCGTAACTCCACTCAATATCTTGGGGGATACCGTGGAACCGATTTTCTAAATGACGCGCCAAATATGCAACTTGCTGTAATAAATGCGGTGGGACATCTCCTTCCCCCTCCACTGCTAGAGAGGTGTAATTAGATGTCTGTAAATCTTGCGGTAAGTCACTGTTGACTATCACCCGATACTGTTCCGGTGTCACCTGTCCGGAAACCACCTGTTGTGCTGACCCCGGTAAAGCCTCAATCACCACTGCATCCCCTTGTTGCGTTATCGGGTCGCGACTGAAGGCTACACCGGAAAAGACCCCCCGGACTTGTTTTTGAATTAACACCGCCATTGCTGCGTCTGGTAAGCCTCTGTCGCGACGATACTGGACTGCAACTGGTGCGTCATAAGAAGCTTGGCATTGATTAATAGCTGCTAGTAAATCCTGCACAGTCGTGACGTGTAAAATACTTTCGTACTGTCCAGCCGCAGATGCTTGTTGGGAGTCTTCCCCAATGGCCGAGGAACGCACTACCAAAGGATTTGTAGTTGAGGGTTGGAGATACTCTAGCAGCGGTTGGGGGTCATCTCCAGGGGGAAGCACCCAACCCATCGGGACTGGATAACAAGAGCGCAACAGATGGGATAATGTTGCTGCCTTTTGTCCTACCACAGCAGCATCTAAATCATGATTTAAGGTAATAATCGACCTGTCACTCCGAAAAAAGCGAAACATTTTTTGCGTTTGTGGTTGTGCTGCTGCTGTGGGTAAATCTAAATCGTCAGGAATTTTTTTGTAAATCTCGCCGAGTAACACTGCTAGAGCGATCGCTGCCAGAATTCTCCCACCATCTTGTGGATGCAGTAACGCCGTAATCAGGGGGAACAAAATCAACACCCCGATTTTTCCCCACTGGCGCTCCCGTACAATTGTAAAGCTAATCCCGCCAATGATAAATACTAGCAATGCTACCCGTGGGTCGTGGACAACAAAACCCCAAACCACATTCGTCGTCCCCGCTCCTTTCCCAAAAAAGTACCGTCCCACTACCAAGGCTATCAAAGCGATTAATTCCCAAGCCGGGTTGTTAGGAAACAAGCCACGAGCGAGTAATACGGCGGTAATTCCTTTAACAGCTTCTGATAATACGGCTAAAATTCCTGCTAACTTACCCCCGTGGTAAAAAGCTGCTGAGACGCTGATATTACCAGTACCTATATTTGCTAATTGCCTTCTACTCAAGATACGGGTAATCCAATCAATCAGCGGTAGTCCACCCCACAGAGGACAAATAATCAAAATAACAAGCGCACCCCAGATTTGCGTCATAAGCTAAGTTGCTAGTTATAATATATGGCTTTGCTTCTAGGGTAATTGGTAAGTGGGAATCTGGTATTTGCCATTATCCATTACCTCTTACCCAGTCCCGCCAGAAATAAACAGGACTTACGCAACCGGCACATTTTTTTGTAGGGTGTGTGACGCTTCGGGAACAATTTGAACGCAGTAATAAGACTTGTAGCGTCACGCACCACCCGTGTATTGTGACAATTGCGTAAGTCCTAATAAACTAGCAACTTGTATTAATAAGCGTAAGCTGCTTGCAGTGCCCAAATAATCAAAGCAGTAATCGAACCCAACAGCAGTACCGTAGAAATCGTCACTACCTTTGGTGAATCTGCTCCCTCAAATTTCATAATTCCTCGGTTTAAATCGGACATAGCTGTGTAATCCTCCTTTAATACAATGCTATGCACGTCTGTGCCATTTTTTATGATAATCCCTCTCTAAAACCCCGTCCTTAAGGATGGGGTATTTAGTATGTTAAAGTTACCGGGATTTCATTAAATTTAGTTAAGAGTTTTTCATAATGAAAGTCACACTGTTAATTTGTGCCGTTTTTATGGGATTATTTCTCATAATAGAAATAGGGCTGCGTTGGCTGTTCGGTTTTGGTAATCCCTTAATTTATATTGCCGATGAGCAAATCGGTTATTTATTAGCCCCCAACCAGCGGACTCGACGGTTTGGCAACCGGATTGAGATTAATCAATATTCCATGCGAAGTCCAGCTACTAGTAAAACTCGCAACTCATCCACACTGCGCGTTTTACTCATCGGCGATTCTATCGCTAATGGTGGCTGGTGGACAGACCAAAATCAGACTATCTCTAGCCAAATCCAGCGCTATTTGACAGGGGCAAAGCTTGACAGTAATTTTACGCAAATTGAAGTTTTAAATGCCTCAGCCAATTCCTGGGGACCTAGAAATGAATTAGCTTATTTGCAGAGGTTTGGGACGTTTGACGCTCAAACATTGGTGTTGCTGATTAATACCGATGATTTATTTGCCACGGCTCCTACTTCCCTAGCAGTGGGACGCGATCGCAATTACCCAGCACACAAACCCCCCCTAGGATTAATCGAAGTTTGGCAACGTTATGCGACCAAACAACAGCCGATACCCGAACTAGCAGCGGTACAAAATGAAAGCGGCGATCGAGTGGGATTTAATTTAGCAGCCATTGCCAAAATTCAAGAGTTAACTCAAGCAAATCATAATCAATTCTTATTAGCAATGACTCCCTTATTACGAGAAATTGGCGAACCAGGTCCTCGCGATTATGAAATCAAAGCTAGAAAACGACTAACGGAATTTTGTCAAGATAAACAGATTACATATATAGATTTTTTATCAATATTTAATAGTAATTCCCAGCCAACAGGCTTATTTCAAGACAATATTCACCTGAATTTAGCTGGCAATCAATTAGTCAGTGAAACCATCGGGCGATCGCTCTTATTGGGTAATGAGTAATGGCGAATAGGCAATGGGGAATCGGGCACGGGGAATAGTTATTTTCTGCCAATGCCCAATGCCCAATGCCCTATTTACGCCGTCGCTGGCCAGGATGGGATTCTAGGTTGAAAATCCCATTCTGCTAGGTTCCAAGCGCGGTCATCGAGAGCCATTTGCTCAATCATGCTTGCCAAACGTAAGGCTTTGAGAGCTTGTTCTCCCCCTACAGAAGGTTGATTACCACCGCGCACGCAGTTGACAAAATGCTCCAACTCTGCATGTAGGGGTTCAATGTTACTTGTGTATACTTTTTCAATCAAACCATCTTGGCGGTAAAGTACTTGACCATAGTCGGTCACGTAATTGGCGGTAGTTTGGCGGTGAATTAAAATTTCATTATTCAGAAAATCTGCCTCTGTCAGAGAATTTTTACAATGAGCAGAAATGCGGCGAATTTTGCGATGAGTCACCTTGCTGGAAGTTAGAGTAGCGACAATGCCATTGGCAAAACCCAAGGTAGCAGTGACGTAATCTAAATAACCAGAACCGGAAGAGCGGCTACCACTGGCGGTTAACTTTACCACCGTCGAGGCAGCTAAGTCCAAGAGCAGGTCAATATCATGAATCATTAAATCCAGGACAACAGACACATCATTAGCCCGGTTAGAGTAAGGACTCATGCGATGAGCTTCCAGCGCCAACAATTCTTCAGTTTTCAAGACTTTGCTGAGTTCTTGAAATGCGGGATTAAAGCGCTCAATATGACCTACTTGTAAAATACTGCCGGTTTCAGCGGCAGTATTTACCAAAGATTCAGCCTCCGCAATACTAGCGGCGATCGGCTTTTCAATTAAAACATGAACTCCCGCTTGCAAACATGTGATTCCGACAGAGTGGTGTTGACGGGTAGGAACAGCGATACATACGGCATCTACAAGAGGCAACAGGTCGCGATAATCTTCAAAGAAACGCGCTCTGTATTTGCTGGCAGTATCCAGACCTCGTTCGACGTTAATATCCGCGACACCTACCAATTCAACGTCTTTAAGTAAACTCAGCACACGAGCATGGTGTTGTCCCATGTTACCTACCCCGATCACGCCTATACGGATCGGTTGCGGCTGGTTACGATGTGTATGGGTATTTGATTGTCCCACTGACATGCGATTTTGCACTATATGTACTCTCCTCAACCACCAAAATCAGAGACGCTAAGGTTTCCGGCGTCTGTACTCCATTGCCAGTTGTCAGCCGTCTAAACCATCCAGATGGTAACATGGTGGTTCTATTTATGAAGAATTTCAAACTTTGTTCTAGGTTCCCATAATGGAATTTAGTTTTTTTAATCTTAGTTCCCATGCCAGGGATGATTGCTGATATAACAGCAGCAAAATGTATTTTTTGCAACTGTTAGATTTGGTAATAGTAGTCAAACAACACCATATTGAACACTTAGAAAAAAAATTTTTGGGGGGTAAATTTGCAAATGATATCACTAAAAATAAGTCATTTGAGCAAAAAAGGAGACAATTCTAGTCGTTAATTGGGAAAATATCGATATTTGCTCCCCTAAGTCTTTACATATCGCTATTTTTATTTCAAAATTCTCATCCCAAGCATCGTGACAAAAATAGTAAGATTCATCAAAAAAATGAAAGCGGTGATTTTGTTGTCTGGAGGATTAGATTCTTCCACAGTTCTCTACCAAGCTAAAAAAGATGGTTGTGAATGCCATGCCATTTCCTTTGATTATCAACAGCGACACAGACGCGAGTTACAGGCTGCAGGTGATATTGCACGTACAGCCAAAGTCATACAACATCGCTTAGTCAGCTTTGATTTAAGGCAATGGGGGGGTTCTGCACTAACCGATGACAGTATAGACTTGCCAAAGGAGCGATCGGTTGACCAAATGGCAGAAAATATCCCTGTCACCTACGTACCAGCACGCAACACAATTTTTTTAAGCTTTGCCTTAGCCTACGCCGAAACTATTAATGCGGAGCGTGTATACATTGGTGTCAATGCCTTGGATTACTCCGGCTACCCTGATTGTCGCCCAGATTACATCCAAGCAATGCAGGAAGTCTTTCGTCTGGGAACTAAACAAGGTCGGGAAGGACAGCCTATAGAAATTTTCGCACCGCTAATTAATTTAAAAAAAACCGAAATCATCCAATTAGGCAATGAACTAGGGGTACCTTGGCAGCTAACTTGGTCTTGTTATGCTGGCGAACAACTTGCCTGTGGTGTGTGTGATTCTTGTCGCTTGCGTCTAGCTGCTTTTGCACAATTGGGGTTAGAAGACCCACTACCCTATCAAACGGAAACTTAAATGCTGGCTGTCATTTGCCTGATTAATACTCTGATTTCTCTCATCCTGTTATATCTGGCATGGCGATTATACCACGTGCGACAAGTTTTGGCACAATTAGCAGATAATTTATCTGCTTGGGAACACAGTACCCATGAGGTGCTACAGGTTGCACCAGAGAATATTCTGCTAGGTCGGCAAAGCATTTACCAGCTACGACAGAAAAACAGACAACCACCATCGCCACAAACCCAAATCCTACAGCAGATTGTTCCCATACTTAGGCTAGGGTGGAAAATCAGGCGACAATTCAAAAAGGGACTAATGACTAATGACTAAAATGGATATAGGGAGGGTGATTATTTAAGATGTCAAACAAAAATTCTGGTGTGTTTATTGGCGGTATGATGCTAGGGGCTGCTATCGGTACTCTGACAGGCTTGCTTGTGGCTCCGCGAACAGGTCGGGAAACACGTAAACTTTTGCAAAAATCTGCTAGTGCATTGCCAGAAATAGCAGAGGATATATCCACCAGTGTTCAAATGGGAACAGACCGTATTTCGGAAACCGCACGCGCTAACTGGGATGGTACCTTGACACGTCTTAAAGAAGCGATCGCCGCAGGAATAGAAGCCTCTCAACGGGAAAACCAAGCCATGAAGCGGCAAAATTTGGCAACCATTGACTCCGAGTCCTATCCTTCTGTTGCGGATCGTTAAGAGGACACCGATGCTGTGACTGAACCCCTGTTTTGGCTGGGACTGTCTATTCTCTTAGTCGCCGTTAGTTTAACAGCAGTGTTAGTGGCGGCTATACCGGCTTTGCAGGAGTTAGCACGAGCAGCTCGCAGCGCCGAAAAATTATTTGACACCCTGTCGCGAGAACTACCACCAACATTAGAAGCTATTCGCTTGACGGGTCTGGAAATTAGCGATTTGACTGATGATGTTAGCGAAGGTGTTAAAAGTGCCTCTGAGGTAGTCAAACAAGTTGACCAAAGTCTAGATAGTGCCAAACGACAAGCGCAAAATATTCAAACCGGCACCCGGAGTATTTTTGTGGGTTTCAAAGCGGCTTGGAAGACCTTCACCCGCGACCAATCTTCTCGACCTACAGTTGACCGTTTACCATCAACCGCCAAACCAAACCTCTCTTTGCAAGAAACAGAAACATCCAGAACTGCTTCGGAAGTTTACAGCAGTAAACAAAATGATAATGGACTAGTCCGTTGGGAAGGCGTTGAAGAAGAAGAATAGTCATTAGTGATTAGTCATGGGTCATTGGTCATTAGTTAAGGGTTATTAATTACCCATTACTCAAAAAGAGAATTTTGATCCAGTTTTAGATTAGAGTAAAGTAAAGTTCTGTAAAGAAGTATCACTTTTGCCTTACTCTTTTAAAACAACCTGTTTTCACCAATTGTTAAGATTTGTATAGAAACGCCCATGCAGTATAGTTTTTGGCGACGAATTCTGGTATTTATTTCCGCGTTTTTCTTGGTAGGGTCGATTTGGGCGATGCATTCTCCCGCAGCATTGGCTTATGACAACCCTGATTTGTTACCGGACACCCCAACCCCGGTTGTAGACTTAGCCAAATCTCTCACTAGTGTTCAAGAAGACAAGCTGGTGAAAGAATTAGAAAACTTTGAAACCGAAACTGGTTGGAAACTACGAGTATTAACCCAATATGACCGTACCCCTGGTAGAGCAGTGATTAATTTTTGGGGCTTGGATGACAAAAGCATCCTGCTAGTTGCTGACTCCCGTGGTGGTAATATTCTTAGCTTTAGTGTCGGTGACGCTGTTTATGAACTCCTACCCCGCACTTTCTGGATAGAACTGCAAACTCGGTTTGGCAATCTATACTTCGTGCGTGAAAACGGGGAAGACCAGGCGATTTTACAGACCTTAAGCACGGTTGAAAGCTGTTTGCTTCAAGGAGGTTGTAATGTCGTACCTGGTTTACCAAGGGAACAGTGGATTCTGACGCTGATTACCTCCACGATTGGGGGGTTGATTTGTGGTTTTGCTGCTCAACCGCGCAAACAAGGACAGGTAATTGCTTGGCAATGGGCATTGATTTTCTCTCCACTGTGGGGCATTTTATTTATTGCCTTCGGTATTGGACCAGTAGTTACCCGGACTTCCGAATGGTTGCCTTTAGTTCGTAACATTGCTGGTTTTCTCATCGGTGTCTTGGTCGCTTACCTGTCTCAAATATTTAGTAGCCCCAGCGCGCAAAATGAATCTTGAATTGTCGGGGTGGGTTTACACTGTCCCAGAAGTGTGCAGACTAGATATATCCACCCCTACATCAGTTTTAACTCAGCACGCAGCACTATTTGGGTTAAGCTAAAAGCTGAATAAGCTGGTAGCTCTTGGTTTATGGAATGGCACGTGACTGATGCTCAAAGTTTGTCAATTATTGATCGCGAAATTGGCGATCATGTCTTTTCACCAGCGGAGTATGAAATTGTTCGCCGCGTAATCTACGCTACAGCAGACTTTGAGTATAAGTCTTTAATTAGATTTTCTGAACGTGCCCTACAAGCAGGAGCAGCAGCGCTAGCGGCGCGAACTACCATCGTGGTTGATGTGCCAATGGTACAAGTAGGTATCACATACAACATTCAAAATACCTTCGCCAATCCAGTGTATTGTAGTATGGATGCTCTGACACGACCCCAAAAGGAAAAAACTCGTGTAGCTTGGGGAATTGAAACACTAGCCAGACGTTATCCAGAGGGTATATTTGTAGTCGGTCAAGCACAAACAGCGCTGACAGCGCTAGTAGATTTAATTGAAGCGGAAGAAATTCGCCCTGCTTTGGTAATTGGCACCCCAGCAGGATTTGTCGATATGGATGTGGCTAAAGAACGCTTACGCGAGTCCCCGGTTCCCAACATTACGATTAATCATCGCAAAGGTAGCGCCGTGGTTGCTGCTGCTATCATGGATGGATTGGTAGACTTGGCTTGGCAAGCCTATGGACAAGATGGAAATGTGGTGGGTTAATCCCAAGTTTTAGAAACCAAGTTATCTACAGCAGGGAAAATATATTTTTTTGGTTCAAGATAGCTGGCTTTATTAGCTAACATTTTTAATGTTTAATTTTCTGGAGCTTTAAGGCTATAACCCATCCCATACACTGTTTTAATCCAATCTGCTGTATCAACTAACTGCAACCGATGGCGCAGTTTGCTGACTAACACGGTTAATGCATTGCTTTGAGGTTCTTCACCCCATTCCCACAATGCGTCTTCTATCTGCTCGCGGGTTAAGATGTGATTGGAGTGACGCATCAGATACTCTAACAATTGAGCTTCCCGTGGCGATAATTCTACACTAGTTTGATTTCTTTCCACAGTTAAGTTATTCAGGTGTAGTTGTAAATCTGCAACACTAAGAGTATTTCCTTGCCAATGGGAAGAACGCCTCGATAGCGCACGTACCCGTGCTAAGAGTTCCACTACGTCTGCCGGTTTGACAACATAATCATCTGCTCCCGCATCTAAACCCATGACTTTATCAGCCGTGCTATTCTTGGCACTGAGCATCAACACAGGTGCAGTTTTACCCAGAAGTCGATACTGACGACAGATACTTAAGCCGCTAATTGTGGGTAACATCCAGTCCAAAATTAATAGGTCATACTCTTTTTTGGACAGCAGCCACTGTGCGATTTCTCCATCGTCAACGCCATCTACAATGTATCCAGCTTCCGATAGTATACCCTGTAGTGGTTCTAATTGTTCCGGGTCGTCTTCTACCAGTAATATTCGCATATTGGCATCCAATGCAAGTATAGTTGTCAGCCTTTTTTTCAGGCTATAAAAGCTACACCTATCTTTCGTCTTCCACTAGTAATATTTTAATAGAGATTTTAGATGCTTGTATTGTATGTAAAAAGTAAAACTTTTTATATAAGTTTAATTCTTCAGACTTATTCCTTTTGAAAGAACCACTAATGATGCTGTAGATATAAAATAATTAAATAGGCAAGCCAGAAAATTTTTTAATAAATAAGAATGAAAAATCAATTGATATTTTATATGTAGGAATTCTAAAATATAAATTAATATTTTTAACTCAGCAATTTTCTGGTATCATTTTCTCTAAGTTAAGATAGCCTTTTTGTTAATTATAAATAAATATTCATCCATCATTAGGAATTAGTTAAATGAGATTAAAATTTAACATCTGTCGTAATACTTTCTATTTTCTAGCCAGTCTTGCTTCTTTACTTTCCAGTCCAACTGTGCTGGCAGCGGAAACAGTTGTGATTAGATACAATATTTTTCGGGAATCAATCTCTGTAGACGAACTAACCACGTTTGTTGAAACTGGAAAATCTTCACCAACCATAAATTACTACTTGAATCAGGCTCGTCAAGATCCGCAAACATTTCGCAATGTTTTGACTCAAGAGGTAAACGTCAGTCCTGTTGTTTTAGATCGGACTCTAAATAATCCTATCGGCGAATTTTTATTAGATCGCATCGGTAAGACAATTCACACTCCCTCCGGTCAAACAAACCGTCAGGCTTTGCGTGCGGCGATAGTTTTATCTGCTAGCAAAGGTAATAAAGTGTCGTTGCTTAAAATTCTTCAAAACTACCCAACCAGTGAAGTTTATGTGGAGGGCGATCGCCTAGTTCAAACTTATAACCAAATCAGCCTTTTAGTAGATAATTTACCAAATTTTTTGGTTAATAGTTTGTGATTCCCTGGTAAAAGTCAAAAATTAAAACAAAATTAGTTAAATTCCTGTAAATAGGGGTATTAAATTGCACGAGAGACAACGAACGAAGGATTTAGGCATTATATTTCCTAAATTACATGATGTCATGACTGTCACTTTCTGTTCACATTTGTTGTCAACACTAAAGTTAGGAGGCTGAAGCAGTCAATGAGTGACAACTTCATCTAATCTTAAAGCTCCTACCAGAATGAGTTGAATATCAAGCTAAGGAGAAATACAAAATGGCGCTTGTAAAAATTGAAGACTACTATCCTGGTTATCGTGACAATACCTCTGAGATTGATGACATCCATGACTTTAATGTGTATGCACAGAGAGATGAAAAAGTTGGCTCGGTTACAGATATTTTAATTGATGAGGACACTGGACGCTTACGCTATTTGGTTGTGGATACAGGGTTTTGGATCTTTGGCAAAAAAGTCTTGCTCCCTGTTGGTCTTGCCGAAATTCACTACACTGACAAACGCATAAATGCCAAAGGTTTAACCAAACAGCAAGTAGAGAGCTTACCTAACTTCGATAACCTGAAGAAGGTTGATTACGACTACGAAGAGCGCGTTCGCGGTGTATACCGTGGTACCGTTGCTTCATCGGGTATGAATCAACCTGCAATGTCTCAATCGGCTAGTTATGACCGCAGTACCTACAGTTATGAACAAGACCCATCTTTGTACAACATTCCCGAAGGTGAGGGTCAAAGGCTGAAACTGTATGAAGAGCGGTTAGTTGCCAACAAACAACGGCAAAAGAGTGGGGAAGTAGCGATTGGTAAGCGAGTGGAGAGCGAAACAGCTCGTATAAGTATACCTCTGGAAAAAGAGCAGGTGGTAATTGAGCGCACAAATCCGACAGATAGGACACCCACAACTCCCAGCAACGCTTTCAGGGAAGGTGAAGTAGTACGGATGGATGTATATGAGGAAACTCCCGACATTCACAAAGAAGCAGTAGTGCGTGAAGAAGTCCAAGTGAAGAAGGTTGTGGAACATGATACAGCTGAAGTCTCTGACAAGATTCGTCGCGAAGAGTTGGATATAAATAGCCAGGGTAGTCCTACAGTGGATAAGAGCAGAGAGTAGGTATTACCTGTGACAGGTGTCCTTGTGCAACCGTCCGCGATGTAATTCCACAAGACTTATGCAAGTGGCACATTATGCTAAGTATGTAATACTTGCGTAAGTCCTATTCAATTTTTAGTTTTTGATAGAGTTTTATTTTTTGAGTGTGAATTACTTGAATCGTTGAAATTATTATTTGGCGATTGACTTCTTAACCAAGCAGTTAAACCTTCAGTAAGCTGGGACAAATAACTTTCTAATTGCGGTGATATTTCTCAAGGTAAACTGCCAGATATCACATGCAGAGAACGTTGTGGAAAAGGAACTTGAATATTGTGATAGCGCCAATTTTTTTTCTCAATTTGAAAATAAGAGAAATATATGTTTTGATATTAGAGCCAGTATAGCAATGATTATGGCTATAATAAATATTATTTCTTGCTTTTCCAATTTCTTCCCTGTATATTGCCATTTTTTGGGCAATAATCAGAGCAATCGCTTGCTTGTTCGGTCATGACCAAATCAGGCTGTACTGCACACTTAAGATAGTTGTTATTACAAAAATATTTACAGTTCTTACAGGGCAGTTGATGCAAAAAATTTCTTTTCAAAGTCGCTGGGTATTGAACGGATTTCAATAGCTTTATCAGCAGGAAAAAAGCTGATGCCCAACTTATAGCCACACAACTGAAGGCTGCAGCCCAAGAAATATCTACTTGTGGGATGTTTATTTCGTGTGGTTTTGTTGGCTCCTGTTTGATTTCACTTCTGCGATTCCCAGTCAAACTTAATTCCTTGTCAACCACTTCCTGATAGAAGTTATTGTTTTGGATATGCATTTTATTCACCTTTGTTTGGTAATGTTAGATACAGCCTAATAAACATATTGTAATTTTATGATTTTCTTGATTGAAGAATACCTCGAATACTTGCTAATAAAGACATGTTATTACAAATTTTTTTACTGTTTCTGCGAATTGATTTAGCAAAAAGCAGTATTACTTATAGATATAGCAATAGATAAGCTGTAGTATATCTATCAAGGGTTTTGCTTAAAAGTAATGGAAATATATCAATAGGAATAAGTTTAAGCAAGATGACAACCTCAACCAAAAGCCTTTTGATAAAAAAACTAAAGATTGTTTGCTTAAAGCCAGCACACGCTGTCCGTTCACGAAGTGTGCCTATAGAGGATAGGGCTATATGACACACTGACACACTTATAGCGGTTCTCAGTTCAGTGAGCTACAGATGAAATTTATAAATCTCTTGTAGAGTGGGCATCTTGCCCGCCCTTTTGTACTTGATCAAAACGGTAAACGCTATATAGTGAATAAGTATAGCCCCCAAACTCCGTCTTGCGTGTTGCACAGAATTAGAGTATTCCAATTCCCACACATTTTCTTCAATGAGTAATTCTTAAAGAGTTTTGTCTCCTGAGATTAAACTGTCACTTTTAAATAACATTTGTTATCAATACTAAACTTAGTTAGCTAAACCAGTCTAATCAAAAATTTTTCTGAGGTTTATAATTAGGAGAATTAATTTATGAATTCTCGATTTAATCGCTTAGGTTTTGTGTCACTTGGCTTTATTTCCGCATTCGTGTTTACAACACTGCCTTTTAGTTTGACACCTGCAAAAGCCCAGGACAATACCCTTCCTTCTCCAAGTCCTGGTGTAGGAACTGGTAATATACCAGTACAAGGCTCACCGCGAACTACACAAGATGGTACTACACAAGATGGTAGTGGGCTGACGCAATATTCACCGGGAAATGCACCTTTACTCAATCGTGGGTCGAGAGGACAAGCAGTGCGAGATTTGCAAACTTTCTTGCAACAGCAAGGTGTTTACAACGGACAAATTGATGGTATCTACGGTCCTCAAACGGCTGCGGCTGTCGCATCTTTTCAGCGGTCTAGAAACCTAACTGCTGATGGCATAGCAGGAAGGCAAACATGGCAGGCGGTACTCAATAATACTGGTGGTATTACATCCCCTTAGCCACTGATGCCCTTAGCCACTGGTGATGGCGACCTGTATGTAGCCCCTCTCCCCGTGGGGTGAGGGGTTGGGGGTGAGGGTTGTTGTACCTCACTCAATTGAGAACCGCCATATCACTTTTTAGTCACATTTAGCTGCCAAGCTAAAAATAAACCCAAATTTCAGCAAGCGACCAGTCGATGTAGATAATAGAGGAATTGTTATGTTAGGTTTGCTCTTAACCTGGTTAATCACCACAATTAGCTTTTTAATTATTTCCAGATTACCATTTCTGGGAATTGAAATTGACAGTTTTGGTAAAGCAGCAATTTCCGCCGCAGTATTTGGCATTCTCAATGCCCTTTTGTTACCTGTACTGACATTTTTTACATTTCCCTTCATTGTCTTGACATTAGGCTTATTTTTCTTTATTTTAAATGCGATTATCTTTGCAATAGCCGCTGCCATAGTCAATGGTTTCCGCTTACGTTATGGATTTTGGAGTGCTATTTTAGGCTCATTGGCATTGGCAATAATAAACTCTATTCTGCTGCGAATTGTCGCCCCAATAGCCTAATGAATAAGGCGGGAATTGCAATTTTATCAAATTACTTGAATAGCAACGAATATTCATCCTATTTGCACAATAGTTATGACTGAGGTCATCGCTTATGTTCTGCTGCTTTATCTCCGGTTGGAGGTTGTTGCTACGTCCCAGAGGACAGGAAGATGAAGATATAAGTGCGTTTTCAAGCAGGTCAATTGGCTGGTATAACGCTGGATATTTCCTCATTAATCCATCTATCTATTCAAAACAAACCTGTGCAAAAATGAGTTTTTATGAAGAGTAAAATTTGAATTTTGTCATTTTCTAGTCCCATTTAATTTCCACCTTAAAAATAGAGAGAGATGAAAGCCTGGTCTATAAAATTGAGCGGACGGTAATTGCGGATAGACTTGGTTGCTCTGCAAGTTTTGCTGTATTTAAGTCGTTAACTCATCATTTGGAGAATTGGTCATGAATGCTCGTCTTCTGAAACGAACTATTGCTTTTTTGGGCTGTACGGCGGTCATATTTAGTGTTAACAGCTTCAAAAAAGCACAAGCTCAAACTCCTAATCCCTTACCAGCAGATATAGCCCAAAACAGCAATAAACATAAAGCTGCTGATTTACAAGCACAAACGCTTACACCCCAACCAGCTCCCACAGAGCCTCAAATTGAAACGACACCTGAAACGACACCCACAACAGAAATAGCACCTGGTAGAGCTACCCGTGGTGGTTCTAGCTACATTGGTGTTGGGGGAAATATTGGCATTAGTGGCGAAACTGGACTGAGTGAAGGCTCGTTCGCTGTAATTAGCAAAGTTGGTTTAACTAACAACTTATCTGTGCGTCCCGCTGCTTTAATTAATGACGATACCGTGTTTCTCATACCTGCGACGATTGACTTCCCAGTAGCATCAGTCACTAATACCGGAGAAACCCAAATTAGTGCGGCTCCTTACCTGGGTGGTGGTGTAGCTATTTCTACTGATGATGATAGTAACGTAGGCGTATTGCTAACTGGTGGTGTAGATGTACCCATTGCAAACCAGGTGACGGGAAACGCCAGCTTAAACGTTAGTTTTCTGGATGACACCAATATCGGCTTGTTGCTGGGTGTTGGTTACAACTTCTAAATCATACCAAGTAGCAGCCACAGATAGGAGATACCGGGGACAAGCGTGAGAAATTACTATCTATGAACGCAACTCGGTATCACTACCTTCAATCTGACTTCGGTTTACTGATTTCCTTGTTGCCCAATAATATAATTAGTAGCGGGGATATTCCCCCCTAGTGGTTCTAGTCTTCCTTTATTGACTAGTACTTGATGAACTATAGCCGCAACTTCTCCCCGCGTTGCAGGTTGGTTGGGATTGAGAATTCTACGATTGGGATAATTGACAACGATACCTGCTTGTGTGGCTTCTGCCACTCTATCAACAGCATACTGAGGAATCTGATTTGCGTCTTGATAATAATTACTGATTACATCTGATGCTGGCTTTTCTTGTAATAGCTTGTCACTAGCAACAGGTTTCGGCGATAGGGAAGCGCTATTGCTTGCAGCAGTTCGCGCAGCTTCTTGACTTGTTGGCTGCGGTGCTGCAGTGGCTCGTTGAGGTGTAGTAATAGCTACTAGCGGCTGCAACAAAGTAGTCATTGCCAGAGGATATAGCAACTGTCTTCTAGGTTGACGAACATTAGTAGGTTGTGCAGTTGTTGGAGTAGTGGTTTGAGTAGTAGGTTGTGTGGTAGTGGTTTGGGTAGCGGTTGGGGTTGTGCTTTGCAAGTTTAAGTTTTGCGCTAATGATACTATCGCTTCCACTTTAGAAACTGGCTGGTTGGGACGAAAGTATCCCCCAGGATAACCATGCATAAAACCTGTTTCGTAGGCTTCTTCAATTGCTGATGCTGCCCAATAACCTCCAGGGATATCATTATAAACGCTACCACTGGGGATTTGTCGCTCGCGCTCTTGGTTAAAAGCTTGGCGAATAATAGCAGCAAATTCATCCCGCTTTACAGGCTGATTAGGTCTATATGTACCGTCAAGATAACCAACAATAATGTTACGTGCTGCTAATCTTTGAATGAAAGGTTGTGCCCAGTGATTTTGCGTATCGGGAAAGTTAGCGTTTGCTTGTGTTTGGGCAATAGCTATTTCCGCAATGGCAGCCGTAAAGGGTGCAGCTACTAACAATCCGCAACAAATTGAAGTGGCATTTACTGGTGTCCTAATAGGAAATCCTAACATTATTATCCTCCGGTAAGCTATACTTTTTTATATTTCACTGTACTTTAATAATTGATTTATTTTATCTATCTGATGGAATATAGCGATTCCCAATCTGGTGAGGTACTGTTCATAAGCTACTAACCTTGGTCAAAAAGATTTAGGTGTACCTCAGTTGCTTAGTAAACGCTATAAATAAAACTTTTGCAATTATAAGGAGCTAAATTATAAAAAGTCTCTGAATTAATTAAGCATTAATTTAGCTCCTTTATAATAAAAATTTATCTAATATTATTCACCGCGCATTTCCTCAATATCAAACAAACTAATCAACACTCCAGCAATGGGAATTGATAGAAAAACTCCTATTAAACCTGCTACTCTAGCGCCAACTAATAATGCAAAAAACATCACTACTGGATTCATATTAACTGAACCTTCCATAATCCGCGGCATCAGTAAATTTTCTTCTAACTGCTGAAGTAAAACGCAACCAATTAATACTTTAACACTGAGCAACATTCCTTGCCCTAGTAAAATTACAAATACTAATCCGATTCCTAAAGTTGCTCCAATGCCAGGAATTAAATCAAATACTCCGGCAATAGCAGCCAAGATTAAAGGATAGGGTACTCCTAAGATAATAAATACAATAAATCCCGATACACCAAAGAATAAAGATAATAATAACCGTCCCCAAAAAAAGCCTAAAAAGTTTCGCCTTATTGCCTCAGTCAAGCGACTACGAATACTAATAGGGAAAATTTTTAGCACAAAATTCCATAACCGGTTGCCATCCAGAAGCATGAATAAAGCTACTACGACAATGATGATTAAATCTAGTAAGTTTCCCAAGATGCCTTGAAATGTAGTTAAACTAAAACCAATTCCTGATAAAACCTGATTTCGTAATTGTTGTTCTAGTACACCAAAATCAACTGGTAAATTGCGATTATTTAGAAAAGTTTGTAATTGCTCAATAGCAGATATAGCATTATCTAATAATTGGGGAAACTGACCGATTAGTTGTTGTGCTTGTGATAAAAGAGAAAATCCTATCGTGGCTATGAAACCTCCTAGTAGCAGTAAACTTAGTAAAAAAACTAAAATTACTGCTAGTCCATGCGGTAGAAAAAGGCTTAACCAACCCACCGGATAGCTGAGTAAAAAAGCTATAACAGCCGCGAAAATAAAAATAACAAGTGCAGTCTGAAAGTATCTTAAAATTTGGACAATTGACCATCCTAGTCCTATGAATAATAAATAGCGTATTAGTTGGGAATTATTTAGTTTACTCGACAAGGATTTTGTCTGTGGCTCATTCATAGTTATTTGAGCAGATGTTAATCTGGATGCATTTGCAGGTTGCTGATTTGGTGATGAAGCTGAAGCCAGAGCTAGTCACTTATTTTCAGCTTGAAACCAAAATGTTAATAAAATGTGACGATGATGTTTTTGTCACTTTCTATTCAGATTTATTTCCTACACTAGATATTGATACAAGCTTTGATTATGATGTAACGACTAGCTCAAGAGCTTTATGACGTTCTCATGAGCAGGGAATTAATATCTTTTTATATGTATTTATTCTGAATTAACAAGTATTTTTTGTAACTTATATTCCAGAAATTTTGGTTATGTATATGTTCATCTAAACAGCTAATTTTTAGGTTGTAGAAACAGGAAATGAATTATGTGTTTTTGAAGAAGATAAATCCCGAAAAATTAAGCTTTTCTGGGCTTATTTCCACCTTAGCGTCAGATATATCCTCCATAACCCCGTTTTCTGGAAAAAAGTCAATTTTACAGGCAACTTTGTCTCAAAATTCTTCTCTCCTAGCTCTTCTTCTCTGGGGACGACGGGGTGATTCTTCCTCCTCGTACCTCCTGGGACGTGGTTCTAGTTCTTCCTGTTCGTATTTTCGGCGGCGTGGTCTTTCTTGTTGCTGTTCCCGCAAACGCCGACTGGTGTCGATAAAGAAATCTCGGCGCAGATAAGGGTAATCGTTCACCCATAGGTCGTGTTTGGGGATGTATATATCGCTGATTTTGTCAATCTTGCTCAAATCAGCACGAGTGGACATGACCACCATTTCGGCTATCTGACCACGGGTAATAACTTTGTGGGTAACGCGCAGCGGTGCTTGTAACTGCGCGGTAAATCCAGTTTCATCGCCTACTTCTAGGTTAATGCGTCGTTCCCGGTTTTCGACTATGACTAAATCGCCTTTATTGTTGACCGTTTCCTCTTTGCCGATTAATTCGTCGGTGACGTAGACATCTAGGACTCGACCCCGCCAAAAACCACTGTATTTATAACGACGACATTCGATATTCCGCCGACTAGCCCAAAATACTGGACCCCAAAGCCAGTAAAGCGCTGCGACTAAACCAATTGCGAAAAGTACCGGACCCAACCCTTCCCCTACAAGTCCTCTGAGCAGCAAAACGACGACTACGGAGACGACGGAAAATAGTAGTCGCTGTAAAAAATCGGGAAATTTACCCCAGTAATATTTGTACTGCAGACCAGTGGCAATTAGGGGGATGAGTTGTTCAAATCTTTCGCGTTTGAGTGGGACGAGCATTTTGGATTTTAGATTGGGGATGAGAAGGTCACAGTATCTTTTCTAATCCATATACTAACGACTTTAGCTGCAACACTTTGCGAATCGCCAACAATACTCCTGGCATATAGCAAGCTCTGTCGGTGGTATCATGGCGGAGGGTGTAGATTTGACCTGCTGCACCAAAAATGACTTCCTGATGGGCAATTAAACCGGGTAACCGGACGCTGTGAATCCGAATCCCTTCATCGGCTTGACTTCCCCTAGCTCCCTGTAATTTCTCGGTTTCTTTTACTAGGGGTTGATTAAATGTTTTACCCATTTCTGCTAGCAGTTGAGCGGTTTGAATTGCAGTTCCGCTGGGTGCATCGGCTTTTTGGTTATGGTGTAGTTCAATGATTTCTACATGGTCAAAGTATTTTGAAGCTGTCACCGCTGCTTGTTGCAGTAGTACCATACCAATGGAAAAATTTGGGATAATCAAACATCCCGTACTGGCTTTATCCGCAAAATCTGCCAAGTCTTGAATTTGTTCTGGACTTAACCCAGTTGTCCCCACTACCGGACGGATACCGTAGGCGATCGCACTGCGGACGTTATCATAAACGGAATCGGGATGGGTAAAATCGACCATCACTCCCGGTTGCATCTGTCTTTCCCCTGCTACATAACCCAGCATCGGTTCCAATTGATTGGTAATGGGTATTTCCAAGGGTTCGCTTAAACCTGCTAATTCTCCAGCGTCTTGACCTTGAATATTGGGGTTCCTGTCAATGGCACCCATGAGGGTCATATCCCCTGCTAGAGCGACAGCTTTGATTACTTCACACCCCATTTTCCCCCCAGCACCGTTGACGATGACGGGAATCGGACTTTGATTAGCCATAACAAAATGCTCTGACTGACAACAAGCGAATTGTAGCCGTTCTTTACCCTAGTGGGGGGAGTCTGATACCAACAGAGCGATCGCTTTATCTAGAGAGTACCTCGCTAGTGAACTTCCTCCACCAGACTACAGATATTATGGCTCTGGGGATTATCTGCTGGTCTATCTGCCCAGCTTTTTTGGTATGCTTCTAATTCAGCCTTAAAGGCAGTCATGCGCTGAATTTGTTCCTCCAGTTCACTGATTTTCCGACTCAACAAATCTCGCACCAACGGACAAGCGGTCATTCCTTGACGACGGGAGGTGAGAATTTGGTGAATTTCGGAGAGTGAAAAGTTGAGAGACTGAGCTTTCTTGATAAATTGCACTTGCTTAATTGCATCAGATGTGTAATGGCGATACCCACTACTGCTGCGTTCAGCGGGGGTGAGTAAACCTAAGCTTTCGTAGTAGCGCAGGGTGCCGACACTGACATTGGTTTGCTTAGCCAGGTCGCCAATTTTTAAGAGTTGTTGTGTTAAAGTTGCTGTCATCATATTTTGGATGCGTGGATTTTGGATGACCAACAGATTTATAATTCTCTGGCGACTCTATCTTAAAGTCTCTAGTAAGCTGTAGAGTCAAGAATTTATATTTGAATGAAGTTTGAAGTTTGAATTTTGCACTTTTAATTTCCCAAAAGGCTTGACTCTACAGTTGACTAGAGGATCTAGGCTATATCTAGTTCACCAGAAACCTCTATTTAAAGAACTTAGGAGTCCTATATGAGTACATGTGGTTGCCAGAAATCTGTAGCAGTTGCTATCCCTACGGTACAACCAAAAGCAAAGTCTAGTTGTGGTTGCGGCTGTGAGTGTGGAGAAAATTGTCAATGCACTCCTGATAATCGATGCAGTCCCAACTGCACCTGCGGGACTAGTAATAAGTAAAGTCGTGATAGATAGATAGATAGATAGATAGATTTTGAATTTTGAACTCAGATACCCGACTTTCCAGGAGTTGTCGGGTATCTTGATGTTTACGAACTCTTCACAGACTGATATAGATAAACAAACTGCTTCTAGGGCAACGTTTTACCAAACAAAGTCAAATACATCAAACGATAAATATCTGTATTATCCACAGTAGTTGGGAGCTTGTTAGCGTTCAACCCATGCGCTTTAGAAACAATTCCCCCTGTATTATCGCCGAAACCAGACCAGGCAATGGCAAAGGGAAAGCGCCTTCCTTGTTTATCGGGTGCAGAAACAAAGGGAGGTGTTTTCGTCCCCTGCTTACCATCCCACGGTGCGCCATTCTCACCTTTCTCTGGTAAAGGCTTATCTAAGGGGAAATCTTTCTCCGTTGTACCCACTACTTCCAAACCACCCGCATCGCTATCGGCAGCAGTCATCAGCAAGGTGTTGGGGTTTTTGCCGATAAAGTTCATCGCCACACCAATAGCATCATCAGCGCGTTTCAAAGCTTCCAGAGTCCCAGCCGCATTATTATAATTGCTAAAGTTGTCCGTGCCTTCCTCTTCCAAAACAACAAAGAAATTCTTGCCTTTATTAGACAAGATGCGTAAGGAAACCTCTAGCATCTGGGCAACTGTGGGTGCGCTGTTGACATAATTAGGCAAACCCTTCTGTTTTAATGTCTCTTCTGGGAAGTCGTTGTAAGTGTCGTCAGATGCAAAGACTCCCAGCACCTTCTGGGTATTGGGGGGTAATTTCAGCAGTTCTTCGCGAGTGTAGACGACAGTGTAACCCTTCTGTTTAGCTAGTTCAATAAGATTTACTCCATCTTTACGCTGGCTTTCGCTGTTCGAGGTGTGTCTTCCGGCGGTTCCTTGGGGAAGCATCCACATTTCACCACCTCCCATAATCACATCCACCCCAGATTCAATCGTTTGCTTGGTGATATCTGCAAATAAGCGCCGATGTGCTGCTTTGGCGACAAATGCAGCCGTCCCTGGTTCATGAATCATTCCAGAATTGATTAGTGCTGTTCCCTTTCCAGAGGCGATCGCTTGTTCCATGATTGTCAATGGGTTACCAGAAAGCGCCACCACAGGTTGAAGTTTGTCATCCAAACCGAAGGAATCAGCATTAACCTTCACCCCTGTGGCGTGGGTAACTGCACCACCATTGGAAGTAGCTGTCAGTTGGTTTTTCATATGTCCCGTGTAGACAGCCAGATTTGACATCTTATCCCAGTTGAGTCTACTATCAGGACCTTGATAAAGCATCCGCGCTGCACTCCAATGGGCAGCACTTGTACCATCTGGGTGAATGAATATCACATTTCCTTGGGGAGAGCCAGAGTTCATGGCTATGAATATTGCGGCTCCTGATAAAGCTGTGACAGCCACAACTACCAATCCCATTACTTTATTAAGTTGTTGCACGGTGTTCAGTTCCTTAACCAAGTTGCTGCAAGAGCTAGAAGTTACCCAGATGAGTAAATTTTGTTAATCCGCTCCACACAAATATATTTTGAATTTTCTTATTTTAAAGAATTTATGTCCGGGTTAAAGTTACGAGGGTTTTGCTAGGAAAAATAAAATGCACAGAATTAATCAAAACCCAGCACGAAATTCTTGGGAACTGGCAATTTCTCGACCCGCGAAGGAAATTCCTCCCATAAATCCCGAAACTGGTAAAGTCACTAAAATTCAGCAACTTCTAAACCGTCATTGTGAATTCCCTAGCGTCCCAGGGCACCTGGTTGGTCAGGCGTCTCGATTTACCTATCTTTCGACCTTCGCTCTGGGAACGGATATTGGTAAAGAATTATTGAACGCGATCTGCTCAAAGAGCAGCAGCGAAGCTATCGCTCGCTACGACCACAAAACCGACAACCTCACGGAAGCTTTCTTTGGGGAACATCGCTATCTCAGTGAACCTATCTATGCCCCAGAACCAAACAATCCTGACCGTGGTTGGGTGTTAACTGTAGTTTATGATGGCAAGGTTGATAGTAGTGAAGTCTGGATATTTGATAGCGAACAGCTAGACGAGGAACCTGTTTGCAAACTAGAGTTACCAAGTGTCATCCCCCATAGTTTTCACGGTACTTGGAAAGCAGCGAGCTAGAAAAAACCAGAAAGAAGAACATATCTCCCGGTTTGTCGCTTCTTTCTGGTTTTCATCTTCAAGAGCGTAAATTATTGTCGATTTACGCTATATTACTCATGAAATTGATTAAATATAACTTAAGCTAATTGTTTAAATTAATTTAATAAGAAATAATTGCTTTATATTTATTGATTTTTTCTTGTTACATTTCTTCAAAAATTTGGTTATTGATTCTATTCTCAAGTATTTGACGAATTGACTTGGTTTTTCGGCTGTAGTATAATTTTCATACTCTTGGCGACGTATAACTAGCTAAAAAAATACTAGTCAAAAAAACCCAAAACACCGCATTTTTATGTAACACGCATATTACTAATCGAGCGATTAGAGGCGGTTTCAGTATATATGTAAGGTAAGCTACTTTACAAACTTAACAATCGGCATCGCTGTATTTGACAAAAAAATTTTTTATTGCTAGTAGGAACATATGTAATATCTGACCGAGAAAAGAAGCTAAGCTTAACGATGAGCTTGAACTAACCAGGACTTACGATAGTGTCACAATTGGTCATAGGTGCGTGACGCCAAAAGTCTTATTCTTACGTTCAAATTTTTTCGTAGCGTCACACACCCTACAAGAAAAAATGTGCCAGTTGCGTAAGTC
>JAYKJH010000118.1:0-10900 GCA_035285345.1 Nostocaceae cyanobacterium | reverse complement strand
CCTTGGACTTCGCCACAGGATACAACATCAATGCGATCGCTCTGCGTGTACCGCGAGCCTTCTTACAAGGACGCAGCAACAGCAAAATTTTCGACGTTTGGCAGACAATCTCCGTCAAAGACCCGCGTACTGGGGAATTCCGCCAATTTGAACAGCTAGCGCGTCCCGGTGTCAATGAAGCGCTGATTGTTCCCGACCCCCTCTTAGCAGCTTTCAACGCTACCCCACCCAGTCAACAACTAAGTCCCGCTGCTGCTCCTGTGGCGACAGAAGCGTTGAGGGTACTTAAGGCATTAGGCAATAACGAAGGGCGCGCTAACGCCCTTCTAAGAGCCTTTGTACCCGATGTGATGCGAATTGACACTACCAGACGTAGCGGTTACGTCAACGCCACTAACGCCCAAGGTAGCCCCATTACAGGACGCTTATTGATGGATGACGTTGTGGATCAAACATTAACCGTCCTGACTGATGGCAAAATTCGCACCGACAACGTTTCCTACCAAGGCACCCCCGGTAATCCTGCCACAGGTCATGACCCCCTCGTACGTGACTTTCCTTATCTAGCGCTACCGAATTAGGGGATGGGGCATGGGGAATAGGGCTTGGGGCATAGGGGATGGGGCATGGGGCATGGGGCATAGGTTTTAACCATTACCCAATCTAAAATCGAAAATCCAAAATCTAAAATCAGATGACAGACACTCACTTCCACAAACCCAAGTTCTCCCTTCTCATCGGGGTATCAATTACCACTATTCTTCTTATCGCCATACCTTTGACGTGGCGGATTGGTAAAGATTCTTTCCCCGATGAATCAAAGCTGCAAGCACCCTATCGCTACCCTTTTACTAACTCTCTCGCGCGCACTGACAACCGGAGAAATACGCTGCTACGGGAAATTACTTTTTACCAACAACGGCTCTCTCAAGACCCCCAAAGCGGCTTAAATTTAGCTTCTTTAGGTGCAACTTACCTGAAAATGGCGCGAGCTACTGGGGAAAATAGCTGGTATTTACTAGCAGAACAAGCCGCGAAGCGTTCCCTCGCTAGTCTCTCTTTCCACAACAATGGTGCAGTGTTGGTACTTGCACGAGTCGCTCAAGCTAGACATGATTTCCCAGAGGCTATCCGTCTATCGCAGCAAGTCCTGAAATCTCAACCTGATAACCAAGATGCTTTGTCAAATTTGGTCACAACAAATCTAGCGCTAGGTAATTTGGCAGCAGCGAGTAAATATGCTCTAGCGCTAGTGGATGAAATGCCTTCCCAGGGAAACTTCACCTTACAAGCCTTGGTAAAGGTAGCTCAGGGAAAGGACAAGGAAGCACTGCAATCTTTTAATTGGGCGCTAGCGGCTGAAGAACCGGGAGAACAAAGCAGTTCTGCTTGGACACGCACGTTATTGGGTCGTTATTACTACAGTCGCGGCAAGCTAGAACTGTCGCGGGACTTATATCGCGAAGCTTTGCGGATATTACCTGGGTATTATTTAGCAATGCTACATCTGGCGGAATTGGAAACTAGAGCCGGAAATTACAACGACGCTCTTGGTTATTACAACCAAATCACCAGCAATAGCAAAGAATCTAGCACCGTCTTCAATCACGCAGTGTTGCGGGGGAAGGAAAAACTTAAACAGTTGCAAGGGAAACAGCAACAAGCAAATGCTTTCTCTAGCGCTAGGTTAACTCTATTGCAACAAGAAGCTGGGAGGAACACTTCCTTTGGACACCGGCGTGATTTGGCAAGGTTGTTGCTGGAAACAGGACGTCCTCAAGATGTAGCGGAAGCTTTGACGCTGATGCAACAAGAAGTGGGTATTCGTCGCGATGCTCAAACCTTGGATACGTTAGCTTGGGCACTTTTAAAATCAGGGAAATTACAGTTAGCACAGCAGGTGATGCAAGAAGCGTTGCGACTGGGAACGCGGGATGCAGGGATATTTTATCGCGCCGCTAGTATTGAAAAGGCTTTGGGCAATAATTCCCAGGCGACGGTTTATACAAAATTGGCAAGAGAAGTTGACCCCACCTTTGATGAGGTAGCGTCACGTCTGGAGGGGTTGGAGAATTTTGGATTTTAGATTTTGGATTGGGTGGAAGGGAAGGGGGACTCAGGACTTTCAACAGAGGTTGTTATGAAGGCGAAATGGCGAAGATATAGGCTGTACATGGTGTCGTTTTTTGGTTCGCTATTGTTAGCGGTAGCCTTTGCTAGTCCGACTTTAGCGCATTGGGCTGATTTAGCAGCGGCAGAAATTATGGTGGGTGAGAAGCAAACCCAGATAACGCTGACTTTCCCGACAGGTTTGGTAACGTCAGCGGATGATAATCAAGATGGTCAGTTGTCAGCCGCTGAAGTTCGCAAACATCAAGGTGAACTGGAGAAATTTTTGGGCGATCGCATCCGTCTGGTGGATGTCAAGGGAGGTCGGGGAAATTTATCTATCGCTACGGTAGAGGCGAATCTCGGTCCAACCGCAAGTATCGCTCCCAATACCCACAGTACCTTGCAACTGCTGTACTCTTGGCAGCAACCAGTCCAAGGGTTGAAGATGCATTACGACTTGTTTCTCAAAGAAGCACCAGCAGCGCACTGCATGGCAACCATCTTGAATCAGGGACAGGTGCAAAACTTTATGTTCACCCGTCAAAATCGGGAACTGTGGTTAATGGGAGGAGGATTACAGTTTGGTGGTAGTTGGTTAGTTACAGTCTTCGCAGCTTTCCTCTGGGGTGCAATGCACGCCTTGTCACCGGGACATGGTAAGACGATAGTTGGTGCTTACTTAGTAGGTTCCCGCGCTACCCCGCAACACGCGATATTTTTGGGCTTGACAACCACACTCACCCATACAATTGGTGTATTCGCTCTGGGACTAATAACACTGTTTGCGTCGCAATACATCCTGCCAGAAAGGCTGCTACCTTGGCTGAGTATTGTCTCTGGGGTGATGGTAGTAGCGATAGGTTTAAACCTGTTTATCAGCCGTTTCCGTGGTCATCATCACCATGACCATGACCATGACCATCATCACCATCATCACGACCATGACCATCATCACCATGACCATGACCATGACCATGACCATTTACCCCCAGATGATGCACCCATTACCTGGCAGAGTTTACTAGCGCTAGGGATTTCCGGGGGATTAGTACCCTGTCCTTCCGCTTTAGTATTGCTGCTGAGTGCTGTTGCTTTTGGACGTACTGGGTTAGCTCTAGCGCTAGTGTTAGCGTTCAGTTTAGGTCTTGCAGGGGTGTTAATTGGCTTAGGTTTATTACTCGTCTACGCCAAGCGACGATTTGAAAAGCTCCCAAAACGACCGATACGACTGATGCACCTGTTACCCACACTCAGCGCTCTCTGTATTTCCTTACTGGGTGTGGGTATCACCGCCAGAGCATTGATGGAAATAGCTAATGGGTTATAGCGTTTCCTAGTCTACTGAGGTACAAATTTATCGGCTTAAGAAAGCGTCCATCCTCTTCTATCGGCGGTTAATTCTTTCTTGCTATACCTCACGAGCGTGGGAAGCGCTATATGACTAATGACTGCCATGTTGAAACAATTTTTAGGGTCTGCTACTTTGTTTGCTTTACTAACTGAATCGGCTTTCGCAAATCCTGTTCCTTTGGGTTCTCAATATCCACAGGTGAATCCTGGAAACCAGGAGACTTTGCTATGCTATATCCAAACTCCTGACGGGAGGACGTTGGATTTACACGATTTATGTGTCAAACCCACAGAAAACGAAGAAGATTCATCTAGTCAAGCTAGCAATTCATCAGATAATGGTTCAGGAAGTAATTTTGCTGCTTATAGTAGTTGCTTCTTAGTCGATGATCAGGGACGTCCTTGTCCTAGTAGTGATTGACGTTTTGAGATATTTTGCTGATGGGGTTTAAATATCACCGCACTATTCGTTTTCAAGATACTGATGCTGCTGGGGTTGTGTATTTTACTAATATCTTAGCTATGTGTCATGAGGCTTATGAAGCTTCGCTTGCTGCATCAGGAATTAATCTCAAGGAGTTTTTTGGTAACTCGCATGTTGCTGTGCCGATTGTACATGCTAGCGTGGATTTCTTTAAGCCCCTGTTTTGTGGTGATGAGGTGGTAATTGAGTTAGTTTTACAGCAATTAAGCGATTATAGTTTTGAGGTTGGTTATCAGGTTTTTTTGGGTGATATGATAATGGCTAAGGCTCTTACTCGTCATGTTTGTATTGATGGGGGGAGTAGGAAGAAAAGGGTGTTGTCGGGTGAGTTGCTGGGGTGGTTGAATAATTAAACCGCCAAGAAGCCAAGGAAGCCAAGGAAAGAGAGAAGAAAGAAGAAGCAAGAAATAACAAAGAAGAATGAAAAACAAATAACAAAGAACGAAGTACAGATTTATCCGTGTTCATCCGTGTTCATCCGTGTTCATCCGTGTTTCTATTTCTTCTTTCACTAGTTTTTGTAGTTTTTGATAATTGACTTTTCCTTGGGGGTTGCGGGGTAATTTTGTCAGGGATAGCCAGTGTTTGGGGTGTTTGAATTTAGTGAGTTTGTCTTTGAGTGCGGTTTGTATTTGCGTGGGATAAGTTCCAGGGTTTATGGGGACGTAAATAGCTGTTACGGCTTGTCCCCAATGTTTATCTGGTATCCCTATTACACAGACATCATTGACTAATTTTGTGTCTCTAATAGCTGATTCTACTTCATCGGGAAAGACGTTTTCACCTCCAGTAATAATTTTATTGCTGTTCCGTCCGATGATTTTTAAGTATCCTTGATTGTCAATAATTCCTAAGTCGTCCGGTTGAAAGTTATTAGGGTTAGGAAAAAAGTTGGGATAATATCCCAGTGCTAGAGATGCGGTTTGAATATTAATTGTTCCGGCTTGATTTACATCTAATTTCTCTCCTGTAGGACTACAAATGGTAATTTGGGCATGGGGTAAAATCTGTCCACAGCCTTGTTTACCTTGGAGAAATTCGTCGGGTTTAAGAGTCGCTATTTGCGATGCTGTTTCTGTCATTCCATAGGTGGGTGCTAATCTGATTTTATGTTGTCTTGCTTGTTCTAGAAGTTCTTCCCATGCAGGGGCACCTCCAAGAAGAACTGTTTGAAATTGCGATAACCACTGGGTTAAATCAGGCTTTTCTAGGAAACGTTGGAGTTGGGTTGGTACTAAGGATATAAAAAATTCTCTTGGGTCAATATTCTCGGATATTTGCCCATTTTCTAATTCTTTAAAGGGTGCGATCGCTAATTTACCTCCTGTAGTAAATGAGCGCAAGAATTGCATTAATCCACTGACATGATACAGTGGTAAAACACAAAAGAAATTTACTTGGTTTAGTTGAAAATATTCTTGAAATCCTTGTACCGATGCCATTAATGTTTCCCAAGTATGGATAGCAAATTTAATCTTACCTGATGAACCACCTGTAGGAATCATAATCGAATTTTGGATTTGAGATTTTGAAGACAATGCGGTGTGGAGGTTTGCTTCGTTGAGCAAATGTCCGTGATTTTGGATTGATAATTTCCTAGTCTTTTCCAGTTCCCCATTACTCATTCCCCAAATAATATCTGGCTGGACTAATTCAAATACTTGTTTCCATTCTGTTTCCACCCAGTTAGGATTACACAGAAAAACAGGACAACCAGCAGCACAAGCAGCGAGAAACCCTGCGATAAATCTCATTGGTTCGCGTTCGGCTAAGATGATTTTTGCTGGGGATTCCTCGTTAAAAAATTGGGTTAATTCCAGATAAAACTGCGAAAATATTTGCATAAATTTATGACTATCGTACCCGATTAAAAAATCTTCTTCGGCACGTTTTTCTAGAAAACAACTTATCTTACATCTGTTTAATTGTCCCGACGCAAAACTTCTCCGCGTCTCCCGATAAGCGCGTCCCTGGGTCAATATTAATGGCTGCTCCATAATTTCTCAAGCCAAGTTTCCTCATCATCATTAAACCAGTGATTTACACCAAATCCAACTGCTCGCTCTTGATGAGATAATTCTGCTGCTAAATTAAGTGCTGCTTGTCTACCAATTGCAGTTTCAAACACCGAGGAAAAGACCGCATCAATTTGATGTTGTTGACAAAATCGCCGCAGACGAGAAGGAGAACCTGCGATCGCAGCCTTAATCACAAATACTCCCCTCCATCCCAATTCGTAACAATTCTTCAATTGTTGCAGATTTGCCACAGATTCATCTAACGCCAATGGGGTACTATACAAGTTACTCAATTCCCACATGGCCTCAAATTTATCTACCCCTAGAGGCTGTTCTAAAAATTCCACCATCCCAGCCTCATCGCACGCTTCTAGCCATGTTTTTGCGGCTGACCAACCCAATCCTCCATTAGCATCTAATCGCAGTTTTGCACCCTTGGGTAGGGAAGTGGTTTCCTCACGCTGACCAGTCAACTGCTGAAAAATCTTCAATTCCTCATCCAGGGCAGCGACTCCAATCTTCCATTTAAAAGTCCGATATCCCTGGTTCCATAACTCCTCCCATGAATGTAAAGCTGCTTCAAGAGCAGGTAATAAAGCGCTATATGTGAGGGAATTCAGGACTGGGTTCATAAATTCTTCCCTAGTCTGTTGTCTGTCCCCTAAAACCATACTCAAAGCTGACTCAAAGCCAAACTGACAAGCTCTTAAGGTATCAGGAATGGCGAAAATCATCTCCTGGGTAATTTCCGCTGGTAATTCACAACAAAAATCCCAAGCTTCAGCAAAGCTTTCGGAACCAAACCAGTCGAGAGGTGCAATTTCACCCCAACCGACTTTTCCTGTGTTATCAGTCAGACGGATAATAATACCCTCCCGCATTTTCCAGACACCGTGGTTGGTTTGGAGGGGAATTTTAAATTGTCTTTGATAGGGGTGAAATTCAAATTGGTAGAACATGTTTACCTACCCAAGAGTTACTGCTCAGGGATTTGAAAATAAAACCACATCATTCATCAAGTTGAGCCAAAATTTATAAACTTATCTAAGAAGTACTTGGGGTTGAACTGAGCATGGTTTTCTCTCAATCAGCGTTGAAGCGTGAACAACAGCCTTGGGGAACACCATATTTACAAAATGGTATTGTTTGCCGCGATCGCACTGGAGATACAGTCTGTTTCACTCCACAAACAGCCAGTCACCTGAGATGGCAAATACCATCTAGGTAGTTGCTCGATGAGTAGGTTAGCACTGCAGTGCTAACCTAACTCCCGTTCCTTAAAAGTCCTCTCTAAAATACAAACCCCAAACCAAACAACAAGCAACTCCAAAAATGCACCGCCACAGCAATGAATTTACAGTTACTTACTTGTTCTGGGAGGTTGTGATTTTTTCCCACATGACGGCACAATTTCCAAGCAAAGGGTAAACCCACAAAGCTTAATAAAGTCCACAAGGGAAACATTCCTAAGCTGACAAACAGCAAGGTCAAACTATAAATACTACCGCAAACCCACGGTAAAAGTTGGGCGCCATTTTTTGTTCCCAAACGGACGATGGGGGATTGTTTACCAGCGGTGATGTCATCATTAACTTGGTGAAAGTGGGAGCAGAACAAAATTAAACTAGTGGCAATACCAACAATTATTGAAGCAGCTAAATTATTCATTGACCAGCTTTGGGTTTGGCTGTAGTATGCTGCTGACATCCCCACCGGACCAAAGGCAAAAAAGCAGAGAATTTCCCCTAATCCCTGATATCCTAACCGAAAAGGCGGTCCTTGATACATATAACCTAACCCACAGCACAACAAAATTAAACCAATCACCGTTAGGTCTTGCTGCCACCAAGAGATTGCTATTATCCCCAGTAATCCCAATAATAAAAATAAGTTGCCTATCCAAAAAATCAATGATTTATTTTTCGTCAAATTAACCAGAGAATGATATTTATTTTTATCAATTCCCGTTTCGGAATCAAAGACATCATTACTGAGATTTTCCCAGGCTAGAATTAAAATCGCTGCAGTTAAAAAAGTTAAAAATATTTCGCTTTTGAACCTTTGAGTTTCAGCAAACGCTACAGCAGTTCCCACCCAGATGGGCATAATAGCAACGCTGTACATTGGAGGCTTAATCGCCGCCATCCATAACTTGGTGTTGGGATAAGAAACCAGCTTTGTAGTCATTTTTTTTCAGACATTTGAATTTCAAGAGCAACCTAAAAGTCCGGTATTTTGGTAAAACAACTTAGTCTGTCAATGGAACTCCTGGGGATTTATCCTATGTCAAGAGTGATTTTTTGTAACACTCAAGACCCTAGTCACCGGAGTGACGTGGCTACTGCTGGCTATGGGGCTTACCCCTGACAGCATAGCTTACAAGGTGTGAGTCACCTTTAGCAGCTTCTTAAACCCCATCCCTAGAAGACACACACCTTGGTGGTGAAAGGGAAAGAAAATATGCTACCTCTAGAAATACCACCATGTTTAATCACGATTTAGGAACAGAAGTTAAAAAAACTTTACTATTCATTGATATGCAACTTTTACCGTATCGTGCTAATCTTTTTTTAAACCCCAAAGAATTACACCAATTCCTCCTAGATTGCCGAAATTATTGTCAGAAAAATCATTGTACAAAAATTGTCAACATTTCCTGGGAAATTGATACTGTTGATCCACTTTTTGTGCTATGTAAATTTTCCGAGTCAGAACAGTTAAACTTCTACTTTGAGAATAGAAGTAAACAAGAAGCAATTGCTGCTATTGATGCTGTAGCCAAGCTAGAATTTGCTGGAAAACAAAGATTTATCAAAGCACAAGAGTTTATCAAATCCTGTCAGGAGAAGATTATCCATTTTAGTAAAGTGGAAGAATCTTTTGCTGGACCATACTTTTTTTGTAGCTTCAGTTTCTTTGACGATAATACTCAAGGGGATTATCCCTTTCCGGCAGCGAGGATTTTTTTACCCAAGTGGCAAGTTGCTCGTCGGGGAGACCGTTGTATATTAGTAGCAAATTTATTGATAAATGCCAGTGTTAATATAGAAAAAGTATTAAATAATTTTTGGGAAAATATTCAAAAGATTACGGCAATCAAGGAAGCAGAAAATAATCTAAGCGTCTCTTCTGGGGAATATATCCAAACGCCAGTAACTAGAGGGGATACTTTGAAAAAATCCATCATCTCGTCTCTAAAAAAAATCCGGGATAATCATTTTAGTAAAATTGTCTTAGCAGATGCACTAGATGTAGTTTCTAGTACTCCTTTTAATTTATTAAAATCCTTAACTAACCTGCGGCAGTTACATCCTAATTGTTATATATTCTCTCTGAGTAACGGCAAAGGACAAAATTTTATTGGTGCTAGTCCAGAACGCTTAATTAGTATTCGTGAACAACAATTACTCACTGATGCTTTAGCAGGTTCTGCACCACGGGGTCAGACACCAGCACTTGATGCGACAAATGCTAACCGACTGTTAAATAGTGAAAAAGAAAGACACGAACATCTGCTAGTAATTGATTTTATTACCCAACGGCTATCTGAATTGGGTTTGCTACCGCAGGTGTTACCACCGCGTCTGCGACAATTATCTAATATCCAGCATCTGTGGACGCCAATAAGCGCCAAAGTACCTGAGTCGGTGCATCCTTTACAGATTGTCGCTCGACTGCATCCGACCCCAGCAGTAGCAGGTGCAAATCGAGATATTGCCTGTGGGGAAATTCGAGGTTACGAAAGCTTTGAGAGGGGTTTGTATGCGGCACCCATCGGGTGGATAGATTATCAAGGTAACAGCGAATTTATTGTTGGTATTCGTTCAGCACTGATAGACGGCGATCGCGCCAGACTCTACGCTGGTGCTGGTATTGTCGCAGGTTCCGATCCGGATAGAGAATTAGCGGAAATTCAACTAAAACTGCAAGCTCTACTTAAAGCTTTGGTGTAATAACCAGGTATTTCCTGATCTAGCTGAAAAAGTCTGCCAAAATGGCAACTAATCAATTTATCATTCAGTTATACCTTATATGTAGATGAACGCATTGACAATCTCCTGGCTTCTAGTCAGGAGATTTTTACCTAAAACCGCTGTGAGTCATCTCCAAGCTGTGCAAACGGGTGTTTATTATTCACCAAAAATCGAATTTTGCGCTTTTGATATTGCGCTTGTTAAACAGGGTAATCCGGCGGAAAGAGTTTATCTAGATTATGACCAAGCACTCAAATTATTCCACCAGGTAGGAATGATGGCTGCCCTACCTTTATTTATTGGTAAATATGAGGAAGCTTTGGTATATAACATTGAGGTTAAGTCTACAATTCCCGGTGCTTTAGGTTTACCAAAACTCCCTTTGGTAAATAAAGTTGAAGGAGTGGTGATTAAACCCGTCAAGGCGATATATATAGATACTCGTAAAGGCAGAAAGCGTCCAATTATCAAGAAAAAAATTCCCCAATTTTCCGAAGATAAGCGCTTTCATCAGGCACAAAAATGGAATTATCAAACACCGCTAACCCAACGTTTAGATATAAGTCTTGAGGAAGAGTTAATCCAAGAGATGCTTTTCCTATTAACGCCTACTAGGCTGAATAATGTCATATCTAAATTTGGCAGAATTATAGTCAATGACCGAAAACAACAGCAGCAACTTGTGGATTTATTAGTGCAAGATGTCTGGGAAAGTTTCCTGGCAGATTACGAAACTATAAACCCCGCCCTTAAGGGCGGGGTCTTAGTGCGTTACCGCCGCAAATTCAGCAAATGATGAGGACCAAGTTACATCAGGAAGCACAAAGGTTAGTAGGACTTACGCAACTGGCACATTTTTTCTTGTAGGGTGTGTGACGCTACGAAAAAATTTGAACGTAAGAATAAGACTTTTGGCGTCACGCACCTATGACCAATTGTGACACTATCGTAAGTCCTGGTTA
>JAYKJH010000117.1:0-49454 GCA_035285345.1 Nostocaceae cyanobacterium | reverse complement strand
AATTTATAATGAGCCGAAACGTAGATTCACTATGACTTTGACTGAAACAGCTATCCAGTGGCTACAGCAAAAGCAAGTAGAACTAGGTGCAAATAGTCTCAGTGATGTCATAGAACGTCTGTCCCGAGCAAAGCTCCCCAAACAGTAAGCTCTGGGTAACTATGTCCAGAAATTAAATTACAGTTCCCAACCCCGATATTCAAAATATGACCATTACTACTATCTTTACCCCTTTTTGGCGACGCTGGTTGGCGATAATTCTGCTGGTTGGAACTACGATCACAGTTGTGGCTTGCAATCCAGAGAGATTTAAATCCCAAGCCGCTCCAATACCGCAATTGGTACTCAGCATTCTCAGTGACCCCAAAACTTTTAATTATCCCCTCAGTCAAGAGTCTCCCAACATTTTTCCTTTGACTTACGAGGGGTTAATTAATGAAAACCCATTGACGGGTCAAATCGAACCAGCATTAGCTGAATCCTGGGAAATTTCCCCAGACAAATTAAAAATCGTTTTTACCTTACGCGAGGGTTTGAAATGGTCTGATGGGCAACCGCTCACAGCAGATGATGTCACCTTTACCTACAATGATATTTATCTTAACGAAGCGATTCCTACCGACACCAGAGACGCTTTGAGGATTGGTGAAAGTCGGGCTTTGCCTAAGGTGCGAAAACTCGATGACCGGCGGGTTGAGTTTAGTGTACCGGAACCCTTTGCCCCGTTTTTACGTAGTACAGGTTCTCCAATTTTACCAGCTCATGCCTTGCGGGAATCGGTACAGACAAAAGATAAAGAAGGCAAGCCAGTATTTTTAACTAAATGGGGTGTTGATACTCCTCCTGAGCAAATTATCGTCAATGGTACTTATAAGTTGGAGCGTTACGACACGAGTCAACGTGTTGTGTTCCGCCGCAACCCCTACTATTGGCGTCAGGATGCACAAGGCGAATCACAGCCATACATTGAACGGCTAATTTGGCAAATTGTAGAATCTACTGATACATCTTTACTACAATTTCGCTCTGGCGGATTGGATTCTGTGGGGGTAAGTCCAGAATATTTTTCTTTACTCAAACGGGAAGAAAAACGGGGTAATTTTACCATCTACAATGGAGGACCTGCATCTGGAACATCGTTTGTTTTCTTTAATTTAAATAAAGGTAAAAGAAACGGCAAGCCACTAGTTGATCCAGTGAAATCCCGCTGGTTTAATACAGTGGAATTTCGGCAAGCTGTAGCCTATGCCATTGACCGTCAAACGATGATTAATAACATTTTTCGCGGCTTGGGTACGCTGCAAAATTCACCAATTTCTGTACAAAGTCCCTATTACTTGTCGCCTAAAGAAGGGCTAAAAGTCTATGATTACAATACCCAAAAGGCGAAGGAACTGTTACTAAAAGCAGGATTCAAATATAACGATAAGAACCAACTTGAAGATGCTCAGGGTAATCGCGTCCGTTTCACTTTAATCACCAATGCGGGAAATAAAACCCGGGAAGCAATGGCAGCCCAGATTAAACAAGACCTGAGCAAAATCGGCATTCAAGTTGATTTTGCCCCTCTGGCATGGAATGCTTACACAGATAAAATTTCTAACACCCTAGACTGGGAAACTGCACTGCTGGGTTTGACTGGTGGGGTTGAACCGAATGATGGTGCTAATGTTTGGTCACCCGAAGGGGGATTACATATGTTTAATCAAAAACCCCAACCAGGACAAAACCCAATTGATGGTAGGGAAGTGGCTCCTTGGGAGGCGGAAATTGGGCGTCTTTATATTCAAGCAGCAAGGGAGTTAGACGAAGCCAAGCGTAAAGAAATTTATGGCAAAACTCAGCAAATTACCCAGGAATATTTACCGTTTATTTACCTGGTCAATCCCTTGGCAATGTCGGCAGTGCGCGATCGCATTGAAGGCATCAAATATTCCGCTTTGGGTGGCGCATTCTGGAACATCTATGAAATCAAACTGAAAGCGCCTTAAAATATTATATTCGATTTTTCGCTTCTTGGCGGTTAAAAAATTATTTAAACCGCGATTTATTATTCATCAACCATCAATTATCTGCGCTTAACACGTAAAATATCCGGGAGATTGGTAGCCCCGTGTTTTTAAACCGGGGTGGAAAAGCGACTCGTGCGGATTTATCCGCAGTCAATAATGGGAAGATATCAGTAGCAAGTAGGAACAACCATCTACGCGAAGAAACAATCCTAGTAAGGCGAAATCCCTGCAACGTAGACCCGACTATTGATTAGCACGACTAGACGAGCAAGTAATGGCAGGATGTTGAGCGTACCGAACTGGCGTTGTGATGGACTCGCAAAGCAACAAAATTGGTACAAGTAACCGCAATTGCAGCATCTTTTTGATAGTTGTTTTGAGCGTCTAGGGGGATACTTGACTATCCCTTTTAAGCAAGTCTTAAAGAATCTGCCTCTCTTTAGAGGGCAGAGTGTCAAACTCTAGAGCTAATCCAAAATCCAAAATCCAAAATCCAAAATTGTCGTGACTCAACCTGAAGCTTTGCGATCGCTCCTAGAATCTGTTGCTCAGGGTCATATTACCCCTGATCTAGCGCTAGATAAACTTAAACACCTAGCCTATGAACCTGTAGGTGAATTTGCTAAAATTGACCACCATCGTACCCTGAGAACTGGGTTTCCGGAGGTCATTTGGGGTCCGGGAAAAACTCCGGATCAGATTGCTCAAATTATGGAAGTGATGCGTCAGCGTAGTCCGGTAGTTATGGCTACCCGCATTGAACCCGATGTCTACTCCCAAATCCAAGAAAAAGTTACAGGTGTAAAATACTACGACTTAGCGCGGATTTGTGCCATTGTCCCCGATACCATCGAACCCCGCTACCCAGGTACTATTGGCATTGTTACCGCCGGTACTTCCGATTTACCCGTAGCTGAGGAAGCTGCTGTTACTGCTGAACTCTGTGGTTTTCGGGTCAAGTGTCTCTGGGATGTGGGTGTAGCTGGTATCCACCGTCTGCTGAACAACCTCCACCTGCTCACGGAAGCTGATGTGTTAATTGTGGCAGCGGGGATGGAAGGCGCCTTACCCAGCGTCGTAGCAGGTTTAGCAGATTGTCCGGTAATTGCTGTCCCCACCAGTATCGGCTACGGTGCCAGCTTCGGCGGATTAGCACCCCTCTTGACAATGCTCAACTCTTGTGCTGCTGGTATCGGTGTTGTCAATATCGATAACGGGTTCGGTGCAGCAGTTTTAGCTGGACAGATTTTACGCACCGCTGTGAAGTTGCAGGAATAGGGTTGGGGGAATGGGTAATTTCACATCTTCAGGCACCACGGGAGGTATAACCTCGCAAATTTTGTTCCCTGGTTGAACCAGGGAACGAGAAAATCCCTATTCCCCCAACCCTACTCAGGACTCACGACTCTAAGAAAATACTACCGTCCAACCCTGCTTCTGGACATCATCCTTGGTGTAAGATACACCATGAATTTTTAGACCATTGTTATCTAGCAGGGTAATAATTCCGCCAGCATTTGGTAATACAATATCTTTCTTACCCAACTGTACCTTCACAACTTCACCAGCTTCAATTTGAATACCATCAAGCGAGTGTTTTTGCTTGAATTTATCAGCAAGCATCCAACCTTTTAAATCTACCTTCTGTGGTGAAGTATTCATTAAAGTAACTGTCTCTTTACCAACATCATCACCGAGAGGATTGACCAATGCAGCAATAATGCGAACTCCTGCAGTTGTAGCTGGAATTTCGACATCCAATCTGTCACCACTACGGTCATCAGTATGGAAGGATTGAGATTGGAATGCCAAAAATACACCTACCCACTGGTTACGGGATGGGTAGTAAATTAACAGTCCCCCATCTTGCCAAACACCATTATCCTTTTGAAATTGTCCAACATTACCCTGGTTCATGTGGATATCATGAATACCATTTCCTGGACGAAAGCCGAAATATTTATCGGGAATATCGTTCTCTGGTCCCCACTTTTCCCCAAAAGCGTATAGCACTGCATCTTTAGACTCTATTGCCCGTTTAATATATAAATCAATTAACTCATTCAGGTCATTATCTGGTCCAGGAACATTGTAGGGTAATGGCTTCATTTCCTTGACATCAAATAAGTTACCCCGGATGAAGTCTAGAGCTAATCCCCCTGCTTTACTATCAAGAGTATTAAATCCCAAAGCCAATTCATTCAGCCCCTTGGTGATGGGATGACTAAAGTTTTCGTTAACAAAATACAGTAATTCTGAAGGGCTGACCTTAGACTTAACGTTAATAGCAATTCGATGCTTCAGCTTACCATCATCAACTAATACTTGATAATGCGGTGTAGAACCTGCACCTAATTTGCTATCAATTGCTCGACATTTCAAAACACCATAATTTTTTAAAGGCATGTAATCTATTCTCCTAATTGTAAACCTCTAGTTTGGGCATTTTAGTCATTAGTCATTAGTTATTAGTCATTAGTTATTAGTCATTAGTCAACCTTCCAATGTTTTTTGATTATTCACATCTTGCACAACGGGAGGTATAACCACCCACATTTCGTTCCCAGGTTGAACCTGGAAACGAGAATGACCAATGACCAATGACCAATGACCAATGACCAATTACTATTCTGACTACACCTGTGGTAATTCAAATTCCGCAATAACTGGTGCATGATCTGACTCTGGGTAGAGAATGTCAGTAGCAAAAGCTGCGGACTCGTCGTGTAACATTTCGTTATGAATTTCTGCGCCCCTGTAGTAAGCTATAAGCGATCGCGATGCCAAGATATGATCCAACATCCGTCCTTTACCTTTGTGGAGCAGGGAATATCTTGCGGGTTCAGGTATACTACGCTCACAGGGAACCATTACCCGTTTTGCTAATTTACTATTACCTGTATTTTCTACTTCACCGAGAATTGCTTCCATAGCCACTTCATCAGTTTCGGCGTTAAAGTCACCGCAAGCAACGATAAAACTATCTTCATTCTCATCAAATAACTTATCAATCAGGATGCGTAATTCTAACGCTTGTCCAACACGTTTCATTGAAGATAGAAAAAATCCCTCAGCCCATCCAGAGGAAGTTTTCCAGGTATAGTTATTTATCTTTTGTCCGGTAATTGGTGAGGGCAATTTTGACTTCAGATGAACGTTAATTACTTCAATAAATTGATTGTCATTCAGCTTAATTTTCGCATGTAAAATAGGGCGTTCCCAGGAGATTTCCTTTGCTTCCGTTTCTGGTGGGTTTGCAGTTACTGGACGGTACAAAGGTGCAGGAGCATATTTATGTTTAAATTGTTGCGATTCAATAATCTCAAACCGACTGAGAATTACTTGGTTACGTTCATCGAAAACGCCCTTATTACCCGTAGTTTTAGTACTAACTTGATAAAACTTGCTGTAAGGTGTCCCTTCCAACAGTTTCTGCAAAGCTAACAATTGTCGGGGTTGTCCCGCTACTTCTTGTCCATTAACTTCTTGCAAGCATAAAATATCTGCATTCACTCGCAACAGTTGAGGACGCATAATAGCGATACGTTCCTCTAGTGTCGGCTTATCTGTGGGTTTGTCGTCGAAGTTTTCTAAGTTAAATGTAGCAATACGCAGTTTGGACATATTCTATGTTGTTCAGTCGATAGTCCTTTTATATCATCGGCGACATTTTGGGACACCCGACAGTACCCCGTGGGGTGAATAATAATCAACTGTACTTACCCACGTCGTAATCAAAAGCGATGATTTGACAGCCTGATTACTAATTATTCTTCATGCTGACATTTAACCAAGAGGGATAACTACAGGAATCGGATGGTTGCAATCTTAACGCGCAATCATTGTGAAATACTAAATTTGCTACAGCTTCGATATTATCCACTAAGCAGGACTCTTCACCAAAAGCTTCAAATGCGAACGTCCACCAAGGATTTCCCTGGATAACTAGATGAGTTAGTTCCACACTACAACCATTTTCTACATACTCAGTACGCAAGACAGGTTGGGGTATAGATGGATGTACAGACCCGAAATTTAGCGTCTCTAGCTCATAGAGTTGTGCATAGCGGACTTTTTGCACATTTACCCAAATCGGATTCCCGGAAACCTTTGCTGGCTGAAAACTTTGTTGTGTATAGTCTTCACATATCCACTTTGTCCATCGTTCCGCTTTACCTTCTACGTATTCCCCAAACCGCAGGATACCTAATTCCGCTTGTCGCCACTTAACTTCTAGCCTTCCTTGGCGCAACTTAATCCCCATGTAATCACATCCCGGTGCCCAGAGATACACATCTTCTCGCGATTCTGGCGGCTTAAGCGCATCACTAAGGCAATTTTGCTGAAACCAACTATCCATCGCTTCCGGTACCCTTCCCGGATAAAACCACCGCAATTCACAACTTTTAAACATATTAATTAGTCATTAGTCATTAGTCATTATTATTTATCAATGCCCCATTCCCCATGCCCCATTCCCCAGTCTCTAGTCCCCAGTGCCTGAAGATGGGACAATGAAAACCGGAACTTAATTTATCTTTACTTTATCTGCCGTCCAGCCTCAAGGAAACTATGGAAATGTGGAAACGAATTGTAGCGGTTTTGCTTTTAGTGTTCAGCTTGAGCTTGGTTCATCCCAGTTCAGCATCTGCGGCTGCACTGAACAGCTTTGCAGACACCACTGATGGCTATGAATTTTTATATCCTAATGGCTGGGTGCAAGTCAAAGTCAAAAACGGTCCCGATGTGGTGTTCCACGACATCATTGAGATGTCGGAAAATGTATCTGTGGTGGTAAGTCCGGTACCAGATGGTAAAAGCTTAGCAGAACTGGGAACTCCTGGGGAAGTAGGATATAAGCTGGGCAGAAATGCGATCGCACCCCCAGATTCTGGACGCACTGCTGAATTAGTCAATGCCGAATCACGGGAAGTCCAAGGGAAAACATACTATATGCTGGAGTATGCCGTGAAATTCGCTAATAATAACCAACCACGGCACAACCTAGCCAGCGTTGCTGTGAGTCGTGGTAAATTGTTTACTTTCAACGCTTCTATCCCTGAACGGCGTTGGAATAGAGTTAAACGCACAATGCAGCAAGTTGTTAATTCTTTTAGTGTGTATTAAGTGAATAGTCATTAGTCATTAGTCATTAGTAGGACTGACGCAACTGACACATGAATTAGGCTACCAGTAAGCAGTTTAACACTTAAGTTCAGCAAATTTACTGAGAAATGGTGACACGCAGCTTTAGTCGTGAATACTTCAGAGCCATTAACCATGACCAATGACTAATGACCAATGACCAATGAATAATGACCAATGACTAATGACTAAATTTATGAACATTCCCACCTTTGTACTCGCTTCCGCTTCTTCAGCGCGACGACGCTTGTTACAAACTGCTGGTATTGACCCGATAGTTTGTCCCAGTGACTTCGATGAGTCACAAGTCCAAAGCAATGACCCCGCTTACCTAGTAGAAACTTTGGCTCAAAAAAAGGCGGAAACTGTCGTTAGTCAATTTCCCTCGGCTTTGGTTATGGGCTGTGATTCAGTTTTGGCTCTGAATGGCGAAATTCATGGTAAACCCGCTGACGCTAAAGAAGCATTGGAACGCTGGCAAAAAATGCAGGGTAACTTTGGCGACTTGTACACGGGTCACACTTTGATTGACACATCACAAAATCGGACTTTAGTCAAGTGTAAAGTAACAAGAGTTTACTTCACTCCGATGAGCGATCGCGCCATTCGTGACTATATTGCCACAGGTGAACCCCTCTATTGTGCAGGCTGTTTTGCTCTCGAAGGTCGTGGCGGTTTATTTGTAGAAAAAATCGATGGTTGTCACACCAACGTCATTGGTTTAAGTTTACCGCTGCTGCGACGCATGTTAACAGAACTAGGGTACGACGTGACAGATTTTTGGAAGCAATAGATAGGGGTCATAGGGAATAGGTAATAGGTAGTACCCATTACCCATTACCCATTACCCATTACCCATTACCTAATCTCCTTTCTGCTTCGCATGAATACTTCGCATGTGCTTCTTTACGGTATTGGGAGTAATAAACAATTCCGAGGCAATTTGTTTGTATGTGTAGTGGTCGCGATGCAATAACCAGACCTCTTTTTCCCGGCGAGTCATCCCATATTTTTCGGCTTCTTCTAGGGCGATATTTCTAATGCCTTGATACAAATTTTCTACTGTTATTAATATGCAGGGATGTTCAATTTTTTCTAACTTTAGCCATCTAACTCGAATATGCAAACCCGTTGATTCGTTGATAAAAATGTCCGACTCTAGCACCCAATATTGATTGGGAAATGAACTCCGGCTTCCCATAAGAAACTGACAAATATGCCAGATTTCCTTGGGTACTAAATCTGCACTGCGCTTATCTTGATTTAGTTGTCGTAAAAGGCGACGGGCACTTTCATTGGCATACATTAATTCTCTTTGCTCAGTGACAATCAAAATCCCATCAATTAATTGTTCAATTAATCCTTGAAACAGCGCAGATTGTTCGCTATTAGATACTAAAGCAGAAGCTGTTAGTTTTGTATAAGGGTTTTGCCCTTCGGGTTTATGACTGGAATTGTTAAATTTGGATGGTTGCATGGCAATCATAATTTTTTTCACCACTGACAGCCGGTCAATAAATTAGCTTTAACCTTGATAGCTCAGCAAAGGGGTGCAATTGAGTAGCAACACGCAATAACACTGAGTTATCGATTTTTAATTTTTTATTCCGTTTAATGACTGTTAATGACGGAATAGGTATCGGCGTAAAAACATACAAGCAACCAGAATCTGTTATTAGGAGAGACGTTATGCTCTCCCAACGCTAGAGAATACAGGGAGAAGGAAATAGCCGGATTAATGAATTAGAGAACGGTTCCGAGAGCTAATGACTATTTCGTTTAAATGACTTCTACAAATTGTTGTTTAATTCCCCCTGCTGTCTATTTGTAGCAAACCTCAATTGAAATGCATGAGTAGATATGCTAACAATTTGATGTCAAAAAAAAGTTATAAATTAGAAAAGTTTATCACGCGCTACTATGAAAAATTGATACCATTTTAGGCGATACTCCCCTTTATGACTACTTACTGGTAAAACTTTAGAAATCCGAATTCCCAATCAAAAACTTTACACTTCGTAGTTTATTGAAGAGGTGTGATGCTATTTGGATACACGACTACAAATCATGCTTATCGTAATTCCAGAAAATTCGTATATTCTGCCTGCATCATTTCCCAAAATGACCTGTATCGGTCGGCACCAGGAAGCCAATTACCAAAAAACCAAGCTTCCCACTCGCCATCAGGAGTAATTACTTGGGGGTTGAGCAAGTAAATTGCAGAGTCCCCCATATCACTAATTTCTAAAGCTGTTTCCAGGTATTCTAAGCGCAGTTTGCTGCAATCTTGTACATCACCGTAGATAAAGTATTCGGCGTCAGAAATTGCAGGCAGGCTAGAGAGCCTGTTCTCGCTATTTATATAGCCAGTGATAAATCCTTCGACAAAACTATCAATCCATTCTCGACGGCGGATTGCAAACCATTCTATTTCTTCTATTGACCAGAGTTTGTAAATGAAAGGGGTTGTTTGACGCCAACCATTTGTGACTTTCAAAAACTCTCGATATGAAGGTGGTAGAGTCCTTCCCAAACGATATTCAGCATGGGAAATTTGCTCTTCTGTAGCACCTGGATAACCTAACCAACCAGATTCAATAACTGCTGGTGGTAATTGCTGTTGCTCATCCTTCATGGACTCCAGTAACTCTTGACTCCACCGCCTTAAAAAACTTTCCCAGTTAAAAGTACTCATTGTTAAAAGGTTTTATAGGACTTGAAGCAGTGGAACTTCTAAGAAGCCAGGTATACCCCGTATCCCTTGAAGTGTGACAAGAGCCTGCAAACGGTACATCCCTGGCTGCTGCAAAGTAATTTCAGACAATTTAGCTGTGTAAGATGTCTGACCCGCAAATAGGGGATGAGGTTGGGTCTGTCCCAAAGATGTTTTTTCACCCGTAGCTCGATGACGTGCGTAAACTTGAACACAATATGTCATCGTCTGTTGGGGAATGTCCGCTGCAATTTGTCCAGTCAGTCTCAAGGCTACTTCCAGTGAGAAAGGTTCACCACTGGTAATAAAACCTGAGAATCCCTGCCCAGACTGAGTGACGACCATTGGTATCCCAGTCCTCGGAGGTTGTAATGCTCGCAACTCTGTTATCTCCACTGTGAGAGGAGTTGTTGTAGCATCTGGCTGTTTTGCTACAGGTTCGGGCTGTATGGTTGCTATCGCACGCTCCAGCATCCACTGTTGTAGTTGCTCACCCTCAATACCAGACCAGGTTTCACTAGAGTCGCTTTCTCTATGACGAACTGCAGTTTGCTGCTCGCTTCGACCTTCAACCTGTTTGGTTTGAAACTCTACTATAAACGAAGCTAGCGTTCGACTTTCACCTTCCTCGACAAAGGGGGATAGGTTCTGCTCAGCTACAGTGTCAATATCTGCTGGTTTTTCTATTTTTGAAGATAATTCGCCCTGGTCATCTTTTCTTGGGGACGACTCTTTGGTAAGTTCTCTAGCTTGAGCAATCCACTGTTCAATTTCAGTCCGAGAAACTGCATGTCCTTCAACATTAAGTTGAAACTCAATTTGCTCGGCTGAAGCATGAGCTAAATCTCGGACAGTACGAATGTTAGCTATTTCTGAAAGCCATTGCTGTCTGGCTATTCCAATACCTCGAATCTTCTTTAAATCGTCGCTTTCTTCGCTTTTGTGATTTTTTGGGGGTTCACCCGTTGACGATCCAGCCATTTTTTCTCCTCCCTGCTTTTTGCGAGTAAACCAAAGCCTTGAATGGTAGCATGATGACATGCTCTACAAATAATTCTGTATTCTGATTGATGAGAAAACTGGCAGGCAGTTTAAACCTGCCAGAATTACCACACTAGTGTTGGTCTTCTTTTAATGAGTGAATAAGTTTGTAGTCAGCACGAAGAGTGCTTGAGTTGAGGGATAAATCCCTCACTACGAACATTCTTGATGGTCTACTATTAGGCTTTGTAAACTTGGAGCAGAACCTTGGAAATGTAGCCAGCACCGAACAAGAATTGAGCGCAAGCATGGGCACCAGGACCAATAGTCACCACACCTGTAATTTCGTAGAATCCAGGAGTTAGACCGTCAGCGTCGGGAGTACCAGTGTAACTAGCAACGTAGTCAAACACATTGCTCGTGGTGGTGATACTGGTGGTGAAGTCTTTTTCTGTTGCTCCCGCACCAATACCTTCAAAGGAGAAGGTAACGTTAATTTTGACACCCAAGCACAACAGAAGTTTAGTCAGTGGGGTATCGTTAAACTTAATTTTCAGACTGGTGGTATAGGACTCGTTTGTGGCAACGATGTACTGTGATTGTGCAGGTGCTGCTGGGTCTGCAGATGCACCGGCAACATTCAGGTCGTAGAGTTCAAAAATCACCGGACCCATGACGTTTTTGGAGTAGGTTTCGCTCAAGGTCAGTTCGTCTGGTTGTCCTGGTACACCAATTACTTGAAGGTTCATTTTTGGGCTAGACATATTAGTATCCTCGTGGTTTTTTTGTTGGAAAATAGTTGTTAAATCTCTGCAGTAGCTCACTGCTAAAAGGAAACTTGGATAGTTTGTAGTAAGCACTTTAGTGCTTATATGAGAGGCTAAAGTCCTTACTACGAACTTGTCATAGTTTGGGCGACAAACTATTAGAAGGCTTTGTAAACTTGGAGCAGAACCTTGGAAATGTAGCCAGCACCGAATAGGAATTGGGCACAAGGATGTTCAGCCGGTCCAATAGTAACCACACCTGTGATTTCGTAGAATCCAGGAGCTAAACCATCACCGTCGGGAGTACCAGTGTAACTAGCAACGTAGTTAAACACACCTGCTGAAGTTGTGATTGTGGTTGTCAAGTCTTTATCTACTGCTCCAGCACCAATACCTTCTAAGGCAAAGGTAACGTTAATCTTCACACCCAAGCACAGCAGAAGTTTAGTCAGCGGGCTGTCGTTAAACTTAATTTTCAGACTGACTGTATAGGACTCGTTTGTAGCAACGATGTACTGTGATTGTGCCGGATCTGCAGGATCCATAGATGCACCACCAACGTTGAGGTCGTAGAGTTCAAACACTACTGGACCCATGACGTTTTTGGAATAGGTTTCACTCAAGGTAAGTTCGTCTGGTTGTCCTGGTACACCAATTACTGTTGGATGCATTTTTGAGTTTGACATATTAGTATCCTCGTTTTTTTCTCGGTTTGAATCAGTTATTAAGTCTTTGAAGTAGAGAGCTACTAAGCTTTTCGCCTCTCGCTCATCTACCTTTGACTTATCAACTACCTGAATGATGACAGAGCTATTTCAGGATTAACATTACCCGCCAGGGATACTATTTTTGAACGGTTATCAATAGCCATAAAACGCTATATATAGTGGTTTATGGCTTGATTTTTCTTGAAAATCACTAAATATGCAATTGAATTAATTTTCAGCTACCGATGGTTTTCTGTGGGAGTTGATATCAAAAAGTAGCTCGATAGTTTGAGAAAAAAATAAATTAACTGTCGGAAATAAAAATCATGTACATGTTGCTAAGTGATAGTCATTTCTGGCAGAACTTTTCTCAAAATTATCGGAGATAAAATCATGAATAAAATCCCCAATTTTTCCCTGACACGAAAACAGCAACTCTTAGGTAATACACAGCTAAGTAGCCACTTTTTTGACAGCAATACTCTACCTTATTGCTGGCAGGATGTGATGGAAAATCTGATGGAGGGAATTGTGATGTTAACAGCAGAAGGAAAAATTATTTATACCAATGAATGGGCAGGTCGCTTTTTGCGTCAAATTAACCAGGGTAGGTCACAAACTGATGAATTACCAGGAGAAATAAGGCATGTCTGTCAATGTTTGATAGACAGTCGTCATCTATTTCCCAATCAACACTGGCGACTGGAATCAAAAATTATTACTGAAACATCAGTATTTTTTCAGATTTTAGTTCAATGGATGAAATTGAATGAAAGCGACAATTATTGTTTAGTAGTGATAGTAAAAGACCAGTATGAAACTATGAGAAATATAGCGCTAGCGGAGGCAGAACAATATGGATTGACCGACAGGGAAACGGAGGTTTGGCTACTCCATCGCAGCAACTATACTTACAAGCAAATTGCGATGGAACTTAACGTGACTCCCAATACGGTGAAAAAGCATATGAAAAGTATCCTAGCGAAGCGGAAAGCAGCACAAGAGGAAGCGACATAGGGGTGAGTACTACCGCCAATAAATGCCTAAAAAGCCGCTAATCCTTGCCTGTCGCTGCAATCCCACGCCTACTTACCTGCAAATTGATGGCAGCGATCGGCTATAAGCGAGAAATATACATCTGCTCAAACACATACTGCATAAGGACTGCAAGATTTTTGTGCCGTAGGAGGCAGATATAATTTCCACAATTTTACATAGTACCTTCATAGGGTACTATTAAGCAGAAAAAATCAGCAAAATTTTCTGAAATAGCCAGAATACCACATTCTTCATCTAATTAAGGAATATATGACAAATTAGGGAATAATTACGCAATTAATAGTATATTAAAACACTTAAATATAAATAACTTATGGAAGGGTAGGAGCAATTGTGCTACTCTGGCTGAGGCATGAAGCAGTAAGGCTTGGACAACCAAAATAAAATAGTACCATTGCACAGAATGTCAAACCTAACTCCTAACTCTAGTTTTAGCTTGACCCTCCGCTTGGAGATACCTAACAAAATTGGCATGTTGGCTAGTGTAACTCAAGCGATCGCCGCTTGTGGTGGTAATTTCGGTCAAATTGATTTAATTGAGCAAACCCGCCATCTTTCGATTCGCGATGTCACTGTTGATGCTGCTAGTAGCGAACATGCAGAAGATATCGTGCAAGCAGTGAAATCACTGCCAGATATTAAACTTATTAATGTCTACGATCGCACCTTTAATCTGCATCGCGGTGGCAAAATTAGCATTACCAGTCGTATTCCCCTCAAGAGTGTATCCGATTTAGCAATGGCTTACACACCGGGAGTGGGTAGAGTTTGTAACGAAATCGCCGATAATCCAGAGCAAGTATATAGCTTAACTATCAAACAAAATACCGTCGCTATTGTTACCGATGGCAGTGCTGTATTGGGTTTGGGTAATCTCGGTCCAGAAGCAGCCCTACCTGTGATGGAAGGTAAGGCGATGCTATTCAAAGAATTTGCGGGACTGAATGCTTTCCCCATCTGTCTGGCTACCCAAGACACAGATGAAATTGTGCGGGCGGTAAAAAATATTGCACCCGTGTTTGGCGGCGTAAATTTAGAAGATATCGCCGCTCCCCGCTGCTTTGAAATTGAAGACCGATTGCGAAAAGAGTTAGATATTCCCGTGTTTCATGACGACCAACACGGGACAGCAATTGTTACCTTAGCAGCCTTATTTAACGCCCTGAAACTGGTGAAGAAATCTATGGAAGAAATTCGCATCGTGATTAACGGTGCGGGTGCCGCTGGGGTAGCAATTGCTCGCTTGCTGAAAAAAGCAGGAGCCGAAAAAATCTGGATGTGCGATACCAAGGGGATTATCTCTACCAGTCGCACTGACTTGACAGACCAAAAACGGGAATTTGCTGTCAAAGCGCAGGGTTCCCTCGCTGGTGCAGTCCAGGGTGCGGATGTATTTATCGGTGTCAGCGCACCAGGGGTTTTAACACCAGAAATGGTGCGATCGATGACGAAGAAACCGATAGTGTTTGCAATGGCTAATCCCATCCCGGAAATTCAGCCAGAATTAGTCAAAAACGATGTCGCTATCATGGCCACAGGTCGTAGTGACTACCCCAATCAAATCAACAACGTTTTGGCATTCCCAGGGGTATTTCGCGGCGCTCTGGACTGTCGAGCGGCAACTTTGACAACTACCATGTACTTGGAAGCAGCCCATGCGATCGCCTCCTTGGTAAACCCGCAAGACCTGAATGCAGAACACATCGTTCCTTCAGTCTTCGATCCGCGAGTCGCTCCTGCAGTTGCTAGCGCTGTCCAAAGAGCCGCACGGGAAGAAGGTGTCGCTAAAGCCTAGTTAACTAAGTCAGCGTCAAAAATTCCAGGTTTGTAGTCAGCGCAAACAGCGCTGACTCCGAACCAAAAAAACTATCGGCGTTTATCTGCGGTATTCTCGTTCCCAGGTTCAACCTGGGAACGAGATGCAGGAGGTTCTACCTCCCGTGGTGCAAGATATGAGCAAAAAAACTATCGGCGTTTATCGGCGTTTATCTGCGGTTAATTCTCAAATCCCAAATTGTGTGAAATTTTCCCTCCAGCCCTTCCCTACTACCAAACCTCAGCCTGATTTACTGCTTACAGGTAATATCACCCGAAATGGCAGTCAAATCAACCTGCAATACATCCTGAAAGGCGATTTAACAACGATTACAATTCCTCCACCATCAGATACACCACTCCGCAAGGATGGTCTATGGACAGACACCTGCTTTGAGTTCTTTCTCGGTATTCCCAATTCACCGCAGTATTGGGAGTTTAACCTCTCCAGTGCTGGACACTGGAATGTTTATCGGTTTGATGATTACCGTCAAGGAATGCAAACAGAAACAGCCTGTGCAACACTCCCATTTCACGTCCAGCAGCAAGCGGATAGTTTAGCAATTAACCTCAGTGTAGATTTGGCGACCATCATCCCAGTCAACCAACCGCTAGAAGTCGCCATTACTACAGTGATTAAGCATAAAGACTGTGAAATCACTTACTGGGCGTTGACTCATCCAGGAACTGAGGCTGACTTTCACAGACGAGATAGTTTCTTAGTGGAGATTTGATTAGGCTTCCACAAAAGTTAATGCTTCTCCCCGGACATCGGTATTCAACTTACCCCTGTCATACACTATCTCACCCCCCACAATAGTAATTACCGGCCAGCCTGTGAGGTTCCAGCCTTCAAAGGAATTCCAACCACATTTACTTAACACTTCCTCCCGCAGGACTGGACGGTAGGTTTCCAAGTCTACCAATACCAAATCTGCGTCGTAACCAGGTGCGATCGCTCCTTTGTTGGGAATCCCATAGGCTTTTGCTACCGCTGTTGACATCCAGTTAACTACCTGGGAAACGCTACATTTGCCTGCCATTGCGGCTGTTAACATTAGCGCTAGAGATGTTTCTACCCCTGGCATTCCCGATGGAGTGTTGGGGTATGGTTGGGCTTTTTCTTCCAAGGTGTGGGGAGCGTGGTCTGTAGCAATAAAATCAATCACACCGTCCCGTAAAGCTTGCCAAAGTACTTCGTTATCGTGGGGAGTACGCAAAGGCGGATTCATCTGCGCCAGGGTGCCAATGGTTTCGTAAGCGCTGGTATTGAGTAACAAATGCTGAGGTGTCACCTCCGCCGTTACCCAACTAGGTTTATCCTGACGCAGTAGCTCCGCTTCTTGGGCTGTGGACATGTGGAGAATATGCAGACGTCGCTGATATTTTTTAGACAATTTTAATGCTAGCTGCGTTGCTTGCAGTGCTGCTTGATGGTCTTGAATTGTCGAGTGAATCGCGGGGTCGGTTATCTGTGCAAATTCCTGGCGCCTTTGATTAATTCTGGCTTGGTCTTCTGCATGGACAGCGATTAAGCGCTTACCTTGAGCAAATATTGGTTCTAGGGTTGCTTCTTGATCCACTAACAACTGTCCGTGCATCGAACCCATGAAAATTTTAATCCCACAAGTTGGTCTGGCTGTTAATAAATCTGGTAAATTGTCTGCCGTTGCACCGATAAAAAAGCCATAATTAACAAGACACTTCTTGGAGGCTCGTTGCAACTTGTCATCTAAGGCTTCTTGGGTAATTGTTAAGGGGCGGGTATTCGGCATCTCTAAAAACGAAGTCACACCCCCTCTAGCACAGGCACAACTAGCGGTAAATAAGTCTTCTTTATGTTCTAGTCCTGGTTCTCGGAAGTGTACCTGTGGGTCGATAACTCCCGGCAACAAAGTTAGTCCACTGGCGTCAATTTCTCTAGTTCCTGGTTCGGGGATAATTTCGGGTGCAACAGCGACAATCTGGCGATCGCGGATCAACACATCCCCTAGGAGCGACTCACTATTGGCTAGAATAATCCGAGCGTGGCGAATCAGTAAACTTGCGTTCGGTGACATGGCTGTTAGCCCTTTAAAAAACAATCTCCGCGTCAACGGGAGCTAACCTTCTAGGGTAAACCTGATTTCCATTGTGGCTATATTTTTTGGGTTTTTTTAAGAAAAAATTAGCATCAGTAATCAATTACTGCCAAAGCAATAGTTGCCAAATTTGGAAATCAAAGTAAAAAAGTTAATATCATCCCATAGCTTTTCTCTGCCGGGTCGGTTAAATTACGCCTATTTTTCTTATACTTGAGTAATTTCAAATTTATGTCTCGTGTGCAAAATCAAGTGTCCGATCGCAATGACCGTCAAAAACCTGATAACTCTTGGCTAGGAGAACTAGCCAGGACTATTGGCTTGAGCATCATTCTAGCCCTGGGAATTCGGACTTTTGTCGCCGAAGCACGCTGGATTCCTTCTGGCTCTATGTTGCCCACCCTACAAATTAATGACAAGTTAATTGTAGATAAGTTGAGCTATAGATTTGCTGTTCCACAGCGGGGAGATATTGTAGTATTCTCACCCACAAAAGAGCTACAAAGTGAAAATTATCACGACGCCTTCATTAAGCGGGTAATTGGTCTACCCGGTGAAAAAGTAGAACTTAAAAATGGAAGAGTTTATATTAACAATAAACCCCTCTTGGAAGGAAACTACCTGAGCGACCAGCAACGCACCTCAATTGATGTTTGCACTTCCGGTAAGCAACCACCCTTCCTCTCCCAACCAGTCACTATTCCTCCGAATTCCTACTTAGTTCTTGGGGACAATCGCGGTAGTAGCTATGACAGTCGTTGTTGGGGAATAGTCCCCCGTGACAATATCATTGGTCGGGCTGTAATCCGCTTCTGGCCTCTAAATACCGTTGGACAGTTGGATAAATCACCACTGTATCCTTAACAAGTACTGAGTGCTGATTTCCCAGTAATCTTTTGAAGTTATTTGGGAATTTCTCACAAATGATGGGAGGATTGAATAATTAGAGTGCTGATTGTTCAGCACTCAGGAATAATTAAAACCAAGTTTCTACCACGCGACCAGTTAACTGTTGTCCCCACCAAGGTGTATTAGTCGCAAGGGTAGACAAACTTTGCTTTTCAACTTTCCAGGTTTGTTGGGGGTCAAACAAAGTTAATTCTGCAGCGTTACCAGGTGCGATCGCGGCACTCATCATCTGTAAACACTTAGCTGGATTGCTACTCAGAGCGCGCCACAATTCTAAAGCTGATAATTCGCCAGTGTCTACTAAATTTTGCCACAGTAAGGGTAAGGCTAACTCTAACCCAATTGCTCCTGGTGGTGCTTCCGCAAAGGATACAGTTTTTTCTTCGTAGGTGTAGGGTGAATGGTCAATAGCGATCGCATCCAAGACTCCTTGACGCACTGCTTGACGTAACGCTGCGACATCACCCTTGTTTCCCAAAGGTGGTTCTAAACGCAAGCTGGGGTCATAACTCCCAACTGCCTTGGTATCCAATAATAAATGCATCCACGTAGTGCTAGCAGTTACAGGTAATCCCTGGCTTTTTGCTGAGGTAATTAATTCTACACCCCGTGCCGTAGAAACACGCATAATATGGACTGGTGTGCCAATAGCGGCGACTAATTCTAACAAAGCTGCAATGGCAGATGTTTCAGAAATTACCGGATTTCCCGGCAAACCAAAGCGAATCGCATCCACACCTTCGCGCATTACCCCATTTGCGGTTAATTTCCGGTCACAACACCAGAATGCTAAAGGTTTGTCCAATGGTTGGAGATATTCCAAAACCCGGCGGATCAAGCCCAAATTTCCCAAGGGTTGACCATCAGCAAAACCAATCACCCCCGATGCTGCTAACTCTGCAAATTCAGTCATCTGTTCCCCTTTCACCTCAACACTCAGCGCACCCCAGAAATAGAGTTGGGGAAGAGGGGACATCCCAGAAGTCAAAGCATCTTCCCTCAGCCGTTGTAACTGTGTGACGACCGCCGGATTATCGATAGCGGGAGATGTATCTGGTAAAATTGCCAACCTGGTAAAACCCCCAGCCGCTGCAGCCTGACATAGGGACAAGAGGGTTTCTCGCTCTTCAAATCCCGGTGTCCCGGAGTGGCTGTATAAATCTACTAAACCAGGTCCGAGAACTAAACCGCGACCATCTTGCATCTGAGTACCATCTGGCACATCAGAAATCCGGTTTTCCACGGCTTTGATATAACCGTCAGCAATCAGAACATCAGCCACACGGTCAGTTGCGGAAACTGGGTCAATTACCCTTACTTGTTGCAGCAGTTTCGTCATATACAGTCTTTCAGCTTGGATGGGGCATAGGTAATGGGTAATGGGTTATGGGTTATGGGCATTGGACATTGGGCATTGGACATTGGGCATTGAACATTGGACATTGGACATTGGACATTGGGCATTGGGCATTGGATTATTTCCCATGCCCTATTCCCTATTCCCCATTCTCTAGTTAAGAGTCGCTAAATTTACAACGCTCCCGCCGCAGTTTTATCAAATACACCGCCACCCAAGTGAGTGGTAATATTCATTGCTTGCAGCACGGGTAAACCATCTAAACCTTGGGGATAGTCAATGACGGTGACAGCACCATTCCCCTGGCGAAAATTCCAGAATTTCTCTGGTGATAACCCCAAAACGTAGCACAGTAGGGTTTTATTTGTAGCATCATGCGCCACTACTAAGCCCAGTTGGCGCTGTTGTTCAAGAGCAGTTTTAATAATATCTTGCCAAGCAACGACGCTACGTTCCCATACATCCTGTAAATTTTCACCTTCTGGCATCTGCACTTGGGCTGGTGTATTCCGCCACCGTTCCAATTCACCGGGAAATTCCTGGTCAATCTCTGTTTCCAATTTACCTTCCCAGAGTCCGTGGCTGATTTCCCGCAACCCAGCATCGAATTCTAGGGTCACGTCGGGATGTGGCTGCAAAATAATCTCTGCTGTTTCTTTAGGACGCAACATCGGACTAGAAACGGCAAAATCAAGTGCCACATCTTTGAGAAATTCTGCCGCTTTTTGTGCCTGGAGTCTGCCATTATCATTCAAGGGCACATCAATTTGTCCTTGGAAGCGAGTTTGACGGTTCCATTCAGTTTCACCATGACGCACCAGCAATAGTCGCACTCCCCGATGGTTGGGACGCAGGGAAGGTAAAGCTTCTCCCATGTGGGAAGTTTGATTCATCGACTCTAGCTGCACCGCTTCCCCCAAACCACCAGAGAAATTCAGGACGCTGATACCACAATTAGATTGTTGGATGGAATGGTAATGAGTCGCGGGAATATCTAATGCCGTGCTGATTAAGGCACGATTGATACCATTGTGAGCAACTATAAGAATAGTTTGCCCCTGATGACGGGGTAAAACTTCCTGCCAGAACTGTCGCGCCTGGACATACAATGACAAGACGGGAAAAAATTCTTCCGTGCCTTCTGCTGTTGGCACTGTCATCATTAACTCGTGAGGACGTTCCTTCCAAGTGCGGTAATCTTCGGGAAATTTTTCCTTAACCTCACTGCTGAGCATTCCTTGCCACAAGGGTAAATCTATTTCCCGTAAATTTTCGTCAGCTTGCAGGACAGGAGACTGTTGAGCATTTTGCCCCAACTGTGAGTGAATGATTTGTGCGGTTTCTTGCGCTCGTTTTAGAGGACTAGAATAAATCGCCGCCAAGGATATATTACCTAGCACACTGCCAACTATACTGGCATCGCTACGACCTTTTTCTGTCAATTTTGAGGCATCACTACGCCCTTGAATGCGCCGTTCAGTGTTGTAGGTACTTTGACCGTGGCGCACAATGATGACACGAACCGTCATCTGCTTCTCTGTCCTCCATTAAAAAATTCACTCCTCTGCTGGTTCAATAAGCTTAGTTCTGAGTAGAAACTCCTAAGTATTGAGTGAGACATAGGATATTGGTTGCCTTGGATCATAACTCAGTACCAAGGATTAATGAACGCAGAAGTTCAGCGTTATTTTAACTTGGTTTTCTGGTTATTAGTCATTAGTGATTAATCAAAATAACTCTACACTCAGTACTGGTGGACTATACATCCAGCACTAAAGGAACTTATGAGCGATAATTCCCAAAGGTGCTGGCTATGACGCAATCAAAAGGGGGAGGAATGACAATCAAGCGAAGCGTGTTAATTTTGCTGACAGCAGTGGCGATTTTGTTCTCTGGTTCGTCTTTATTAGATAGTTTGACTGAGCCTCAGTTCCAAAGTCGTTTGGAGCTTTACCAAACAAACCTGTTACTGGAAGCAACCGAGTGGGAACCAACAGATAGCCAAGACCAGACCTTCAAAACAGCCCAAGAAGCTATTTTGGGGGGAACCCCCTTAAAAGCAGCTACAGAACAATATCAGCAGGTACGAGACTCCGCTGAGAAGAATTTAGCTAAAGCTAACAAGCAACTTGCACAACTGCGTTCTCAACCAATTCCTACCTCTAGCGTCCCGACATCCGCTTCTGAAACTACCACAACACCAGAAAAACTGTTGCGAAAATCAGTACAGCAGATAGAAACATCAATTGCTGAGCTAGACTTGCGGCTGGGAATTTTACAAGCACTGCAAGCCAATATAGATGCAGCTAAAGCCAATTGGCAAAAAGTAGCCCAAAATTCCGCTATCAGTCCAGGATATAGCGATACAGCCCAAGTTTTGCTGCAAATTTGGAGTAATTCCTCCCAAATTGCACCTGACGCTCCACAGATAATTAAAAAGAATTTATCAGGTTGGTTTAGCTATCAAGCTCTCAAACAGCTTTATCAACTCCAGCAGCAACCAGAAGCACTCGCTACCCTAAAAACCTCCCAACAAGCCACTGCTGAACAAGCATTGGTGAAATTAGCCGCTATTGCCACTATTCCCATGTTAGGTGGGTTAATAGGTGTGGGATTATTGCTTTTATTATTAGGGCAACGCCTCATAAAAGGCAAAGAATCCTTGTTATCACAAAATGCCGAATTAGCTTGGAACACACCCTGGGATGGGGAAACAGTATTACAAGTATTTATCTACGGCTTTTTCTTGATGGGGCAATTTTTTGTACCCATAGTATTAAAGTCCCTACTACCTATCAATCGGGCTGCAGGTGATTTACGATTGCAGGCAGTTTATGTTTTGATTAGTTACCTCACGGTGGCAGTGGCTTCACTTTTGGTATTGTATTTCTCTATCAAAAGCTTTTTGCCTCTGAGTGATGACTGGTTTAAATTCAAATTACTAGATAACTGGTTAGTCTGGGGACTGGGTGGTTATCTCACAGCCTTACCTTTAGTAGTAGTTGTGTCCTTGGTCAATCAACAAATCTGGCAGGGACAGGGTGGTAGTAATCCCCTACTACAATTGGCTCTAGAAGCCCAAGATGAAGTTGCATTGGGGATATTTTTCTTCACAGCGGCGATCGCAGCTCCAATTTTTGAAGAAATTCTCTTCCGAGGCTTTTTACTACCTTCCCTCACCCGTTATATCCCTGTATGGGGCGCCATTGGCTTGAGTAGTTTGATATTTGCCGCTGCTCACCTGAGTTTATCAGAAGTCCTGCCTTTAACCACTTTGGGTATAGTTTTGGGAGTCGTTTATACCCGCTCTCGTAATCTCTTTGCTTCTATACTGCTACACAGTCTCTGGAATAGTGGTACTCTTTTGAGTCTGTTTGTTTTAGGTAGTGGTTCCAGCTAATAGCAGCAAGTCAGAAGAAAAAGGTAAAAGCATAAACAATACCCGTTTTATCATTCAGACTTTTACCTTTTTTCCGAAAAATTATCACAATTCCTTGCGTATACTTTTTACCTTTACTCAAAGTATTTTTGTTATTTATTTTTAGCTCATTTATAGTAACTTTTAATACAAAAAATGTTAAAAAACCTTGAAGATTAATCGCTTTTCATATAAGTGCGCTTAGCTTGGAGTTGTCAAATTTTTATCCGTCCCTTGGTAGACAAAGGGTGATAAGCCATGAGTATTTCCATCGATGGAGTCACGAGTCTGAACTGGACTTTAATTAACCTAATCGCACAAACAGATACAGGTACTTATCCAACCACAACAGATGTAGATCCAACAGTAGCCACAGGAGGATCGCTGCTGTATCTGGGTTTAATTTTATTTGGCTATGTTTTTGGTTCCTATTGTTTTCAGAAAATTTATCAGCGCTTGGGAGTACCTAATGCTTGGTTAGCGTGGGTTCCGATTGCGAATAATTGGATTATGCTCAAGGCTGGAGACCAATCTGGATGGTGGTTAATTGCCTTATTTATTCCCCTTGTGAATATAGCAGGGTTTATTGTTCTTTTAATGGCATTTGTCAGGATTTTCCAAAAATTGGGTAAGACACCGTGGCTGATGCTGCTATTCCTAATTCCCTTAATTAATTTTTGGGTAATGTACCATCTGGCATTTCAATAATTTTCTCAATTCTCCCGCAGAATTGAGCATTTCTATAGTGAATTAAAGATAATGGCTGCCTCAAGACCCAGAGATATTACTGGTATTAGCCATTTTATTGACTACAGTCCCAAATTCATTAATTTTGCTGGCATATAAGCAGGACGACTGCATTTTAGATTTTCTCTAGAAAGTAGTTGTCCTTTTTTTGCAGTTCAGAATATTAGAACTATTACAAAAGTCTATTACCAGAAAAATTAACCACAGATAAACACAGATAAACACAAAAATTCATCTGTGTTTATCTGTGTTTCACTTTCTCTATTAACTGAATAACCGCAACAAATCTTTGCATTCTTCTTTGCGGCTTTGCGCCTTTGCGTGAAATTAATATGTTTAATTTTTCCTAAAAATTCAGGGCGCACATATGCCACGCCGTTTTTTTCTTTATGATTTAACAAGAGCATATCATAAACTATCAGATTATTTTGCGCTCTTATGACCCAATCTTCTTTAATAGAAAAGCCCAATCTAACGTCGGTTAAAAAAATCACGTTTGATATCGAGGGCATGAGATGCGCTGGGTGCGTCAAAGTCGTCGAGAAGCGGCTATCAGAGCATCCCGGTGTCAAGAGTGCCTGCGTAAATTTAGTGACTGAAGTGGCGGTGGTGGAATATGAAGCGGATACCATTGACCCCGTAGAACTAGCCGAGACAGTTAGCGCTGTTGGCTTTACTGCTAAACCTCGCATCCCGAACGTAGATACAGGTGCAACCACTGTCACAGAAGACCCAGAAATTAAACACCGCAGAGAAATGACAGCAGCATTTAGGCAGTTAATAATTGCTGCTCTATTGCTATTGCTGTCTACGGTGGGGCATTTTAGTCAATGGACGGGAGGGATGTTCCCGCTACTGCATAACATCTGGTTGCACTGTGGTTTAGCAACGATAGTCTTGCTCGGTCCGGGACGTCCGATTATCGTCGATGGTTGGCTTGGTATCCGCCATCAGGCGCCCAATATGAACACGTTAGTGGGCTTGGGAACCCTCACTGCTTACACTGCCAGTTTAGTTGCGCTGTTGTTCCCCCAGATGGGTTGGGAGTGCTTTTTTGATGAGCCAGTGATGTTGTTAGGTTTTATCCTGCTGGGACGGACATTAGAACAACAAGCTAGAGGCCGTGCAGCTAATGCATTTCGGAAATTGTTAGCGCTGCAACCACAGGTGGCTCGGTTAATCGCTAAACCCAAGGCTAGGGAAATCCCTGGGAACGGGGGGGAAACAGCAGCGGTTGTGGAAATTCCCGCCGACCAGGTACGTGTAGGGGAATGGTTGCAAGTTTTACCAGGGGAAAAAATCCCTGTTGATGGTGAGGTAGTAGCTGGACAAACCACGGTGGATGAGTCGATGCTGACGGGGGAAGCAATACCTGTCAGTAAGCAATCAGGAGATTTGGTAACGGCGGGAACTCTTAACCAATCAGGAGTCATTACCATTCAGGCAACCCGGACTAGCAAGGATACCACCTTGGCGCAAATTGTCGCCTTAGTTGAAGCAGCACAAACCCGTAAAGCGCCAGTGCAAAAATTGGCAGATACACTAGCAGGATACTTCACCTATGGGGTACTGACGGCGGCGCTGCTAACTTTTCTGTTTTGGTACTTTATCGGCAGCAACATCTGGCATGATGTTAACGTCTGGGGTGGTATGGCAATGGCTCACCAGCACTCAGCAGTCAGCATGGGTGGGGCGCCTCAACAGTCCTCAGCGCTGCTGTTAAGTTTGAAATTAGCAATTGCAGTTATGGTTGTTGCTTGTCCCTGTGCCCTAGGTCTTGCCACACCTACAGCGATTTTGGTGGGTACTGGTATGGGTGCGGAACGGGGTTTACTAATTAAAGGCGGCGATGTTTTGCAGCGGGTACACCAACTAGATACAGTCGTTTTTGACAAAACGGGCACTCTCACCACTGGTAAACCTATGGTGAGTGATTGTCTACCGATTTCTGCTATCGAAACCGAGCAAGACGCCCAATCCCTCTTACAATTAGCGGCAGCGGTAGAAAGCGGTACTAACCATCCCTTGGCATTTGCAATTGTGCAAGCGGCACGGCTGCAGGATTTATCTATCCCCCAGGCAGTAGATTTTTACACAGAACCTGGACTGGGTGTATCGGCGATGGTAGCTGGAAAGCTAGTATTGTTGGGTAATGAAGATTGGTTAACCCAGCAGGGTGTGACTATACCCGATACTACACGTCAACAAGCTAGCGTCCTGGCCGCTGCTGGTAAAACAGTGGTTTATCTGGCGCTAGCAGGGGATTTAGCTGGACTAATCGCCGTCCAAGACCCCCTACGTCCAGATGCAGTCACAACGGTCATGCAACTCCGCCAGATGGGGTTACGAGTCATGCTACTAACTGGTGATAGACTAGAAGCTGCTACTGCCATAGCTGAACAATTGGGTATTGCTAGTGGGGATATTCGCGCTGGTGTCCGCCCCAATCAAAAAGCAGTGATTATTCAGCAACTGCAAACACAAACCGGGGACTCAGTTGTGGCAATGGTGGGAGATGGGATTAACGATGCTCCGGCTCTGTCGGCTGCTGATGTGGGAATCTCTTTACATGGAGCGACGGATGTGGCTCTAGAAGTAGCTTCCATTGTCTTGATGCGCGATCGCTTAACCGATGTCGTTCAAGCCATTGAATTGAGTCGTGCTACTTTCAACAAAATTCGCCAGAATTTATTCTGGGCTTTTGCTTATAATACCCTGGGCATGACCGTTGCGGCTGGTATTTTGCTCCCTACTATGGGTTTTGTCCTAACTCCATCAGGTGCAGGAGCCTTAATGGCTTTTAGTTCTGTTAGTGTAGTTACTAACTCTTTGCTATTACGGTGGTTGTACCGTAATTCTCCTGACTAAATAGCATCTACCTCTTGCCCAACATTTATTGCTAATTAAAGAAAAAAATCTCCAGTTTTACCCCTATCAAGGTTAAACTAGGTCGATAAAGAGCAACAGCTTGGGTTGAGGCAACCGCACCTCTTACTAGTAGTAACCCATAGACAAATCTTAATGACTAACAGTTACACGGATTGTAGAACCGATTCTGCAATGGCTCCAGAAACCAACGAAAATCACCTACTGATCATTGAAGACGACCAAGGACGTAAGGAATTTACCCTCGACCGTCCGGTGTATTCTATCGGTAGAGACAAAGATTGTAACATCCGCCTGGCTTCTCAGTTTGTTTCCCGTCGTCATGCTACTTTAGTTCGCTTGACACGACCAGATGACAACAATAGCTTTTACTATCGGATAGTAGATGGCGATTCCAAAGGCAAACTGAGTTCTAACGGTTTGATGATTAATGGTCGCAAACTTCCAGCTCACGACCTGAAAAATGAAGATGAAATTGTCTTCGGTCCGCAGGTGCGTGCTATTTATTACTTGTTACAGAGGGATACCATGCCCACGGGACCAATAGAAACCACTGAGTTTGATATTACACTCATCAGTCCAGGCATGACAGATGACCCTGAAGATTAAACAATCAATAATTGCAATGCATAACCACAAACCTGTCATATATTTAAATACATCCGCTTGTTAGAGTTTGTGCGTTATGGCAATTAAATTTAATTATCATTCTTAGGGTGATATTGCCTCAGCCTAGGAAACTCAACTTTATCAAGGCGTGTTAGTATATCCACTAGCTTTGCCGATAAGGAAGCAAAGCTATTCACGCCTTGACTAATAACCTGATTGTTTAGTAGGCTGCAATGCTGTCAATCAAGCGCCAATGACGACTATTTACAATTGCCTGAGTCACTAATTCAAACATCTGACGGCAGTGATTCTCTACTTGGAGCGGTAATTCTTCATTTTTAATTACACAATTCATCCGTGTTTCTGTTTCAGTCGCTGTAGTTTTATCAATCAGGACTTCGACAGTCACAAGTTTAGAAAAAGAAACCTTACCTGGAATTTCTTTCGCCATTACATAATCGCCTGCGTCATAGATAATATCCAAATTACAGGTTTGCAGTACATCTACAAGTATCTCTTTAAGATGCTCAAACGCTACAGCAACAGTAAAGTAGCCGGTATAGCGAGCCATAAAATCTCCTCGCTTTCTAACATTCAGTCCATCCTATAATATCCAATCACCTAGTAGCCTTGATACATACCTACCGGCAGCTGTCATAGATGGAGAGCCAGTTATCTAATGTAAAATATCTAACTCATAATCTTAAGCTAATAGATAGTAAAGGTTTGTCAAAAAAAACACAATTAGTACCAGAGGATATTTTACTTTTTACTTTATTGGAGTTATATAAAGTTTTAGTAAAGTAGCTAAGTTTACCAAGGTATAAGTTATCCAGACAAGAAAAAGCGAATGTAAAATTGCCAAAATATTGTCTGCTCTATGCCGATAACTGGTAGCCTAAAGGACACCAAGCAAATACATCAACAGCATGGGTGGTAAATTAATTGTCTTTGAAGGTTGCGAAGGCTGCGGCAAAACAACTCAAATCCAGTTAACTGATGAGTGGCTACAAAGTCTAGATAAATCTCCCTTTACCAAGGCGATCGTAACACGCCAACCCGGAGGAACAGAACTAGGACTTCACCTGCGACAATTGCTGTTGCGGGGTAGTGGGGAAAAACCCATCGCTGATAGGGCAGAATTGTTATTGTATGCTGCTGACCGCGCACAACATCTAGAGGAAGTACTACAGCCAAATCTGGCTTTGGGTGCAATTATTTTGTGCGATCGCTATACGGAGTCCACCGTTGCTTACCAAGGTTATGGTCGGGGTTTAAGTCTGAATTTAATTCAACAACTCAACTCCATCGCTACAGGTGGGTTAGAAAGCGACCTGACTTTATGGCTAGATGTGGATGTAGAAGTAGGACTAGCGCGTACCAGGAGACGAGAGGAAGGTGCTGACCGCATTGAACAAGAAACCATAGCCTTTCACCGTCGAGTCCAACAAGGCTATGCAGCGCAAGCTAAAGAACATCCCCAGCGGGTGGTACGAATAGATGCTAGCCTCAGTCCCGCAAATGTACAAGCCCAAATTCAGCATATTTTAGCATCAAGGTTACAGCAATGACCAATGACCAATGACTAACCCTTTTGCACGACTAGTAGGACAAGCACAAGCAGTAGAATTATTAACTCAGGCTGTAATTCAAAACCGGATTGCACCAGCATATCTGTTTGTCGGACCGGCTGGTGTGGGACGGAGTTTAGCAGCGCGTTGCTTTCTGGAATTGTTATTTTCTAGTGCTAGAGATGTTAATTCCCCTAACCAAAAGCTACGTCAGGGAAATCATCCCGACTTGCTGTGGGTGGAACCTACATACTTACACCAAGGACAGCGAATATCAGCCAAAGAAGCTACAGAAAAAGGCCTCAAGCGCAAAGCTCCACCGACTATCCGGTTAGAACAAATTCGGGAAATTACCAGTTTTCTCAGTCGTCCACCACTGCTAGCTTCCAGACAGGTGGTGGTGTTGGAAGAAGCACAGAGTATGGCAGAATCAGCCGCAAATGCTTTGCTCAAGACTCTGGAAGAACCAGGAAAAGCAACGCTGATTTTAATTGCACCTTCTGTAGAGGCGATATTACCCACCTTGGTGTCCCGTTGTCAAAAAATCCCCTTTTACCGCTTAGATGCAGGTGCGATCGCACAAGTTTTACAACAAACTGGACATGAAGAAATTTTAGCCAATCCAGCAATTTTAAATTTAGCATCTGGAAGTCCAGGGGAAGCGATCGCTGCTTACGAACAGTTACAAGCTATTCCCCCTGAGTTACTCCAAGCTGTTACTAACGCACCGAAATCTTACCGCGAGGCTTTAACATTAGCAAAACAAATTGATAAAGCTTTGGATACAGAAGCACAATTGTGGCTGGTCGATTATTTACAGCAATATTATTGGCAACAATGGCGTCAGCCGTTTATTATTCAACAGTTTGAGAAAGCACGGCAATATTTACTTACTTATGCTCAGCCGCGTTTGGTTTGGGAGTGTACTTTGATGGCGATTTGTCAAGGTTAAATAGTTACATATTTTTGATTCCAAGTTTATTCAAACACTGGAGGCCAGATTTGCGAAACTGCTATTTCCCAAGCTGGAAATAGCTCTGGTAGAGTTAGGTTATCTGTATTTGTTAGCACTGTCGGCTTACCAGTGGGACGGTAAACTGTCATAGTCTGCCTATCGGGGTCGATGAGTATTCCAACCTGAGTTCCCAAACTTAGATATAGCTTAATTTTGTCTTCTAAAGGCTTGATGCGGTCACTTTGGGATTTTATCTCTACCGTCAAATCTGGAACCAGATTAGCAAAATAACGGGGTGTTTGCCGCAGACGTTCAGCGGATACAAAAGATACATCTGGTGCTTTGAGGTCTGTATTTGGTAAGATAAAGCCGCCACTGGAGTCAAATACTCGTCCTAGTTTGCGAGGTTTGATCCAGTTACCCAACAGCCGAATGAACTCAGCACCAACTTCACTGGAATAAACATCTGATGGACCCATAAGGATAATCTTGCCATCTTCCAGTTCCATTTGGAAGTCGATGTGATAGTCTTGTAGTTTTTCTTGCAGTTGTTGCAAGTCCTTGACACTTAGAGTCATGGGAATAAAAGCTGGAAAAATCTAGGTCTATCGCTATAGTAACTTGAGGCGAGTCATCGCCCTTGATTTGTTGCTAAGGGTTCAATGATGTATTTTCGCGGCGTTATTTTAATTTACTGTCAGCTATCTTTATCTTATCTGACAGCTTACCGGCGGATTTCCCTTTTCCGAAATCGAAACCCTATGTTCTGCTGGACATATTTGCGATGCATTATCGTTTCTCATTTCTACAGGAGCAGATAAAACACAACTTTCAAACTGACCTTGATCATCAAAATATATATAATAACCTCCCTTGCAGGAGAAGGTAAAACTACCTCCGTTGGAGTGAGAAGCTTGAACAGTTACATTGCTACTAAGTCTACAATTTGCCACAGAACCATTGGAATGTTGAGCAACGCTACCCGGTTCGCAAGATACTTGTGCTTTTGCTGGTGCTGAAAGTATTGTATTTACAGCAAATAAACCGCAAGTGAATACTACGGAGTTTAAAAATCTACCGTCAAATTTCATATAAAAATTCCTATTCCTAATGAATTTTTTGATGATTTGTTGGGAGATAAATCATCACTCTCTTTAATACTGAGTTTATAATATAGCAATATATAATTATGTCTTCAGTGATAGTACTTATAAACTCCTGGTAAATGACAATGCTGTCGTTGACACCAGTATGTAAAGTAGATTAAAGATTTAACCAGAATTTTACTGGGGCAGCTAGGAGAAGCATTAGTACCACAGCGCTAGTATTTCTGGGATTGGTTTGGTAGGAAAAATCCCAACCCACAGAGATTTTGCCTGGAAAATTTGCGGCAAATTTGCCAATAGCTGAGTCAAGTGATCCCAATATGAGCCAAGATAAGATTATTTCCCAGCAATTTTACTTGCAAATAGGGACATGACCGATAGAGTAATAGACAGCCAAGGCAAAGGCTGTCTGATTCTAATTTTGCCAATCTCGCTGTTGACGATTTTCTTTTTTGCTACCTGGCGAATTTTACTGGTAGTCATTTTGCTTGGTGCGATGTTAAATATTTGGCAGCGCTACCAATGGCAAAAGTGGTGCCAGCAAATCAACCCGGTTTTCCATCAGCTAATCCAGGAAAATCAAGGTAAAATCACGCCTATGGACTTGGCAATGAGAGCCAATTTGCCAGGGGAAAAAGCACAACGGTACTTGGAAACAAAAGCCGAAGAATTCGGCGCTCGTGAAATTGAATATGAAGATGCAGGTAAAGCTTATTACTTTATAACCGCGAGCATTCTCGGTAGCCTCTTTGATGCTAGTGAACCACCTAAACAACTTCCAGGTACACAAGTTGCTGTTTCCCTACTCCCAGAGACAGAACAACCACCTGTACCCCAGCAGTTTACAGAGTCACTACTCGATGCTGAGACTTCTGAGGAACAAGCCGAACAACCAGAAGAACCACCAGCAGAACCAGGCAAACTACCACTGCAAAAACAGTTGGTGTTTGGTTCGCTGATTCAATCTGAACTTGCTAAGCGGCTCAATGTTTATTCCAGCACAGTCTACAAGCGCCGGGATGACCCCGAATTTCCCGAATGGAGTCGCAGTCGCGACCCAGATGGAATTGCTTGGACTTATTCCCCTGATACCAAGGAATTCTTTCCCCTAGAGGAATGAGGGACTGGGGAATAGGTAATAGGGAATAGAGCATGGGAAACAATCCAATCCCCATTACCCATTACCCATTACCCATTACCCATTCCCACCGCTTCAGAGATGGAACTCAATCCGTGTTGTTCTAGTTTTTGGAGTAATCCAGCTAGAATGCGACGTACCATCCAAGGCCCTTCGTAAATCCAGCCTGTATAAACTTGAACCAGACTGGCACCGGCGGTAATTTTTTCCCAGGCATCTTCGGCGGTAAAAATGCCACCAACCCCGATGATCGGGACTTGACCTTGGGTTTGCTGATAAATAAACCGGATGACCTCCGTAGAACGCTGGCGTAAAGGCGCACCGCTAATCCCCCCTGCTTCTTCGGCGGGGGGTTTGCCTGTTTCCCAAATCACTGGAGTTTGCAGCATATCTCGGCGAATAGTGGTGTTAGTAGCAATAATTCCCGCCAAGTTGTAAGTTTTTGCTAAGTTGATAATATCTGCGATCGCTTCCCATTCCAGGTCAGGAGCAATCTTGACAAAAATTGGTTTATGTGTATTATTATCCTGTTGTAAGGTATCTAAGATAGCAGCGAGGAGTGTAGCATCTTGGAGAGAGCGTAAGCCAGGAGTGTTGGGGGAAGAGACGTTAACAACAAAATAGTCGCCCAAGTTCTGGAGTAACTTAAAGCTGTGCAGATAGTCCTTTCCAGCATCGGCAAGCGATGTTACTTTAGATTTACCGAGATTTACACCAATGGGTATTGATAGGGTGCATAGTTGTTTATCTTTTGTCAACCGCTCAGCCATTGCTGCTGCCCCACCGTTGTTAAAACCCATACGATTGAGAGCTGCTTGATCTGCCGGTAAACGAAACAAGCGGGGACGGGGATTTCCCGGTTGGGGGTGATAGGTAACAGTACCCAATTCTGCAAAGCCAAAGCCGAGGGATGACCAAATGAGTGCAGCAGTGCCATCCTTATCAAACCCAGCTGCCAAACCTACGGGATTGGAAAAGTTCAGCCCAAACAGGGTTTGTGCTAATCGGCTATCCCGAAAGCACAAAGACTGCTCTAGGCGAGTGTTAATCCAGCTAGCTGGTGGGCGTTGACCAGTTTGCGCCAGCCAGCTAAAACTGCGAATGGTTAAAGAGTGGAGCCATTCTGGGTCAGCTTTAGCAAAGGAGAACAAAAACGGACGGATTCCAGCTTGATATATATCCAATTTGGCAAATTGAATCAGGATTTTAAGTTTGCAATAGTTGAAACTAAAGCGAGATTGCTTTTCAGGGCATCTTATATATTAACAAGCCATGATGACCGCAAATCAGATGGGTCCGCCAGAAAAACCAACGTCTACCGACAAACAGCTAGTTAACTTAGGGCGCGTCCTCCAAAGCCTCCGGGAAGAAGAGAATGTCGAAGTTCTCATCGAGACTACCGTTGCTTACCTGCAACAAGAGTTTGACCATAACCTGATCTGGATTGGTCTTTATGACCGAGTAGGTCATCAGTTGTTTGGTAAAGGTGGCATTGCTCCTAAAGGAGAAACAGTATTGTTAAGACAGCGATTTGTGCTTAACCCAGGAGATTTATTAGAACAGGTGGTGATTCAACAGCGTCCCTTGGGTATAGCAGATTTACGCAGCGAAACCCAGGCGGGTCAATGGCGGCGGATCGCTCATAATTGGAATATCCAAGGCACAATAATTTTCCCAATTCGCTACAGAGACCGTTGTTTTGGTTTAGTCTTAATGGGTTCCGAGCGTTGGGGGATTTCTACTACACAAGCAGACAAGGCTATTTTAGGGATGCTTTTGGGGGAACTGGCACTGTCGCTACACCAAATTGAAATGAATTGGCGGCAAACCCAAACCAAGCGACCAGAGAATTTATTACTGCAATTGCTAAATAAGTTGAGTACCCTCAGTAGCTTAGAAAAGCGACTAGAGGAGGTAGTGGAGGAAGTCCAGGAATTTATGACACCCAGCCGCACCAGTGTCTACTGGTTTGAGCGCCAAGGGCGTTATTTCTGGCGACGGGTAAGTAACCGTGCAGCACAGTCAACATTACGAGAGGCAAACCAACCGGCAGCGGGAATAACAGTCCAAGAAGTAAGTGAATTTTACCAAAGCCTAGCCCAAAAGCAAATTGTCTCGATTGGGGAAGCACACAGTTCCCTGAAAACCAGTTTCATAGGTAAACTGCAACAACGCATCCGGGCCCAGTCTCTGCTAGCAGCGCCAATATTTTGGCGCAATGAACTGCTGGGTTTTCTGGCAGTGGAAGGTAATGAGCCGCGAATCTGGACAGAGCAAGACAAAAATGTAGTCAAGGCAGTGGCGGAATTAATCTCGTTGACGGCTCCGTTAGAAACTATGGAAACCAATATCCAAGAAATTGAGGCGGATGCTCAACTGCGAAGTGGTTTGGCCCAAGCAGTCTCTAGCAATCGTGAAGTTATAGAGATATTACGTACCTTTGCTACCACCGTTATGGAACGGTTTTCGGCAACGCGATTTTTGCTGTTGCTCTACAACTCGGACACCTGTAAATATGAGGTTCGCTTCCAAAACCACCCCCATCACCGCCGACCTATGCCGCCGCTGCTGGACGCTCTGCCTGCTGTAGATTGGGAATTATTGGAACGTGCGACTATTGCGGTAGGTGTGGAAACACTGGAGCAAGATTTAAGGTTTTTCCCTTGGCACGCTGCTTTCATTAACTGTGGTGTGCGATCGCTAATGGTCTGTAATTGCGCTATAGGTCATCCACCAGAAGGACTGCTAGTATTGGGCAGTGAAGCGACTCGCTATTGGACTAATACAGAACGGGAACTGTTGGGGATTATTAGCCAACAGGTAGGTGTAATTCTCCGACAGTGGCAGTTACACATTCAAATCGACCATCAACACAAAGTTTTTCAAAGTTTTGGGCACTGTCTGAAGATTCTCGAACAAACCCAAGACTACGACCATCTGCAAAAAATAGCCTTGCAACACATTGCATCGGTGGTAAATTGTCCTCTGGCGGTGATGCTCTCTTGGTCGCCGGGTGATACTCAGGCACAGATTATCCCTGGATTGGTTGCAAATAGTCGCTTTGCAGTCCAAGCTGGTTGGAGTGTACCCATTGAAAGCGAGGCGATGATTCAGTGGTCACTAGCAGCCGATGGTCTTTTGACCTTGAATGTGGAAGATATACCTGCACTCAGTCGGCAATGGTTAAATGGTTCACACATTGGTCAAATTTTAGTCATGGCGCTCCGTACCGACATCAATCACGAATCTACAGGTGTGGTCCTGCTAGCAGACCATCGTGAGCGACAGTGGTCGGAAGATAGTCTTAACGCCGTGCAAACCCTCATTTCCCAACTAGCGTGGTCGCGGCGCCACCTGCAAATGGCAAAAACTCTTCTGGTCACTACAGAGAAACTTCGACAAATCAACTGGTACAAGCACCGACGTTTAGAAGAAATTCAAAGTTCGATTGGGATGTTAATCGATCAAATGCAGCAATTGGGTATCCCCCGTGACGAACTCACTCATACCCGCCATCAACAACTGCTGCGTCAGTTGGGTAACACCACAGCATCGATGACTCAATTGCTACAACAAGAGCAGTGGCAGTTAGAGTTTCAAGAAGAAATTGTACCCGTTGCCAGTATTCTCAAGCGTTTGCTCCAACGCCTTGATAGTTTAATCAAACAACGCAAACTCTGGGTTGGTATTCATGGTGTGGGACAGCCGTCTCAGGATGAGGAAACAGCAACCCAGGCTACAGACATGGGTAATACAGAAGTGATGAATCGTGCCTTTTCTGCAATGGCGATTAAAGGCGATATTACCAAAATTGAATTAGTTCTCTATGAAATACTGGAAGCTGCCTGTCTGCGCTCTCCTAGTGGTGGGAGAGTAGATGTTTGGTGTCGTCCTCTCGATGGACAATCTATGGAAGTTTGCATCACTGACCAAGGCAGTATGGAACCCCAAGTAATGCTAGCGCTGCATCACAATACACCTAAAGATATCTTGGCTCCCTCGAAATTAGATAAAGCTCCAGAGTTGCATCTAGTAGTTTGTCAAAACCTGATGAAGCGACTAGGTGGGGAACTACATTTTTATCAATTACAAGACGGACGGTTGGTTAGTCGTTTGGTTTTACCACTTGGTAATGGGTAATAGGTAATACAAAAAAAGGATAAAATTACCCATTACTCATTACCCATTACCCATTACCTTACAACTCAGCTGGTGCTTGCACTGCGGGCTGGGGCTGGGGTTGGAATTGGAACAAGGAGTAGACGACATCGCGGCGGATGTTGGTCATCATGTCCAAGAACAATTCGTAACCTTCACTCTTGTATTCAATCAACGGGTCTTTTTGACCATAACCCCGTAATCCTACGGATTCCCGCAGCGCATCCATTTGTTGCAGGTGTTCCCGCCACAGGGTGTCAATGCGCTGCAAGATAAAGAAGCGTTCGGCTTGACGCATCAGTCCTGGCTGGTACTGGTCTACTTGGGCTTCTTTGATGTCATAAGCGATGCGTACCTGCTCGTGCAGGAAGGTCTTAATTTCCCCTACACTCATGTCTTCTAGTTGACTTGGCTCCATGTCCGCCAACAGGTAAACAAATTCTTTGACCTTATCCACTAACTTGGGTAAATCCCACTCTTCCGAGGGTAATTCCGGGTTAATGTAGTATTCAACGATGTCATCCATCGTTTTTTCAGCGTACTTAATCACCTGTTCCTTCAAGTCTTGTCCTTCCAATACCCGACGGCGTTCGGCATAGATAGCGCGACGTTGGTTGTTCATTACCTCGTCGTATTCAAACACCTGCTTACGGATGTCGTAGTAGTAGGTTTCGACTTTTTTCTGGGCGCCTTCCAAGCTGCGGGTAAGCATCCCTGACTCGATAGGCATATCTTCTTCGACATTGAAGGCATTCATTAACCCTGCTACGCGATCGCCCCCGAAAATCCGCAACAAGTTATCTTCCAAGCTCAGGAAGAATCTAGTCGAACCTGGGTCTCCTTGGCGTCCAGCTCGTCCCCGCAATTGGTTGTCAATCCGCCGCGATTCATGACGTTCTGTACCAATTACATGCAACCCACCCAATCCTACGACTTCTTCGTGTTCTTTGTCGGTGAATTGTTCATATTCTTGCTTGACGCGCTGATATGCTGCCCGCAATTTCTGAATTACCGGGTCGCTGGTGGGGGCTTTTTCTGCCGCTACCGCCACCTTATCTTCGGCTTCCAGTTCTGCTAAGCTCCGCTCACCGTACTCCCGCACTGCCATTTCCACTGCTTCTTTCAGCAGTTTTTCAGCGTCTAGGGATAGTTGGGTGGGGAAAATTTGTGGCGAAGCCTTCCAAGTCTTGACCTTTTTCCCAGGAACAAAGCCTTGTCCACCACTACTGCTTGATGGTAAACCCGCTGCCTGGTTAACCGCAAAGGTATCTTCATCATCCGGGCGGACAATCCGGGGCATTAAGTATTCCCGCAGCTTCAGCCTAGCCATGTATTCTGAGTTACCACCGAGAATAATGTCTGTACCGCGACCTGCCATGTTAGTGGCAATCGTCACCGCACCCTTACGTCCTGCTTGGGCGACAATTTCCGCTTCCCGCTCCACATTTTCCGGTCGAGCGTTAAGCAATTGGTGGGGAACGCCTTGCTGTTTCAGTAGGGTACTGAGGTATTCCGATTTTTCTACACTGGTAGTCCCCACCAATACAGGTCTGCCGAGTTGATGCATTTCGGCGCATTCACTGGCAATTGCTCGCCATTTGCCTGGTTCTGTCTTAAACACCATATCAGACAAGTCTTGGCGTCTTCTGATGCGGTTGGTGGGAACAATTGTGACTTCTAGTTTGTAAATCTTTTCAAACTCTGCTTCCTCTGTTTTTGCTGTCCCCGTCATTCCACCGAGTTTCGGGTATAACAAAAACAAATTTTGGTAAGTAATTGTCGCTAGAGTTTGGGTTTCCGGTTGGATTTCTACCCGTTCTTTGGCTTCGATTGCTTGGTGTAACCCATCACTCCACCGCCTACCCGGCAACACTCGTCCGGTGAATTCATCGACAATTACTACCTCTCCCCCCCGGACAATGTAGTTAACGTCCGCAAGGAAAAGTTCTTTAGCTTTAATGGCGTTGAAAATATAATGTGCCCAGGGGTCTTCAGGGTCGAATAAGTCTTTAACGCCTAAAAGTTGTTCAGCTTCGGCAAACCCTTCATCGGACAAGATAACGTTGCGAGCCTTCTCATCGACCTCGTAGTGGTCATCTTTGTTTAACTGTGCTGCTATTTGGGCAGATGTTAAGTATTTTTCTGTAGGTCTTTCCACCTGACCAGAAATAATCAGCGGTGTGCGTGCCTCGTCAACTAAGATTGAGTCTACTTCGTCAATCACACAGTAATTGAATGGACGTTGTACCACATCCGCCATTGATGTCGCCATGTTATCCCGCAGGTAGTCAAAACCCACCTCACTGTTGGTCACATAAGTGATATCACAGTCGTAGTTTTTCTTCCGCTCCGATGGCGTCATGCTTTGCTGAATCAGCCCCACCTTCAATCCTAAGAAGCGGTGTATCTGACCCATCCATTCCGCGTCCCGTCGTGCCAGGTAGTCGTTGACGGTAACTACGTGGACACCCTTACCAGATATGGCATTTAAATAACTCGGTAATGTAGCAACTAGGGTTTTCCCCTCCCCAGTTTTCATTTCCGCGATTTGCCCTGAGTGGAGGATAATGCCACCTAATAACTGCACGTCAAAGTGTCGTAAACCCAAGACACGGCGTCCGGCTTCCCGGACTACAGCAAAGGCTTCTGGGAGGATATCATCTAATGTTTCTCCTTTGGCAAGGCGCTGTTTAAACTCAGCGGTTTTGGCAGTGAGTTCGGCGTCAGAAAGCGCCTTAAAATCTTCCTCTAAGAGGTTAATTTCTGCAACTATAGGTTGGTATTTTTTTAGCTTTCGAGCGTTGGGATCGCCCAACAAAGATTTCAGCATGGCAGGTGAGTAGACTGAATGAGGGGATCAGAGACTTACAGATGGGTGGTGGCACTTAGCCACTGACCCAACCAAGAGGATGTTGGTAGTTAATGGGTTTGAAATCAGAACTAACCGTTAGGACAGCAGTAATTAGAGATGACTGGGTTACTAAATGACTAGTTTTAGCTAACAGCTTATATTTAAACTCTTTTAATCGTATCATTTCGCCCCCAGCTAGGTTAGGGAAAGCCGACTCCCTCAAGTAGGGATGTCCAGCATGACTAATGGAGAATAGGGCATGGGGAATCGGGCATAGGGCATGGGGAATCGGGTATAGGTTTATTTTCTACGTCCTATGGAGTTCAGATAAGCATTCAGTTTAGGTAATAGCTCATCAGTGATGGGCTTGATTTTTTTAACCTGTTCATTGGTTAAGAGTTGGCGTGCGTAGGCTAGCCTTAACCAGCTTACGGTTTCGTATAAAGACCCTCTGGCAATCTTTACACAACGGCGATTATCTGCATCACTATACCTGCCTCTTCCTTCTGCAATATTGGCACAAATACTATCAGCAGCGCGAACAATTTGCTTACCAATAGTATCTTTGCTGAAATAGTCCCATGTCTTGACTATTGCCCAAATCTCATTAGCTAATTGCTCACCCAGTCGGTAAACTTCCAACTCCTCAAAATCAGGTCTACTCACCCCAAACCTCACAACTTATCCATCAACCATTATCAATGCCCCATGCCCAATGCCCAATGCCCAATGCCCCATACCCCATACCCCATGCCCAATGCCCCATGCCCCATGCCCAATGCCCAATGCCCAATGCCCCATGCTGCGTGACCCTATCCCCCATTCTCCAAATCCGGAGTCAGACGCCGGAAATTGTACTCATTAGCACCGGGATGACAGGAGACACAGCTACCAATTTCGACAGGACGGGGTAGCTGGACTTTGGGATGCAAAGCTTTGAAATAACGGGAATTGTTGACGCGGAAGGGCTTGTCTTCCCCAGCAGCAAGAGTACGGGAGAAAGTCTTGAGGTAATTCCAAATTAGCACCCGTGGTGGGTCAATTACTGACTTTAGCTGGACGCCGTAGTGTTGGGTATCCCGGAGGATATCTCGCCATATTTCCGTGGGTAAGACTGCTGGAGGTAAGGCAATATGGCAACTAGCACAGTTTTGCAGATACAGTTCTTGTCCTAACTGGTGGCGTTGCGGAACCACATCTACTGTGCCAATATCAGCGGTGGGGGGACTAGAGCCTTGAGCGCTGCTGACTAATGCTAGCACCCAGCCCATTACTAGACTCCAGAATAAGACTATTAATAATATCCTTAGTCGCTGACTTCGCAGTTGGCGGCGGGTTTTGCGGTTTAGTAAATTGGACATAACCTCACAGTTATTTTAATAGTCCCCGCCCTTAAGGACGGGGTTTTTTATATTGTCACTTTGCCAAACAGCGCCAAAGACAGCAAAAAATCCATGATAAAAATTAACACCCAAGTATTGACAACGGCTGCTGTTGCTGATTTTCCTACTTCTTTTGCGCCTCCTATGGTAGTTAGTCCCCAACTACAACCTACAACAGCAACCAGCGCTCCAAAAATAAAACCCTTCAGTACAATAACCATCACATCTGATGGGTGTAAAAAATCTCTAACAGAATCTAAAAATATTTCTGCAGGTGTCTGATAAAACTCTGCAGATGCAAAAATACCACCAGCAATCCCAATAACTAATCCAAGAATTGTCAACACTGGTAGCATCAAACAGCAAGCAATCACTCTCGGAAGCACTAGATAATCAATGGGGTCAGTTTTCAGCATATAAAGAGCATCAATTTGCTCTGTGACTCTCATGCTACCGATTTCGGCGGCAAAAGCCGAACCTACTTGTCCAGCAATAATACTAGCAGTCAAAATAGGAGCCAATTCTCGACAAAAAGCTAGAGCAAAAGCACCTCCTATGGCATTAATTGCACCAAATTGGATTAATTGTCTCGCTGTTTGAATAGTAAAAATCATCCCCGCAAAACCATTTACCAGAAGAACAGGACCTATAGAAGCCGGTCCTGCTGTTACCATATGTTCCAGAATCCGGCGGTGATGTAGCCGTGCTTGGAGTAAATGTAAAAAGACTTGACCTACTAACAGTACAGCGGCACAAAAGCGTACAATCCAGGATTGCTCTAAATTTTGTTGATTTTGTTTTGGTTGCAATGTAAACGCTATTCATTCTGAATAGCACCTAATGGTTGGATATTTTAATCATAAGACCCCACCTTTAAGGGTGGAGTCTGAGCCAAAATTCACAACTCAAAAGTACCTCATAACTCAGCAGTTAGGAGTCAGCACCAATCTCTGAGGACTTAATAGCTAGACGGCTGGATCTGAGGATTGCCAAAATTGTAATAGCCTCCAACTGCCGGATTTTGACTGGGTGTGGACACAGAGGATGAAGGAATATTGGTAGGTGCAACAGGTGCAACAGGTGTCACAGTAGAGTTGGTAGAAGAAATCGGCTGATTGTTAGTCAAGTCGTTGACAGGTTGCGGCGGTATATTAGTCACAGCAGGCTGATTGTAGCCAGTCAGTTGGTTGAAGCTTGTAGTGGAGGGTAAAGGCTGACTGGTTAATGTATTGGTAGACAGAGGCTGGGTTAAGCCGCTTGTCTGAGGGGTAATTTCTCTGTTGTTAATTGGCAAACTGCTGGAAGTTGGGTAGGGGTTAATTGCTGTTTGTAGGGGGGTTACTGGGTTGGGATTTTGATTTTGGTTAGGTTGATTATCTAATTGCTGAACTTTTGTGGTGGGAATTGTACTAGCGACTGCTGGGGAGGGAAAACCAGTCAAGGGTTTTGTGTTCAGGGAGTTGATAGTTCTATCGAGGGTACCCGATTGTAATAAATTTTGCGCCTGTACCACAAAAGGATTCTCCATCAGGGGGGTAGGTGCAGGATTAACGATGCTGGGGTTAGGATTTGCTAGTGGGGAAACTGGTGTTTGATTCCAGTTACTGGGGTTACTATTGGTGGGAGTGGCGATCGCTGCGGCTGCAGAATTTTGCTGTTTTTTAATTACCTGGTCGAATAAGCCTTGGTTATTGCTGGCTTTATTTTTGTCATTAAATCCACCTGGTGTAGCTAGCAACTGGCTTTGCTGAATTTCATTTAACAAAGCGGGGGAGTTATCAATATCTGCCGCAATGGCTCTGTCTTCTGGAGACAGTGAAGAGTCATTCTGATTTTGAGAGCTAGCGACCGGGTTGTTGAGCAGGTGAGCGAAAAAATTGGGGTTTAACCAATATTCTCTAATTAACAACCCTACCACAGACAGGAAAATCGCAGTTCCCCAAATAGCAGGGCGCGTTAAAGTCCGCAACCTGGCTTTGAGATAACGTAGTGAAGGGGGGGTTTGATAATGGCGCGGCATAGGCTTCAGATTTAACTTGACTGGATGGACAGGGGGCTAAATTTCAGCAAGTCAGCCAAGAGGCAGAATTTCCCAGGATTGCTAGACAGCTAACTAGATTGGTTTAGAGATTGAAAACCAGTTGATCATGCTCGATAACATAGAGTTATCTTAGCCTGCTGAAATTCCCTTGCATCTAGCAAGAAAAGTATTTTTAACAGTTGAGTGATATGCCAACAGACTAGTAATACGCTCGTATTAACGCTGCTATGAAACATTTCTCCGAAAGTAGGACACCACGGGAGCTATAAGCTCCCCAAACTCGTTGGCTGGTTGAAGCTGGGAACGAGAAACGATAAACCAGCCCTACTAGCCGAATTGGGGATGAATATTAGACTTCTTGCGTGATTCCGAAATATTAGATAATTAACCGCCGTACGCGGAGCGTGCGCCCTTGGCGCATAAAACGCCGATAAACGCCGATAAAATTTACTTTTGCTCATAGGTCTATTGATTTGTCGGAGCAAAGAACCCCCAGCCATGCAAAATCCAGTTAATCACTAACACCACAATGTATTAAGTTAGGTAAAGCTATTTGACAATTGCATCTGAAATAGAGAGGAAGCGCCCCGATGATGAAAGCTGAAGATATCATGACTAGAGACGTAGTTACCATTCGCGGTTCAGCTACTGTTGCTGATGCGGTAAAGCTGATGAAAGAAAAGCGGCTGCGGGCTTTGATAGTAGACTGTCGCTATGAAGGCGATGCCTATGGTATGGTAACTGAGACAGATATTGTGTATAAGGTAGCAGCCTACGGCAAAGACCCTAAAACAGTGCGAGTTTATGAGGTCATGACTAAGCCTTGTATTGTCGTCACTCCAGAATTGGGTGTGGAATATGTAGCCCGATTATTTGCCAATACTGGTATCCGTAGAGCGCCGGTAATTCAGGGTAAACTCTTAGGGATTATCTCAATCACAGACATTCTCACCAAGAGCGACTTTGTGGAAAGTCCCAAAGAACTTTTGCTGGAAGAAAGAATTGAAAAAGCAATTGCAGAAGCTCGTGCTATTTGTGCCGAAAAAGGTGCGTCTTCTAAAGAATGTGCTGCAGCTTGGGATGAAGTAGAAGAACTACAAGCCGAAGCTGCACATCAAAAAGCAGAACGCATGGCTTCTCCTAAAACTGCTTTTGAACAATACTGTGAAGAAAATCCGGAAGCACCGGAAGCCCGGATGTATGACAATTAAAATTGGGTAATCGGTAATCGGTAATCGGTAATAGTTAATGGCTAATGGCAGCAATAGCACAAAACAAGTAGCAATTAGCAATTAACCATTAGCTATTACCTTTGTGCTGCTTTAAACAATAACAAACCTCCGACAGATAAGCCAAAAATGTTTGGCAACCAAGCTGCTACAACAGGAGAGAGTATACCTGCTATCCCCAGTCCGCTAATAAACTGGTCAAGCATATAGAAGCTAAAAATTACTACAACACTAACACCAAAACTAGTTGCCTTGGCGGTACGCTGGGGTCTAATTCCCAAGGATGAGCCAACTAAACCAAAGACTAAACAAACAAAGGGAAAAGATATTTGTTGCTGGATACGAACCTTGAGTTTGCGAATTTTCTGCTCATCACCACTGTGACGGATTAATTCTAGCTGTTCTAGCGCTGTAGCGATATTCATTTCGTCATAGTCCAGCTTTCTTTTTGCCAGATTAAAGGGTGCTTGGGGTAATTGTAATTGCTGGTGTTGAAACCGTAAAATGTTGCGATAAGAACTATCGGCAGCAACAACATAAATAGTACCGTTGTAAAAATCCCAGGTGTTTTGTCCGATGTTCCATTCCCCAGTTTCTGCTACCAGAATTTGATTCAGACCGTCGCGAGAACGGTCAATGATTGTTAAGCCTTTCATCTTTTGACCATCAAACTGGTCGGCGTAAATTAAGCGTGACATCACCTTGGCTTTGCTACCATCAGGTTGTTGAGCATCGCGAAATTCGGGATAGATAATATTTCGTTCTTGAAATGTGGGTGTTTCTCTTTTGAGCGCTCTATTTAAGGTTAAATCTGCTTGATAATTCGCCGCTGGGACTACTTCCTGACGAAACACAAAGGTTATCCCTGCTACCAGCAAACTTAACATTAAGGCAGGTAATACCAGCCGGTAGACACTTACCCCACAGCTACGCAAGGCGATAAGTTCACTATCGCTAGAAAGACGACTGTAAGTCATCAAAGTTGCTAATAGCACAGACATGGGGAAGGAATAAAGAATAAACTGGGGTAGGCTTAATAAAAACACATTCATGGCTATCAATAACGGTAGCCCTGATTCCACAACTTTGCGTACTAGCTCAAACCAAACCCCAATGGAGACACTAACGGAAGAAAAAAGTCCCACCCCAAACAGTAACGGAGGGATTAACTCGCTCAAAATGTAACGATCCATGACCGAAAAAGGTAGCAGTCGGTTCGGTCTGTAGGATGACTTGTATCTGTCTGTTTTCATCTGGAAATAGTGAATTGGGGACTTTAGATGCAAGTGGTACAGGAGTTAGATAACTCCTGTGAAATACGATTTACAAATAGAGCAAAAATATTCCAGTAATTTCTCTGACTCCGACTGTAAAAGTTAAAATCCCGAACCCCAAATCAATTTTCTTTTCTACACCTGGAAATTATCTCCAAGGTAATATTGCCTCACTAGAGGGTTATTGTAGAGTTCTTCTGCGCTCCCAGAAGCGAGGATTTGACCTTCGCGCATGATATAAGCGCGGTCAGTAATCGCCAAGGTTTCCCGAACGTTGTGATCTGTGATTAGAATCCCCATATGGCGATCGCGCAAATCAGCGACGATTTCCTGAATTTCCGCGACTGCGATCGGGTCAACTCCAGCAAAGGGTTCATCTAAGAGCAAGAATTTTGGTCCCTCCCTTCCAGCAGCTAAAGCTCTAGCTAGTTCAGTCCGACGACGTTCACCACCGGAAAGTTGAATACCTTTGCTATTGGCAACTTTCTCCAAGCGAAATTCCCGCAATAACCCATCCAAACGCTCACCCCACTCCGATTGTGGTACATTAGTTTGCTCTAGTACCAAAAGGATATTATCTTGGACAGTCAGGTTACGAAAAACACTGGCTTCCTGTGCTAAATACCCAATACCCAAGCGTGCCCGTTTGTGCATTGGTAACGATGTAATATCTAAGTCATCTAGCCAAACCCTTCCTTGATTGGGTTTTTCTAAGCCTGTAGCAATGTAAAATGTCGTCGTTTTACCAGCACCGTTAGGACCAAGTAACCCGACGACTTCACCTTGAGCAACAGAGACATTAACCCGATTGACGATAACTCGCTTCCCGTAGGATTTATGAATATTTTCTAAGACAATTTTCACGCTGATTAGCCCCTAGTAGTGGTGATTCCTGGGGGATTGTTTGACCTTTCACCTTTTTAGTTTTACCTTTTTAATGGAGGTGTTGCCGGAGCATTTCCAGGGGCTGGAGTTGTTAATTGGCTGTCGCGCACAATGTAGATAGATTCTACTTGGGTGTTTTGGTCTTTGGGTTCAGCAATAAATCGACCTTCATCAATCAGATATACCACCCTCTCACCTTGGATACTATTACCACCTTGTTGGTAAACAAAGACTCTACCGCTGAGAACAATCCGGCGTTCGCGGTTAAATAATTGCGCTTGGGCTGCTGTAGCTTTAATTCCTCGTGCTGGATAATCCATCTGTACCCGACCACGGGCAGTTGCGACTTGGGTTTTAGCGTCGTATTCTTGGACATCGGATCTGATGGTCAGGGGACGGCTGTCTGCCGGAGTTTGTGCTGTAGCAGTTTGCAGGTTATGAGTCAGAGAGTGACCGCTAAAGGGGTTTTCGATGGACATCGCACCAAAGACTACCGCTGGTAGCAACAAACCTAAACCACAGCGGCGAATTAGGGATAGGGAGAATTGAGATAAGGAAGTCATACTAAGCAACTGGGGACTGGGAATGTAGTTCTGAATTTATTATGTCAGTTAGTTTATCAAGGGCTAATTTGTCAATCTGGATGATTCATAACCAGGTTAATCATCAATGCTACTGATGGTAATTTTGACGCCTTCTCAAGGCTAAATGTTTCTGGACTGGGGAATGACCGATGACTAATGACTATAAACTATTGACTATAAACTATTGACTATCTACACGAATAATGCTTAGTAAAGGTTGCTGATTGCCCAGTTGTAATTCTGGTAGATTTTCTGGGTCTGTTTGTTGTAGTTTTTTCAAGAGTTCAGCACTTTGAATCACGAATTCGTCAACATCAATGCCACTGTAGATTGAGGGATAACGATCCACGCGCCGGATACCCTCACCCAGCAAAATTATGGCACCCCGCAAATTAGAGTTACCTAGATGATACAGCGCCACAGCAATTTGCAGAATGCCTTGATAAAAAGTTTTTTCCGGCTCTGTTGCGTCCATCCACAAAGCTTCTAGGGTATCGTGACAGGCGTAGAACTGCCCAGAATTGAACTCTTCTACACCTTGCCAAAATTCATTTGGTATTGTTTCGCTCATCCCATGCTGTCGCGAACAGCTTTGATTTCGTCTAGGGAAATGTCTTGTTGGTCACCAGCAAATTCATTATCTGGTGTCAGGAATAGCATACAGTGGCACTCTTTGCGTTCCCGCATGGGTACGCAGGGACAGTTCCAAAATGCAGCGCTGACTTCTGCTTGTTTGTCTTCATAATGGCGACAGGGGCATAAAGGAGCGCCAAGTTCGTCTTTATGTTTAGCTAACCCTTCAATTACTACTGCTGTGACAGAAGGGTCAGCACAGAAATAAGTTCCCGTGCGTTTGGCGTATTGCTCGGAAAAATGCCGCATTGCTTCCAGATTTTTATCGCTGGATTTGCTAACTTCTTGTGTGTTCATAAGGATCGGCGCTGAGACACTTAATCATTTCTTTGCATTGTAGCGTAGTGGGGTTAAGCGATTGGAGAATGGGCAAATAAGCAATAATGCTCAGTTTCCGATGCTAGTTCTTAAAAAAATTCCGCTGTTTTCTGACTTTTAGCTAAACTTCGAGCCAACTTATTGAATGTTACCTAACTATAAGAAATTTATTATGATTTCCCTAACGCTCTTGGTTTGTCCCCATGACACGGCAAGGGAGCCGGATCGGTGGTTTCGTTTCGCTCAATACTGTAGCACTCATCTGGAAACCTCGGTTCATTTCTCTCTTAGTCTGGATTTTGAGGATTTCCATCAACAACTAGACAAAGCAGATATTGTCTACGCTAACCCGACTGATAGCATCCGCTTGGTCAAGCAGAGCGGTTTTTGCTTCTTAGCACGTCCTATGAATCAATATGATGAAGTGCTATTTATTGCTAATCCACAAGTACCCAACCCCAGTTTGGCATCGTTCCAAGGGGAGAAGCTAGCTACGGTAGAAGGGCTGCTCCCAACCAAAATTGCTCTATCATTACTTAAAAAGCAAGGCATTCAACCTAGTGGGTTGATAGGTAAGCCATCTTGGCTGAGTGTAGTCAGTGCTGTTTCCAAAGGAGAAGCTAATTTTGGCATTGTCTACAAAGATACCTATCTAGAGATGTCAGCGAAGATGCAAGGGTTAGTGAACCCCTTTAACTCCTCTGATGAGAAGGTAGCATTTCATAGTCTGGTGTTAAGTCCCCGTGCCATAGAGTATCGGGATAAGCTGGAACATCTGCTGTTGACTATGCAGACAGATGATAAAGGACATAATGTGTTGAGAGAAGTTCATCTCCAAGGCTGGGAAAGTATTACTTCGGAAAATATCAGCACCCTAGAACACCTGGTTTTAGCAGCTTAATGAATTGGGAATAGGTAATGGCTCATAATTAGCTATTAGCCATTACCCATTACCTAATGGGTTTTTGCAATTGCAGTTGCAGGTCTTGTTCTGGTTGGATGGTCAGACCGGGATAATTGCGATTTAACAAGGCTTCTGCTTGGGATGGTAAATTTGCCTGCCAGAGTATCCAGCGGCTACCAAGGGGCAGGGAACTGAGGCTGAGGGTATTTTGCGTCAGCCAGACTATGGGATACTGAGGGAGTTTTTCCCCGTTACTGTCTTCTCCAGCATTGGTGGCGGCTAAGGTTTGCAAAACTACACGCTCACCATGCACTACCCCTGTGAATGCTGTCCATAATTTCACTGACATTTGTTGGCGATGGGCGTATAAATACAGTGATGCAGCGGCAATGACCGCTTGCTCAAAGTTATCTTCTTGCCAATCACCACTACTATCGAGGGCGATAATTATTTCCTGTCCTCCGGTAACAATTTCTAATTCCCGCACCCGTAATTCTCCGTAGCGGGCGCTGGTACGCCAATGAATCAGGCGGGTAGGATCACCGATACGATAGGGACGTAGAGAACGGGTTAACCCTTCAGTTGCTGTTTGCCTGGGACGTCCTCTAGGGTCGCTTCTGAGGCTGTCTTCTTGCCCCATTTCATCGATGAGGGGACAGTTAGTTAGGGGTAATACGATGGGATAGACAATGGCTGTGGCGGGAACCTTTTGGAAACGACGGCACCAGAATAATCCTAGGGGGGCACCGGTTGCTAATTCGACGGTGTGCCAGCGGTAAACCCCTCGACGTTGGGTATGGTGGTAGTAAACCCAGCGGTGTGTTTCTTGGGGCAGAATGGTTTCTATTGCCTGCTGTACTGGTTTGCCTAAAACGAAGGGTAGCGTATCCTGCACTTGTAGCAAGCTTACCGGCTGCTGTTTGTGATTGGTAATTTCTAATTCCACGGTTATCTCATCTCCTACGGTAACTGGCCTGATGGGACGACGCTGCACGGTTAACCCTAGGAGATTTCGTGGTGCCAGGAAAGCACCCATAGCCAATAAGGCAAAACTAATGCCACTGATAGCATACAACCAGCCTGCCATAGTATTGATAGCAGCACCAAAAAAACAAATCGATAGTCCGACTAATACCCACCCACTGTAGGCTGGTGCGGCTGCATGGGTTTCTAGCCAGTTGGTAAGGCGTTTAATCATTGGGGGTTGGGGGTTGGGGGA
>JAYKJH010000116.1:0-48270 GCA_035285345.1 Nostocaceae cyanobacterium | reverse complement strand
AATGTTGTGATTGAACAACGCTATCAATGGAAGTTACCACCCTACATTCATTGGGAAGATTCTGGTTCACCACTGGCACAAATTTGTCAGCTACCCCCAGAGTTCGATTTTCCAAGAGTTAATTTACCTCAGTGGTTCCATTACACTGGACCCTTGCAAGACCCCTCCGGAAGTGAACTTATCTCATTTCCATCCCTGTCTTTTCCTTTTGCACCCCAGCAGCAATTGATTCAAAGATCCGCCCTAACCATTACCCATGCGGGAATGAATACCGTCTTGGGTGCGTTGAGCAGTGGGGTACCCCTGGTAGCAATTCCAATTACTAGCGAACAGCCTGGAATTGCTGCTCGTCTTGCTCGCACCGGTGCTGGGGAGGTTATACCCTTATCCCGCTTGAGTGTTCCCAAGCTCAGAGCAGTCATCCAACAGGTGCTGACAGAAGACTCCTACAAGCAGAATGCTGTAAGGTTGCAACAGGCAATTCATAAGGCTGGAGGAGTTAGTCGCGCTGCGGATATTATCGAAAAGGCGGTATCTACAAGCAAACCTGTTTTATCTAGTCAACTCTAAAATACCGCAAACAATAGAGGCGCTCCCTAAGAGGTTGTTTTAAAAGTCTAATTAAATACTTGACAGGAGCGAATATAATTCGCTGCTACACAGACAAAACCCGCCTGCGCGGGTTTAAAACCTTAATTTCTCGTAAGTCCGCGCAGGTGAACTTCGCTTGTGTAGTCGAGCCAGCGCTGTGCGGGGGTTCCCCCCGTTGAGGCGACTGGCGTGCGGTTTTAACCGCCCAAAACTTTTAAAACATCCTCTAAGAACGCCTCAACTATCATGCCCCATCACTAGACCAATGGGGAGGGTCGCGATCCAGCTTAACCACCCCATAGCTTCTACCTACCCACCACAAACTTCGATTACTGGCGCCATTGGCTGGATTACCGACCCGAACAATATTCCCGCGAATATCTCGGACATTTAATATCCCATCCCAGGTAATATTCCAGTCAATTGCCAATCTTTGCGTATGACGAGAAGTTAATGCTACAGGATTGCCACCAATACCATAGGCATCAACCATTTGTTGGGCAGCTTGTACCGAACCTGCATTAGTATAATGCACCCAGTCAATATCAACTCCTGACATCGATGGTACATTACCTGGAGATATGTTGAACCTACTAATCCTAGCGCCATAGTGCATTAAATAAGCCCGTTCTCTTGGACGATAGGTAGCAGCAATAATTACTTGGGCACCAGCGTCTAGCAGTGCTTTTTGAAATGCTTGTACTCGTTCCCGGAAGGGGGAAGCTAAATCAGTAATTAATCTACTAGTGGGGAAATCTTCCACCCAATAGGGACCGCTGAGACGAAACCTTTGGATTTTCGCAAATTGATTAAAAATATCCAATGCTAGCTGAAAATCCTCGCCTAATTTCTGCTTAGTTGTCTCTGCAAGCTGAGCTTCTAATTCCCCCCGCAACCGCACATCTCTTTTTTTATAAGCTTCCGCTAATCCTTTGGTACTTGTGGGTCCAAAATCTCCATCTACGGTTAAAGGGGGAGGTAGTTCAGCTACTATATTTAAGCTTTTTTGTAAGTCTTTCACTTCTGCTTCACCAAAGCCGAGATAACTTAACAAGAAGTTACCAGAAAGATTAGGCAGTTTAAACAGAAATCCTTCATCAAGTGCTTTAGTATAAGTGTTATTCCCAACTACTCCATCAGCAACTAAGTCTTTTCTTTGCTGATAGCTCCGGGTAGCTTGGTCAGTCATTCTACCAAAGTCACCATCAGCAACACCAACTGGATATTCTTTTTCTATTAAAAAGCTTTGCCAAGCCCTGACTACAGGTCCATTAGAACCTATTTTTATGACTGGTAGTCTCAGCATACTAGTATTAAATGCCATGCTTTTCTCCTTTTTTGGTCGTTAGTTATTAGTTATTAGTCATTAGTTATTAGTCATTAGTCATTAGTCATTAGTCATTAATAAACAATTATTTTCGAGTTTTGACCCATTACCCATTACCCATTACCTATTACCTATTACCCAATTAATACTTTCCAGGTTTGGAATCCGACAATACCATCCGCAGCTAGCCGATTTAGTCGTTGAAATCTGATAACTGCGGCTTGTGTATTCGGACCATAGACACCATCAGTAGTAACCCCTACACGGTGTTGCAAGTATCTCACTACTGGTCCACCTGCGTGGTTAGGTCTGAGAATTCGCTTTGCTAGAATTTGATTAATTGCACTCCATGTAGTTGGACCTGCAACACCAGTAGTTTGTAAGCCCACAATTGCCTGAAACCTTTCTATAGCAGCACGGGTTTCCGGATTATTATTGTTGTCTTCTTTTAGAGTTCTGCCATTCCTATCGGTAATCTTGAGTTGATTTAAGGCTTTTTGAACTCTCAAAAAAGATGTATCTGTATTTTGTTCTTCATCGGGTTCTGGTTTAACATTATCTGTTGGTAATTTGCCAGTTAATCCTTTAACAATTGCATTGGCAATCGCTTCTGCATTAAATAAATCCATATCTCGTTTGGCGTCGATAAAGCAACATTCGATTAGAATGGCTGGCATATCCGTATTCCGCAAAACAAATAAATGGGAACCATTTTTTATCCCCCGTTTAAAATAACCTAATTTGATAATTTCATCTAATACGGGTTGAGCAATTTTTCTTCCGGCTTCACTAGTGGCAAACACTTCTGTACCATTTGCCTGTCCATTAAAGGCATTAAAATGAATCGACACATAAGTATCTACTTTATTAGCATTAGCTATAGCACATCTTCGGGAAAGAGATTCTGTAACACTGCTAGCTCTGCTGGGCAAGCAGTCAACAACTTCATGCCCCAATGCTTTTAATTTTGCCCTCACTCTTGTCCCCACATCTTTGGTTAAATTATCCTCAAATCTTATGCCTCTAGCTCCTGTATCTGGAGGACAATTATGTCCCATATCAATGCCAAATTTCATGATTCATACCTCAATATTTTTAGCTGAATTTACGTTTATTTATTTTAACTAATGTTCCCCTAAAATAGATAATATATAAGCTTTGTCTATTACAACTCCTGAACCATGTCCTGTCTAGCCTTCCCGGAAAATTTTAAATATATTTTATAAAAATTTGCAAATAGCTAACTATTTTAGTAGAATCTACCCCTGAGCGGCGGATCTGGTCTATGGTGGATAAGCCATTAGCAATTTACTCATATCTTGCACTCCTGGAGGTAGAACAAAACCGGATCTTGTTCCCAGGTTGAACCTGGGAACGAGAAATAAAGGCTCCACTGAGGAGTGCAAGATGTCAGTTTACCAGTCCTGAATAGAAAGACCGTCTTTGTTGAGTATATTTGTTTAGTAAATCAGTAACTAAAACACTCAGTACCGACGGACTCAGGACTCTGTAATGATTTTAGTCAAAGGAGATACCTATGACAGACCTACCGGCTTTTATGATCGATCCGAAAACACCAGCGGAGGTTATAGTCTGTCCTAAAGCACGCAAACCAGTGACTGACCCTACTTTAGGCATTCCTGTGCAGGTTAAGGTTCGGGGAAATCCCACCCATCGATTAGTAACCATTGGTGACTCGTTAACTCAGGGGTTTCAAAGTGGAGCAATTTTTAATACTAAACTCTCCTATCCGACAATTATTGCACGGGAAATGGGTTGGAAAGGGTTCCATTTTCCTATTTATGACAGTCCAGGAGATGGATTACCACTGAATTTAGAAAGATTGTCACGGGAGCTAGAACAGCGGTTTGGTGACAACATTAATGTTTTAGATTTTGCTCCAGCTTTGTTGTTTTTACGTAAATTTCTGGATGATATAGAAGATTATTGGGAACGGGGTCCTGGTTCCTATTTTCCGATTCAAAAGCAGATAAATCATAATCTGGCTGTTTACGGTTGGGATTTACGCAATACCTTATCCCGCAATGCAGATATCTGCATTCACGTGCTTAACGACCATCCACCTGACGATGACTTTATGCGCCAAGTGGTGGAGAACCACAACGAACGTGCGGCAATTCGGGTGTTAAATGCGGCACGAAATTCTCAGGGTAAAGCTCTTTCCCCGGTGCAAGCAGCCGCTGCACTTGCTGCCCAAGGGGATGCAGAAACGGAAGGTATTGAAACTCTGATTGTCCTGATTGGCGCCAATAATGCTCTGGGGAGTATTCTTACCTTTAACGTCGTCTGGAGTGATAGTGATTTTGAGGACATGGACAAAAATGATAAATATACTGTCTGGCGTCCAATTCACTTTAAGGCGGAACTGGATAAGTTAATTACAGAAATCAAGAAAATTCGCGCTCGTCATGTGATTTTGGGCACTGTGCCCCACGTTACTATTGCACCCTTTGCCCGTGGTGTGGATAGGAAAATTGACCGGGGGTCAAGATACTTTCCTTACTACACCTTGCCTTGGATTAGTGACGCCGATTTTGACCCAGAAAAACACCCACACCTGACACAACAGGAAGTAAGGGCAATTGATAGCGCTATCGACCAATACAACGATTTTATAACCAATGCGGTGCTACAGGCACGCCGAGAAGGCAGAGATTGGTATTTGTTTGAAGCAGCAGGGTTACTAGACCGTTTGGCTTCCCGACGCTATTTAGAAGACCCCGACGCTAGACCTGATTGGTGGGAAGAAGTAGGAGGTGCATACCCATTACCACCCGCACTGTTAGCGTTAGACCCACCTCCGGATGCTAAATTCTTTAAAGCCAACGCCACAGGTCGCATCCAAGGTGGTTTATTCTCCCTTGATGGTATTCATCCTACAACTATCGGCTATGGCATCATGGCGCAAGAGTTGATTAAAGTTATGCAACTGGCAGGGGTGAAGTTCTATGAACCGGATGGGAAAACTGAGCGCAATGGAGAGATTCAAGTGAATTTTAACCGCTTGATTGAACTGGATACACTGATTTCTAATCCGCCAAAATTAGTCAACAATATTTTGGAAATCGTGGGTACGATTGATAATCGGTTTAATATCATCAGCAATATGCTCAGGTCGAGTTATTAACAATGGACAATGGGCATGGGGATTGGGGCATTGGGCATTGGGCATTGTTAATTATTCCCCTTACCTTGTCCCATTACCCATTCCCGATTACCAAAGGTAAATTACGAAAATCCCTCTTAAGATGAGATTACGGCAACATTTCTTAGCTTTGGGATATGAAACGTATCGTCTTAATTGCAGGGTTTGAATCTTTCAACGCGGACTTGTATCGCAAAGCATCTGAAGTGGCGATAGCACGCTGTCCGCAGTTGGATATTCGGGTATTTAGCGACAGAGACATTACCAGCAAGCACCACGAGGTAGAAACCGCACTCTCTGGCGCCGATGTGTTTTTTGGCAGTTTGCTGTTTGATTACGATCAGGTGGTGTGGTTGCGCGATCGCATCACCAACATCCCCATCCGTCTGGTATTCGAGTCAGCTTTGGAGTTGATGAGTTTCACCAAATTAGGCGCCTTCGCTATTGGTGACAAACCCAAAGGAATGCCGAAACCAGTAAAATTCATCCTCGACAAATTCAGCAACGGACGGGAAGAAGATAAACTAGCCGGTTACATTAGCTTTCTCAAAATCGGACCCAAGCTATTAAAATACGTCCCAGTCGCAAAGGTGCAAGACTTACGCAACTGGTTAATTATCTATGGTTACTGGAATGCTGGCGGACCTGAAAACGTCGCTGCATTATTCTGGACACTGGCGGAAAAATATCTGGGGTTAAAAATTGGCGAGATTCCCCCACCCGTAGAAACCCCGAATATAGGTTTGTTGCATCCTGATTATCAAGGGTATTTTGAGTCACCACGGGAATATTTGCAGTGGTATCTTGTGGGGCAGGCATCTGGATTGCCATTACCAAGAAGCGGGCAAGATGCCCACTCCACAAGAAAACCAGTTGTGGGTATCCTTCTTTACCGTAAACATGTCATTACTAAACAACCCTACATCCCCCAACTAATTCGCCGGGTTGAGGAAGCGGGATTAATTCCCCTACCTATATTTATCAACGGTGTGGAAGGACACGTTGCTGTGCGTGACTGGATGACAACCGACTACGAACAAGCACAAAGAGCCTTGGGTAATCTGGAAACTCCCTCCCTTTCCCCAGAAGCTGTCAAGGTGGATGCCATTGTTTCTACCATTGGCTTTCCCCTAGTTGGTGGTCCGGCTGGTTCAATGGAAGCAGGACGCCAGGTGGAAGTAGCAAAACGCATTCTGACTGCTAAAAATGTACCCTACATCGTCGCTGCACCGTTGCTCATTCAAGATATTTACTCTTGGACTCGCCAAGGTATCGGTGGGTTGCAAAGTGTTGTGTTATACGCACTACCAGAACTCGACGGGGCAATTGATACCGTACCCCTCGGTGGATTAGTGGGGGAAAATATCTACCTCGTTCCGGAAAGGGTACAGCGGTTAATTGGTAGGGTGAAAAGCTGGATAAATCTACGACAAAAGCCTGTCCATGAGCGAAAAATTGCCGTAATTCTCTACGGGTTCCCCCCTGGATACGGTGCAGTGGGAACAGCAGCATTGTTAAATGTCCCTCGGAGTTTGATGAACTTCCTGGAAGCCTTGCAAACGCAAGGATACACCGTTGGGGATTTACCGGCCGATGGGGAAGAGTTGATTCGACGGGTGAAGGAGGCGGATGAAGAGATAAGAACCACAGATGAACACAGATTAACACAGATGGATATCGGCGTTCATCCAGGTTCAATGCCCCAAGCGCACGCTACGCGAACGGCGGTTAATACCGTGAATGCCCGCACTCTGGAAAAATGGCTGGGATATCTGCGGACATCCCGAATTGAGAAGCAATGGAAATCACTCACGGGTGCTGGTATCAAAACCTCTGGTGATGAATTTCTGATTGGTGGTGTGCAGTTGGGGAATGTATGGATTGGGGTACAGCCACCTTTGGGTATCCAAGGCGACCCGATGCGGTTAATGTTTGAGCGAGATTTGACGCCCCATCCCCAATATGCGGCGTTTTACAAATGGTTGCAGAATGATTTCCAAGCGGACGCTGTGGTGCATTTTGGGATGCATGGGACGGTGGAATGGTTGCCTGGTTCGCCGTTGGGAAATACTGGTTATTCTTGGTCGGATATTTTACTGGGAGATTTGCCGAATCTGTATATATATGCGGCGAATAATCCTTCTGAGTCGATTTTGGCGAAGCGTCGCGGTTATGGGGTGTTGATTTCTCATAATGTGCCGCCCTATGGTCGTGCAGGTTTATACAAGGAGTTGGTGGCGTTAAGGGATTTGATTGCTGAGTACAGGGAAGACCCGACAAAGAATTATGTGTTGAAGGAGGGGATTTGCAAGAAGATTTTGGACACTGGGTTAGATGCGGATTGTCCCTTTGAGGATGCGAAGCGGTTGGGTATTGCGTTTACACCGGAGAATGTGCGGTTATTTAGTAGTCATGTTTTTGACGATTATTTGGTGAATTTGTACGAGTATTTACAGGTGTTGGAAAATCGCCTGTTTTCTTCGGGGTTGCATGTGTTGGGTGAGGCGCCGGATGAGGAGGGGATGCGGGGGTATTTAGAGGCTTATTTTGAGCAAGCAGGGGCAGGCAAGATGCCTACCCCACAAGAAGAAAAACACGATTTGTGGGATGGAGAGCAGCGCCGTGCGGGGGTTTCCCCCGTTGAGGCGACTGCGGAGCATCTTGCCCGTCCCGAAGCCCAACAAATCCGTGAGTTGTTGATGCAAACGACCGATGAATTAACCAACCTTTTACGGGGGTTGAATGGGGAGTATATTCCCCCGGCACCTGGTGGTGATTTGTTGCGCGATGGTGCGGGGGTGTTACCGACGGGGAGAAATATACATGCGTTAGACCCCTATAGGATGCCTTCTCCGGCGGCTTATGAACGGGGAAGGGAGATTGGTAAGAAGTTGATTGAGCAGCATTTGCAGGAGAATGGCAGGTATCCGGAGACTGTGGCGGTGCTGTTGTGGGGTCTGGATGCGATTAAGACTAAGGGTGAGTCTCTGGGTATTCTCTTGGAGTTGGTGGGGGCGGAACCTGTAAAGGAAGGTACAGGGCGGATTGTGCGTTATGAACTGAAGCCTTTAAGTGAGGTGGGACACCCGCGTATCGATGTGTTGGGGAATCTTTCGGGGATTTTCCGCGATAGTTTTGTGAATATCATCGAGTTGTTAGATGATTTGTTTCAACGGGCTGCGGATGCGAATGAACCCCAGGAGGAGAATTTTATCAGGAAACATGCGTTAGCTTTGAAAGCTCAGGGTGTGGAAAATGCTTCTGCAAGGTTGTTTTCTAACCCAGCGGGTGATTTTGGTTCAATGGTGAATGAACGGGTGACGGATGGTAATTGGGAATCTGGCGATGAATTGGGGGATACTTGGCAAAGTCGCAATGTGTTTAGTTTCGGTAGGGAAGACAAGGGGCGATCGCGTCCAGAGGTGTTGCAGCAACTGTTGAAAACTAGTGAGCGAATTGTCCAAGAAATTGACTCGGTGGAGTATGGGTTAACGGATATTCAGGAATATTACGCTAATACTGGCGGGTTGAAGAAGGCAGCCGAAAAGCAAGCCGGGAAGAAGGTAACAACCAGCTTTGTGGAAAGTTTCTCTAAGGATACAACGCCGCGTAATTTAGATGATTTACTCAGGATGGAGTATCGCACTAAGTTATTAAACCCCAAATGGGCTTCCGCGATGGCTACTCAGGGTTCGGGGGGTGCTTTTGAAATTTCCCAACGGATGACGGCGTTGATTGGTTGGGGCGGTACTGCGGATTTTACGGATGACTGGGTATACGACCAAGCGGCGGATACTTACGCTTTCGATGCAGAGATGGCACAGAAATTAAGAAAGGCGAATCCGGAGGCGTTTAGAAATATTGTCGGGAGGATGTTAGAAGCGCATGGACGGGGTTTCTGGGTGCCTAGTGAGGAGAAGTTGCAGCAGTTACGTGATTTGTATGATTTGACGGATGAGGAGTTGGAGGGAGTGACGGTGTGATTGTGTAGGGATGTAAGGTTGTTATTGCAATCTTATCCCAGTTGTGAGAATTAAAAGACCTAGATCCCCGACTTCTTGGAGAAGTCGGGGATCTAGTTTTTCACGAATTCTACGATACTGATGTTTTTGCTAACAAATTGATGTAATTCTCCCCGGATAAATACTTGATTTGCCTGTAATAAGAAACGATGGACGAGAGATTAAATTGCCATCTAAGCTACAAAAACTCAAATGTATAATTCTGGGGGAATTTCAACAATGGCAGAAATTACTAACCGTCTTGAGAATGTTTGGCGCGATTTATGGCAAGTTTTCGGAGAATCTGAATCTTGGGATTCTGACCCCGTTAAATGCAAAGAAATACAACAGAGACTATCCCGCTTCAACAGGAGCCATTCCGATGACTCAGAACATATCAATAATGTTATTCAAGCTCTATCTAAGGGATATAATCTCCTTAAGTCTGGGATAGAATGGCACGAACCTGTTATTGGTCATCAGTCAATTGATAAACTAAACAATACACACAAAGCTCGTGGTGTCCAGTGGAAACTTGTGATGGTATGGGGAGGATTTGAAACAATCACAAAGATAATATTACCAAAACCGAATAAAAAGAATAATTTTAAAGTAATTATTCAAAATTTTATTGATGAACTTGAATTACCAATGTATGTTGAATTAACTGCACCAGATTCAACACGAGCCAATCTTGAGAAATGGTTGGCAAAACCCAACTGTGGTAAAAGTACTGCTCTTTCTTATTTTCTCAGTCTTCAAAATACAGACCAAGAAATCATTGACCATTGGATTATTCAAAGTCAGCCTATTTCTACCTGGGGTGAGGCTGTAAGACTTGCTAAAGCAATGCGAAATGCTACTGCTCATGGTGCCCTTTCAGCAAGTAAAGTTAAACAATGGGGAATGCAAAAGTCTTTGCTGACTTTATCGGATAATCTTGGAGAAATCGTTGTGGCTGGGTTGCAAAAGTTAATCTAACTCCAATGTAGTAGACTACTAGATGATCAGCCACAGAGGAACGCGATAGCAACGCTTGTGCGCGGAGCGCAGATCGCATTCCCTAAATCTCGCTACATACTTCCCTCAACTTAGCCGCAGTCTGCACAAGTCCTTGCTGATTCAGTGTTTCCAGATACTCCTCAACCGTCTTCGGAGGATTTTTCAACCTACTTCTTTGTCTTTGCGCGGCTTCGCAGACAGCTTGAGAGTTCAGATGTTCAGTTGCAATACGTTATGAACACAGGAAAAGAACCTTCTGAGTCAATACGATTGTTTCTTGTGTGGAATGCTCAAACAAACACATGGCTTATTCATCAATCAGATTATCTTTAAGAAAGAATGCCAAATTCCTCGTTTATTGCCGCGATTTCTGCTTGAATTTCGGCGTCATTTGCCATTGCTACTAGTTCCTCAGACTTGTCTTTTAAATCAAAAACAGCAGCAGTCGGATATGTCTTTTCACGTACATTACGAGCAATACGTTCCAGCAACCATAGTTGTTCTTCTAATGATAAGGTACGGATGGAACGTTCGATATCTAGTAAAGTTTGGGAAATCATCTCTCTGGTTTCGCAACTAAGGCGAGTGTTGCACAGATATTATAACGATTGCTTTGATGAATTTGGGGCGATCGCACTTCCATCACTGATTATCTCGATATTTTCCTCCCAATCCCGCCTATATACAACACCCACTCAGCACCAAGCTTGTAGCTAGAAACTCCGTAGGTTGGGTAGAACGCTCGTGTTACCCAACATTTACCAGGTTTTGTTGGGTTTCATTCCTCAACCCAACCTACGATTATCTTGATATTTTCCTCCCAATCCCGCCTATATACAACACCCACTCAGCACCAAGCTTCTAGGTATTTCATGGAATTTCCCGGAATTGTCAGGGAATTTTGATATATTTTCGTAAAATTATCCGAAATTACCCATAATCACCTTGTATACATCTGTAGTACAAAACAAGGTGGAGGTGTTAATAGCAAAAATTGCAGATGTGAGAACCTGACTCAGTAAAGGTCGGTATACTCTGTTGCACCAAAATCAATGCACAAGAAAAAAATGCAAAATTTTTCCAGATCCATGCATAATTTTGTTTTTTGGCGTTGTATCTAATTATAGACAGATAAATTACTTGGGGACAATTACCATAATGTCACACCATATACTCATTTAATATGAAAACTGAGTCAAAACTGAGTCAAAAGCTGAGCGAATAAAAGGAGGAAACTGGATTAATTTAATTATTATTGGTTCTGGCTCATAACTTCACCCATTAATTACTTGCAACCGAGTTGATTCAGGTCAATTTCGCTAATTTTTCATGCCTAAAAATTGGTTTTTGGTTGTTTATAGGTCAATAGCAGTTAATTTTTTATAACAAAAAGGATTATTTATCATGCTGATAACTGACATATTGCTGGGAAATAAATATATAGATTTTTATTTTGGAGGTAGCCCTACAATGAATCTTAGCACATTTGTAGAGAAGTTGAATAACTTGGACTTGCAACCAGTGGGGGAAAAGCTGATGTCTAATCAGCAAGTAACTGGCTGGACGGAGGAAAAAACCAAGGTAGCGATCGCTCGTTACAAAATGTTCCTCTTACTGCACTTCCTGTTTCCCCATATTTCATTGGTTCCCACCCAAGAAATTGATGAGGTTTGGCATACCCACATTTTACTCAATACCAGACAATACTTTCAAGATTGTCAGCATTTATTTGGTGATATTTTGCACCATTATTCTCCTGTAGAAGTAGACAAAGCCGAGGCTCAGCACCAGGAATCCGCCTTTAATGTGACTTTCAATTTGTTTGAGGAAGTATTTGGCGTCGGTGTTTTAGGAGACACGCAAGCCCTGGCTGCGGCTTGTCTGAGCTTACCAATTTCTCCCAGTCAGCCGCTAATAAATGCTGCTTGTCTTACCTTACCAAAGCAGTTACCACAGTTAATAACGACTGGATAAATGATAACAGATAACGGATAACATTTAACCGTTATCTGTTGACAACAACCGGCGAATTCGTTCTGCTTGGACTTTCATTTTTAGAGTTTCAAATCCCTCGGCGGCTTCTTTTGCTAAACTTCTGGCTTTAGCCAAGTTACCTAGGCATTTTTCTAGTTTAGCAAATGAGGCTTTATGGAAAGCAATAGACATTTTATCTTTATGTTGAATAGCGATAGGATAGCCAAAATCTAATAATTTCTTGGCTTCTTCAAGATTTCCTAATTCGAGGGCAATATCTGCTAACCAGTTTTGAATAGCAACGCTAGCTCTTTGCCATCCTGCTTTGGAACTTCTGGCTAATGCTTCCTGAAAAATACTTTGGGACTGCTGATAATTTCCAATAGCAAAAGCTATCTGTCCGCGATAATAAAGAATGTGAACTTGTTGTTGCTCCCGTTCTAATTCCGGTAACGAAACCTGGTTTAAAAGTGTTTCTTCCTCTGTTAACCAATCCTGAGCTTGCTGCCATTTTTCCTGATGAATATAGAGGATAACCATATTTGTGGCTAACTCTAATTGAAAGGGTATGGTTTGGTGGTGACGTAAGCACCATGCTTCTTGTAAGAGATTCTCAGCTTCCGCTAATTGACTTTGCTGACGCATTCTCGTTAAAGTATGGGCGCGATCGCTCATCACCTCGACTGCAAATACCCAATCACCAGCGGCTTTAGCGGCTTTAATTAACCAATCTGTCCACTCTAAACGTTCATCCCAGTAACCACGTACATGAATATAACCTTTGATGTATTGCCAAATAACGCAGACATCTGCATAGCGATTTTGACCCATACACCATTCCAGTACAGTGCGGAGATTTTCCCACTCCGCTTCTAAATCACCATAGCCCAGATGCCATTCTTTCCAATTTGTGCCTCCGTTAGCCTCCGAAAACTTCAGATACCAATTTACCCAGCGCTGTCGCATCTGGTGAGCGAATTCACCATGAGCAGCTAACTCAGCTGCCGCATACTCGCGGGTAAGCTCCAGTACACTGTAACGCCCTTGCTGCTGATATACCAGAGAAAGTTGCTGTAATTTAGCTAAACCTTGGGCACAAGCATTGGGGTCAGCCTCCGGAAAAGCGATCGCCGCTAGAGTATCTCGGTTCACGGGTTGTAAAAACAAAGCCAGTGTCATCAATAAATAGTGAGCCGGTTTCCCCCGCAAAGGATCGACGGCACCTGCAAAGCAAAAACGCGCCACATCACCGTCAGGTTGCTTAATTTGCGCTAACACATCCTCCAGCAAATAACCGGCTGCCATCTGTCCAACGGCATAAATCATGGCGGCTGGGATACCACTCACCCCCTGGAACAATTGCTGAGATTGTTCCACGCTCAGATAGACTCCTTTCTCTTGCGCTTCATGTTGGATGAGTTCCAAACCATGTTCTCTGGGAAGACAACCCAAACGAATCGGGACAAACACAGCTTGTTCGCGAGTTGTCATCACAACTTTCACCGTTGGGGGTAAATCGTAAAGGAAGGCCAGAACGTTCTGTTTTTCCTCCACCGTTTCCAGGTTGTCAACAATTAATAAAGCTTTAATTTGAGATAGTTTCTGGCGGATTAGTTCTAGCTGCTCCGGAAAAGTTAAATTAATGATTTCCCCGCAGTCGAGGGTGTAAGCTATTTCTCTAGTGATGTCCCGCAGGGTGCGTTCTCTGGTCAATCGCGGTAGAATCCCGATCGAGGTCAGGTGATTTTGTTTGGCGGAAGTGAAGATGATGGCTTCAAAAGTGGGAATCTGGGGTGGAGTTTGATTTTGCTTCTGGCTAGCTTCCAGACAGCGATAAGCCACCTCGACAACTAAAGTAGTTTTACCTACACCACCAATACCATCCACACTAATTAAATGAGCAGCATGGTCAGCATCTAGAAGTTCCATCAGACGAGCAATTTCTTGCTGGCGTCCGAAAAAAGCAGTATAGTCTCGTGCTGGTAAATTTTGGTAAATTTGCGGTTTTTGGCGGACGGGAACAGGTTCAGCCTCAGCTGACTGGGTTTTGGGAGCAAACTGCGGCAGATTTTTTTTCACCGTCTTTTTTAATTCCTGCCATTGTTCCAGCTTGTTTGTGAGGACACTTCGGAGGCGATTCTCCTTACCTCGGCTATTACCGCTGATATTTAACTTTTTGTAAACCAAACCCATGCGCTTCAAGCAAGCGTCAGGGGATGTATTCAACTGTTGGGCGATTTCGTCGTAACTGCGACCATCCCCAACCCGCATCACAAACACTTGCTCTTGTTCTGGTGACAACTCATGCTCGCGAGCTATCTGAGTGAGAAAATCTGGTGGAAACATAGCCCAAAAAATCATCGGCGGCTTTTATTCCATATTACTCTGACTTTCTGAGTCTGTTCGGAGTTTATATGAGCTTTTTGGGTATACAATACAGAAAAAGTGCGAGATAATATTCCTAATCCAGTAGAATTTAAGGAGGCATTCAGAGGCAAAGGGTGCGCTAAGAGGACAAATCCAACGGCAACATAACCAGGACTTACACAGGCTAAACGAGCAAAACCCGGTTTGGAGGGTAAGTCCTCAGAACATCGACATGCAGGACGCAGACTTTATTTTGCTAGGAGTTTATTGTCATGGATTCAATCGGGGAATGGGAACAATACTGGCGTCAAAGACTGGCTAGTGAGTGTCCACAACAGAGCTATACCAACAGGGAAACTATTCTCCACTGGCTGGGATATGACCTAAACCAATTGGAACTAGTCACCCCCACACAACTGAAGACGATAGTCCAACGGATGGAATACCGCTTATCGAGTTTACGTCAACGCTACTTGGGAGTGGAGCGACAACAGGCTTATCGCCATCTCATCACCCGCTTGGCGAATATAGCCATATTCCAGTACGGAATTCAAGCCGGAGTTTTCCATAGAGGTGATGGTACTCGGCGCCTACACTTAACAGCGCATCGTCTAAGCATTGTAATAGATGTGTTGCCAAAAGTACTGGTGGATATACTACAAAACGATAAATACATGCAGCAGCAAATGGCGCAAATCGCTCAGTTAACAAAGGATGAACAACTGCGAAATGCTTTGCTATTTGCTAGCTTGGAAGAGTATTGTTGGAGGTCAATACACAATCAACCTCTGTTAGCCTATTGCTTTGTGGACTACTTGCAGCGCACCTCCTGCTGCTCTGGGTTAACCAAGCACCCAGCAATGAGATAAGGGTTAGTAGCCCTTAAGCGTTGTCTATTTGACACTCCCCTTGCATGACGGCATGGGGAGTGTGAACATTATTGGTGGTTCATTCCATTAATTCTGATGGGTTAAAGTTCGCGCAAAGGCGCCAAGAAGCAAAGGCGCCAAGAAGAATAGACCTATGAGCATAAATACCGTAGGGGCGTATAGCCCTCCGGGCATAGCCTCCGGCAACGCGAAGCGTGCGCTAAGAGCGCATAGTATTTGGACAGAGAACCTTGGATTTAACCGATAATTTATCGCCCAAATGCTTCACCCGTACACCGAAATACTTACTTTTGCAAGAAGTATAATCACTCCGCGAAGTTAATCCGATAGACTACTAGTAGTCCACCACTTCACTCCCCCGACTTGATTTGTGGGGAAATCTAAAATTTCAAATCTCAAATCCCAAATTGGCTAACTGACTCTCTAGAAACAGCTGATACAATTGACAAGCAATCACAGGTTGATTCCTGTCTAAGTTAATTAAACCGAGACTTTCTAATTTATAAACAATCACCGGGTCTAGCTGGAGATTTTCTTGGTTAGCTAACACTTGTTTGATTGCCGTTAACAATTGGGGCTGTGACTGCAATATCCCCCAGAGATTTCGCAAGTAATGCTGATAAACTCCCAGAGCAGTGGGGGCTGATTGTAAAAGGTTTTCTAATGTAATTTCTCCGCGACTGATATAGAAGAGCGCTATCCTGACTAAATAGGGATGTCCTCCCACCATAGCTTTTAATTTTTCAGCATTTTGATAGGATTGCCAATCCAGGGAGTGTAGCTGAGCTAATCTCTGTATCTGTTCAGTATTAAACTCTGGTAACTGGATTGAGAGTCCAATATTAAATGGCGATTGATTTATCGGTAGTTGCACATCAATTTCACTGGAATTAATCACCACTTTGCGGAGTTTTCCCCAAGGTTCATTTGGTTGTGCAATTTCGTACCAATAGCGCAGTAGGGGCAAAAAATCTTGGGCGATTTGTGGATGTTCCAATACTCGATTTACTTCATTGAAAGCTAATAGTAACCCTTTGTCTATCTGGGGAAGGATATAGGATTCAAAATATATAGTGCAACTGACTTTACTACCAATTTCTTTAGACCAATAATCATTTATTTGACAAGAGAGATGCAGTTGGTGGCTGACTAGGGCACACAACCAGCGGAGAAATTTATCGAGCGACCTAAAAATGCTTTCTTCGGCTTGCTGAAAATCAATAGTTACCGTCTGGTACCCTTCGGTTTGAGCATCAGCTAGCAACTGATTGAGGAGAGAACTTTTCCCCATTTTCCGGGGTGCCGTGATGCGGATAAGACTTCCTGGGTTACGAATTTCACTCAAGACAAGCTCTTCAATCGGCGGACGTGGGATATAAAAGCGAGAATTTGCTGCTTCTGGTCGATTAACAAATTCTAAGTATTTGGTAATTGGTTGTGTGCTAGCCTGAAGTTCCATTGTCAGTGGTTTATTCTCAGCGCATTGGCTGTCACACATTGACTTTTGCTCTATTGTTTTCAGGCGATAACCGATACCATAGACTGTTTCGATGGGGTCTGTGTCTATTCCTGCTAGTTTGAATTTATGGCGCAAGTTTTTCATCAGGTTGGTAACAGCTGCTTCCGTGGGAGACTCGTCACTTGACCAGAGATGAGGGATGATACTAGTGCGGCTAAAAACTTCTCGCGGATGCAATAGAAAAAGCTCGAGTAACTGGTATTCTTTACGGGTGATGTAAACTTGGCGGTTTTGGTAGGTAACTTTTGCGGAAGCTTGGTCAAGCTGTAAGTCTCCCCAACTTAGTATAGAAGTAGGGATTTGAGATTTGGCGGTACGTAACAAGACCTGTGTCCGGAATATTAACTCGTCGATAGCAAAGGGTTTGAGAAGATAATCATCGGCTTTAGCATCTAATATTTCTAACAGTGAATTTTTCGTGTTTTGAGGAACTATTAATAGTATGGGAGTTTCTTTGTTTTGAATACGTAAACGTTGATAGAGTTTGATACCCTCGTCTGACGGTACGGATAAGTCAATAAGGATTAAATTATAGTTTCTGGCGGTGGCTAAGTTAAGACCACTTGCAGCAGATGCTGCTATATCGATATTGTAAGATTGCTTTTCAAAGGCTTCGGTGATAGTCGTGGCTATTTGATTATCATGCTCTATAATTAAAATTTTCATAACCAGCTTGGAAACCGAAGATTTGATAAATTTCATTAATATTTTTTTCTAAAGTTGAATAGTAGGATGATGAGATTGCCAAGAATTATAGTCTAAAAATCTCACGGCAATGTATGTGTTTATATAGTATAACCAAGTTAAAAATTGTGCAGTAATAAGTAAGTAAGCGTAGTTATAGGCAGCAGTTAAGCAGGTAGATTCAAATAGCAGAGATATTATAATCCCAGGGTTGTTACCATCTAGGGATGAATCCTAGAGTCGAGAATCTTATCTGCCGGGGGATGTCTCTCCTATAGGTTATATTTACTGATGTCTTGGGAAAAATCAACAGCGGTTTGCAAAGCAACTTCAGACTCCCTATAATCTAGTACTTCACTCCAACGAGAAGCGCTATAGAATTAATAGTTTTTCATGTGTACTATTGTACCCAATTGCTAATGGATACTTAAGAACAATGTATTAGCTGGATGAACCCTGGATGTAGGTACAATCTGAGGGTTGCTAATACAGGATTGCTGAATATTTTCATATATGACGCGCCGTAAAAGTTTACGTCCCTTCTCTATTCCTTGCTGTTCATGGGTATGTAAATTGGACTATTGTGTCAACCGATACTTGACTTGCGATGTCTTTTCTTATACTCTAGATTCTGTTAACAGCTAGAAGATTTTTTGCTGACCAATGAGATAATAAAATAACAATAAAATAACAATAAAATAACAATAAAATAACAATCGAAAATATCAAAAATTATAGGTAATAACTTTACATAGTTACTGTCATTTTTTATTGCATCTTTAAATACCACGTGATAAATTTAACCATAGAAAAGTAAGTTGCCTCTGAAAGCAAAAAGCCAAGAGCAACTAAAGTCGTTTTGTGGGTGATTTCTACCAAATCAAGTTTGAATCAAAATCCCCGGTAAAATGCCTGATGTCATATCTTGCACTGCTGGGACTGTAAGTTGGGACTACACAGACAAAACCTGCCGACGTGGGTTTGAAATCGTTGGTTGTTCATGAATCTCCACCAGCGATTTAGTTTGTATAGTTCCGCGATTTCTAATCGCCAGGACTAGGTGCAAGATATGCCTTTTTCTTAGACTCAAACTATGTTCTATATGTAGATAAAACAGGGTGCTTTACCGTGCTTATATTTCAATTTCAGCGAATTGTGGTCAGCTATGAAGTTATTACTCGTTTGTACTTCCGGAGGTCATTTTGCGACCATGAGAGGTCTAGAACCTTTTTGGTCGGAACATGAAAGGGTCTGGGTGACTGACCAGAAAAAAGATACGCAGATACTTAATAATTGGCAAGAAAAAGTCTATTGGCTACCGTACCAAGGACCAAGACAGTTAATTCCATTTGTCTTGAATTTTCCCAAAATTATCCAAATTGTTGAGCGGGAACGACCAGATGTAATTATTTCCACAGGGGCTAATATTGCTGTAAACTTTGCCATTGCATCTAAATTTTTTGGCAAACATTTCATCTACGTTGAAAGCATATCTCGCTCTCAAGAATTGAGTCTTTCAGGCAAGCTGGTCTATTTTTTATGCAACGAACTTTACGTGCAGTGGCCTGAGTTGTCTGCTAAGTACTCCAAGGCAGCATTTAAAGGCTATATCTAATGTTTCCATGTTGTATATGGAGGTAGAAAAATTGATAACTGTAACTTTAGGAACTATTCCTTTTACCTTTGACAGGGCGATTAATTGGCTAAGCATTCTTCTAGAAAGAGAGTTAATTTCCGAATCTGTTTTTGTGCAGCACTATAAAACTGATGTATCTGCACTGGAGAAATATTCATTGGTGACAACTGTACCTATAGTTGAATCCAGTGAATTGATGAACCAAATAAAAAGTTCTCGGTTGGTTATCTCTCATGCAGGTCAGGGCTTGACCAGGGCGTTAGCATCGCAGTCAGCATCTTTTGTCTTACTACCAAGACTAGCTTGTTACAAAGAGCATATCGATGACCATCAACTATTATTTGCTCAAAGTGTTGAGCAACTGGGAATCTCTTACTGCTTATCCTTAGAAAGTCTGGAAAAAATTATTTTAAATCCGCCGCCAGCTTTTCAAGGAGAATTATTTTCCGGAATGAAATTAACAGACCATCTACTAAAGAAATATCCAGGTTCAACATTGGTGAGCAATCACAAGGAAAATATTTTGCCCCGAAAAATCACCAAGCAATTAACAGAAGTCAAAACATTTAGTAGTTAATCATGCCTAATTGCCAATTAATTAGCCCCAGAGGGTCATTGGGTGGCGCTACAATAAAACCCAAATTTAGCAGTTGCAAATTCAAAATTAGGAATCATTTTGCATCGGGAATTTGGAAATTTTAACAAGTAAATATCCAACCAGAGGAACTTCGTAATGCTGATGCAGCAAAATTTGAAACTAATCGCTCGTCAAATCTTACCCGCTCCGGTTCATCGCTTTTTAGGAACGCAACTATTGGGTGCAAAATATCGCCCTCCGGTGGGAGCAGTAGACCTTGGTAGTCTGCGACGAGTCGTACCCATCAGTCGTAAATTTGGCTACGATAGGGGCTTACCCGTTGACCGTTACTATGTGGAAAAGTTTCTCAGCCAATATCGGGATGATGTCAAAGGACGGGTGTTGGAAATTGGGGACAGAGAGTATACCAGGAAATTTGGGGGAGATAGGGTGACGACCAGCGATGTCCTACACGTGGTGGAAGGGAACCCAGAAGCCTCATTTGTGGGTGATTTGACCTGTGCAGACCATATTCCCGCAAATGCCTTTGATTGTGTGATTCTGACGCAGACATTACAGTTCATCTACGATGTACCAGCAGCCCTAGAAACCATCTACCGGATTCTCAAACCGGGTGGAGTGGTACTGGCGACATTTCCTGGTTTATGTCATATAGTTAACGACCAATGGCAAGAATACCAGTGCTGGAGTTTTACCTCTGTTTCCGCACGGCGGTTGTTTGAGAAGTTTTTCCCGGCGGCAAATGTGGAAGTTAAGACTCAGGGCAATGTATTGACTGCTACCGCATTTTTGTATGGATTGGCAACAGAAGAACTGCAACCAGCAGAATTAGATTACTGGGACCGCAACTTTGAAGTGATTATCACCACCAGAGCCGTGAAACCAGGGGTGAAAAGATAATGATATCTGCAATCAGTGGATGGCGACAACAGGCGCGGCGACTGCGAAATCGCATCTCACCGGGAGGACTGATCTTGCTCTACCACAGTGTAGCGGACGTGACTTCAGACTTTTGGTCGCTGTGCGTCAGTCCCCGCAACTTTGCTGAACAGATGGAAGTGTTGCAAAATCTCGGCATTGCGGTGTCACTGCAACAACTAAACCAGACTCTGGAAGCTGGTAAGCGTCCCCAACAGCAGGTAGTCGTAACTTTTGATGATGGATATGCAGATAACCTGTACAATGCTAAACCAATACTAGAGCGCTATAGAATTCCTGCTACTATATTTCTGACTACCGGATACATGGTGCAAGAGCGAGAGTTCTGGACGGATGAATTAGATAGGTTATTGTTACAACCAGGGAAATTACCAGAAGTCTTGAGTCTGAAAATTCAAGGTACTAACTACGAATGGGAATTAGGAGCTGCATCTAACTACAGCGAACAAGACGCACAGCGCTATCGCCACTTAAATTATCTCAGTCTACATATCCCCAGTATTCGCCATTCTTTATACTATTCGCTGTATCAATTACTTTATCCTTTACCCGCACGGGAACGTTGGCACCTGATTGAGGAAATCCGCATTTGGGCTGGTGTTGAGATAGCGGTGCGCTCAACTCATCGCACCCTCACCCCAGAGGAAATATCTGCATTAGCTGCCGGGGAATTAATTGAAATTGGGGCACATACAGTTTTTCACCCCTTTCTTTCCACTTTAAGTACAGATGCACAGTGGTTGGAAATTACCCACTCTCAAGCTGTACTGGAGGATATTTTAGGGCTTCCGGTAGTGACTTTTGCTTACCCTCATGGTAATTTTACTGAGGAAACTAAAGCCATTGTCCAGGAAGTTGGTTTTAGGTGTGCTTGTTCTACCGTACCTAAATCTGTGGGAAAACATAGCGATCGCTTTGCTTTACCTAGGGTTGTTGTGGAAGACTGCAATGGGGAAGAGTTTGCTCGGCGGTTATTTGAGTGGTTTGAGAATTAAAACTGCTGATTTATCTACTATAAACATCTGAAAAAGATGATTTTTAGGGTGGGAATTGCCTACCATCTCTAGATTTTATTCCCCGCCATTTAGTAGCAATGCCACCCTAATTTTACTTACAGAAAAACGTCAATCCAACATCAAAATGCTATGACCAACAAGCCAATAGTCTCTGTAATTATCTCCTTTTTCAATGGGGAGAAGTTCTTTGAACCAGCAATCCAAAGTGTATTTGATCAAACCTACAAACATTGGGAACTGCTACTGGTGGATGATGGTTCCAGAGATAAAAGTACAGAAATTGCTCGCCAGTATGCAGAAAAATATCCGGAGAAAGTGCGCTACTTAGAACATAAAAATCATCAAAATTGTGGGCTTTCAGCTACACGTAACCTGGGCTTGAAACATGCCCTAGGGGAGTATATTGCTTTTTTAGATGCTGACGATATCTGGTTAACACCTAAGTTAGAAAAGCAGGTAGCAATTTTAGATGCATGTCCTGATGCGGGCATGGTGTATGGACCTACTCTCATGTGGTATAGCTGGACAGGTAAACCAGAAGATGCAGGACGCGATCGCTTGCGGGTTTTGGGTGTCCAACCCAATACTTTAGTAGTACCACCCAAATTACTAACAGTATTTTTACGAGGACAAGGGGAAACTCCTGCTACTTGTGGTGTGCTAATCCGAAGGGAAGTCATAGAAATGGTGGGGGGATTTGAAGAAAGTTTTCGCAACATGTTTGAAGACCAAGCATTTTTTGCCAAGGTGTGTCTGACCACCTCTATATTTGTGGAGGGTGAGTGTTGGGATAGATATCGACAGCATCCGGATTCCATCTGTAATGTATCGAAAAAAACAGGTAAATATCATACTCAGCGACTGAATCCTACACAGTTGAAATATTTGCAATGGTTGGAGAGTTATTTGTCTAAATCTGGGTGGAAAAATACCGAAGTCTACAAGACTTTGCAAGCAAAACTCCAGCCATATCACAGTCCTATATATCTGTTGTACCAGGGGAAAGCTTTATTTAAACAGATAGCTTGGCAGTTAGAAAATAACTGATGATTATTTGCCCAATAATTTCCCGCGTCCGCTCAATTTAGGAGTAATATATTGCATGAATAGAATCTTTGCAGTTGCTATTAGACATTGGATAGCTTTATTAGGTTTGAATGCAGTTCTGTTAGCAGCAACCTACCAGATAATTTCTAAAACTCCCAAAGTCTGGAATGCGAATGCAGAAATGATTTTGCCCCATACAACTAGTGACTTAAATGCCAATTTAGGTACATTAGGTAATTTGAGTGGTGGTGGTGTGGTTTTCTCACAACAGTTGAATCCCTTGAAGATTTTATCTGCAATTTTGCTCAGCGATGACACTTTAATTGCCGTGCAAAAAGTTGACCCGGAAAAGGAATTGTATCCTTCCACCAGTACCTATCGAGGGTTATTTGATGTCTCTCCCCAGGGGGAAACAACAATTATTTCCTTGAGTGCTAATGGTTCTAGTCCCGCTATTGCTCGTCAAAGATTAACTAATCTGATTACGGTATTTCAAAATCGCTTGGATGAATTGCGTGTACAGGATGCTGCTGGACGAGCAAAATTGGTTCAGAAGGAACTCAACCAAGCACGCTTAAAGTTACAACAAGCACAGAAACAACTAGCGGAGTATAAGCAGTCTGCAAATTTGGTCAGCAACGAAGACCAGACCCAGCAGATGGTTGTCTCCATCAATACACTGACAACAACCTTGGCTCAGGTGCGGTCGGAATTTCAAGCGAGTCAAGCTCAGGTGAAGATGTTATCGCAGCGTTTGGGGTTAACTCCCGAAGCTGCAATCAAATCTGTGCAATTGAAAGAGAACCGCAACTATCAATATATTCGCCAAAAACTGCCGGAAGTGGAAGCGGAACTGGTTAAACTCCAGGTTGTATATACCAACGACCATCCCCAAGTAATAAAACTGCTATCGGAGCGCGACAAGTTACGTCAGCAAATGCAGACTTATATTGCAGATGCTAGTGCCGGAGTCAAAGCAATTAATACATCTGTGGACAGTGATTCTGCGGTAATGATTCAGCGACTGGTTTTAGCTGAAAGTGAAAATAGGGCTTTAGAAAAACGAGTTAAACAGCTAGAAGTAGAGATAAACCAGCAAAAGGAAATCTTGCGCTCTCTCCCAGCGGCTCAGTCCCGCTTGCAGGAGCTACAGCGGCAGTATAATATTGCCGAAGGGGTGTATAACGGTTTGGTAGCTAAAATGCAAGAGGCTCGGCTGAATGCTTTAAGCACCTACCCCAGTGTGCAAACCCTGAGTCAACCCACTGTTAATCCCCGTCCGTCGAGTTCCAAAAGCAAAGCCATCCTGTTGGGGGGAATTCTCGCTTCTGTCTTTGGTAGTGTCGCTGTTGTACTCTTTTTAGAAAGCCGCAATCCGCTGTTGGGGTTGGGGAACCTCAGAGATGTGGAGATTCCCCTTTTGGGTAGTATTCCCCGACTCAAGCAGGTTGTCATACCGCTGAAGTCAGGTACAGAAGGACATCTAGAGTTTCAAAGGCTAGCATCATCTGTGAGTATGATGCAACTGGATAACCATTGCTTGATGATTAGCAGTGCGATCGCACATGAAGGGAAAACCACCGTCACCCTAGGATTAGCTTATGCTCTGGTAAGTTTAGGTTTCCGGGTACTGCTGGTAGATGGTGACTTTCACAAAGCGGAACTCAGCAGACGTTTAGGCTATTCCCATGCAGATATCAATGGTTCGCGGTTTATCCCCATCCATGTCGCTCCCAACCTCGACCTAGTACCAACCATCCCTCATGGTAGCGAAACTATGGAATTTGTGGCTCGCGGACGCTTTCAGCAGTTTCTTCAGACAGCACAGTCTGGTAATGATTATGACTACGTACTTGTTGATAGCGCCCCCATCACTCTGACTAGTGAAGCCGCTTTAATGGCTCACGCTACTGGGAATGTATTACTTGTCACTTGGCTAGGAGTCAGTCAGAGTCATGCTTTCAACAGTAGCATTGAGCAATTATCACGCCATCAAGCAAATATTGTTGGCTTGGTGAACAACGGTACGGAGACTCAAAAAAAGGGGTATCTTTACACACCAAGTAAGAGTTAGTTCAGCATATGAAGTCACAAAAAATCTCCCCTATCTCTGCATTTCCCTCATCCCAGCCGAGTCCACCGCTGTTCACAGGTATATGGTTGCGGTGGGATCATCTCACCCAATCAGAAAAAGTTGTTTGTGCTTGTATTATTTTGATTCCCCTCTGGTGGTTATGGGGATGGAGCTATTTAACTATTGTATTGGCAATTAGTATTTTTGTTTATCATTATTTGCGTCATGGTAGTTTGTATTTGCGACCCAGTTTATTTGTAATTGCAGGTTTTGTTGTTGGATTACACGAATTAATATCAATATCTCTTTGGGCAGTTTATAACGGTTATGCGGTGAATACCAGAGGAATTACAAGTTCAATTATGGTCTGGATAGCTCCAGTAGCTGTACTTTGGTATATCCAAACTTACAAAATTCGTGCGCGTCTACAGGTTGTTGCTTGGGCGTTTTCCGTTGTAGTTTTAATGATGTTAATATTCTGGGCTGTGATTTTTTTTGTCTGGAAGCAAGGGGTGTTTCTCCCACCGCGCAGTCTATTTGGTTTGCTCACAGGTAAAGGAGAAATTTTTGTTCCCGGAATGGGTAATAGTAATTTCTTAATGCCCTACTTTTACACCCACCGTTCCATCGGGGGAATGGCGCGTTATGTGTTTTTCTTCCACGGACCAGAATCCTTTGCTTTGGTAGCGGGGTTTCTATGTTTATTAGCTTTAGATATCCCACATAAAGTTTGGTCATTGAGTCTATTTTCTAGCTCTTTTTTCTTACTCCTATTAAGTGGAACTCGCGCCGCTTGGTTAGTTATTCCTCTAGTTATCAGCCTCAGATGGTTACTAACTACAGGTAAACATGGCAGGATTTGGCTGGTTTTTGCGCTCCTAGCTTGTCTAAGTTTCACTACATTATCAGTGCCACAGGTTAACGATTTACTCACCCAAAGTGCTTCTAATACAGCATCAGCAACTAGCGATTTTCGCGCCGATTCAACAGAAGTACGGGGAGAAATTTACCGCCAAACATGGAAAGGATTTATCAATGGCTCTGATACCCAATTAATCTTCGGTCATGTAGTACCAGGAGAGACGGTTTTACCGGGATACGCACCAGCAATGGTTGGTACCCATAGTTTCATTTTATCGACGTTACTTTATCGTAAAGGTTTACTAGGAACAGCAATTTTTTTGACCTATTGGCTATCACAAATTGCTTGGCTTTATCAAACACGAGCCACCAGACCAATATCTTGTTTGTTGGTCTACCTATTATTCAGTTTGACTTTTAGTTCTATGGAGTTTGAATCGATGTTGATGCCCTTGATATTAATTACCGCCGTCACTCATAAATCCCTGTCACCAATTGCTCACCAGCAGAAATTTGCCAAAGTATTTATTTATTAGATTAACCCCCGGAGATTAATTATGCTTCAAACCCAATTACAATTAGTTCCTGAATCCAAAAATCTTCCTGACAATCCTCTCGTTAGTGTTGTTATCGGTAACTACAATTACGGAAAATTTTTGCACCAGTCAATTGAAAGCGTTTTGGCTCAGACTTATCAAAATTTTGAACTGATAGTCGTAGATGATGGTTCAACAGATAACTCCAGAGAAATTATTCAATCCTACGGTTCTCGTCTGATAGCTATCTTGCAGGAAAATTCGGGACAGGAAGCAACTTTCAATATCGGAATAGAAAAAGCTCAGGGGGAAATTATTTGTTTTCTGGATGCTGATGACTATTTTCATCCCGAAAAACTTGCGAAAGTAGTAACATCTTTTCAAGAACATCCTGAGTGGATTATGGTTGGTCATTGTTGGATTTCTGTTAATAAAGATGGTAACATTATTGGCAGCAGCACTTCTAATATTCTCAGTCAAGGTGATGTAAAACATCTCCTCTTAAAATGGGGTAAATATGCATCAGCAATTAGTTCGGGATTAGCGTGTCGTCGGGCTGATTTACAAAAGGTTATGCCCCTAAAAAAAGGTTGGGGTGTAGATGCATTTTTAAATGCTGCACTACCTTTTTATGGTGAAATTGGTAGCATCAATGAACCTTTGATGTTTTACCGAATGCACGGTAACAATATGCGAGCATATAATGACAATTTAAATTATTTGATTCAGCAACGGATAAAAACGGCACAATTTATCAATGAAACAGCCGCTAAAGTCGGATTACAAGAACGCTTTAATTTAGAAAGTGATGTAGATTATCGTAGCTACAAAGTGATGCAGTCAGGTAGTGCATCTTTACAGTCAAAGTTAGAAATTATTTGGCTATCTCTACAAGAAAGTCTCGCAATTGGTCGTAGTCCTAGAGATACTTGCATCCGATTAGCTTATCGGAGCATTTGTACTTTGTTTCCTGAACAAGGAAAACAAATTCTCCGTCTAGGGTTGCGGGGGTATTTACGTTCCAAGTTTTCGGGTAAGTAAGCTAAGTTCTAGGGTGCGTCAGTTTGAATAATTCAAAGTTTCGTTTGACTGACTCACTTTAGAAGTTATCAGAGAATTTGTTTGATTTCTATTAGTAATTACGCACAATTAACGGAAAAAGTAACCACAGAGAACACAGAGGGCACAGAGAAATCAGAGTTTCAGATAGTGTTTGCGTAAGTCCTGTCTATCTCACTCCATATCTAGAGAAAATAACCAGTCAAGAATCATGGCAACTATTTCAGTGATAGTTCCTGCTTATAACGCAGAAAAAACTATTTTAGAGACAATAAATTCGGTTTTGAGGCAAAGTTTTACGGATTTAGAGCTAATTGCGATCGATGATGGATCTACAGATAAAACCTTAGAACTAATAAACACCATTAGTGATGCGCGGTTGCACGTTTTTTCCTTTCCTAATGGTGGGTTATCAGTTGCTCGTAATCGTGGTATTTACTTGGCTAAAGGAGAATATATAGCCTTTTTGGATGCTGATGATTTATGGACTGAGGATAAATTATCAACTCAAATTACAGCCTTAAAGAAGTATCCAGAAGCCAGAGTCGCTTACAGTTGGATTTACTCTATGGATGAGCAGGGAGAATCTATTAAGCCAGGGATGTGTTTTGATTTTCAAGGCGATGTTTACCCTGATTTATTGGTAAATAATTTTATTGTGAATGGCTCAAATTGTTTAATTACTAAAGAAGCAATTGAGTTAATCGGTGAATTTGATTCCACTGTAGATGGTGCAGCAGATTGGGATTACTGGCTGCGGTTAGCTACCAAGTTTCCCTTTGTTTTAGTGCCCAAATACCAGATTTTTTATCGTGGTTCTTCAGGAACAATGTCTGCCAAAATTGAATACATGGAACAGTGTATGCTCAGAGTTACAGAAAAAGCATTTCAAGCTGCTCCATTACAATTGCAATCCTTGAAAAAACAAAGCCTAGCCAACACCTATAGATATCTGGCTTACAAGTATTGGACGTTTGCACAAGGAGAAGATAAAATACGTAAAACTAAAGAAACATTATCCCAGGCTATTCGCTTTTACCCCCTAATTCTATTAAAGGATAAAAGAGCTAGAAATCTCTGGATGAAAACAGCGATGCTCGCGGTGTTTAATTCTAAAATTAGTTATAAGTTAATTAATTTTTTCCAGACTGCTACTTTGTCCAAATAAGTTAGAGACTATAGTTAACCATGAACAATCTTCCCTTAACAGCTAAAACATTAACTAAGCTCCCAGCACAACCTTTAGTTAGCGTCATTATCGATAACTACAACTACGGTAACTTCCTCAAACAAGCAATTGATAGCGTTTTTCAACAAACCTACAAAAACTTTGAGTTGATTGTAGTTGATGATGGCTCAACAGATAATTCCCCAGCAGTAATTGAGTCCTATGGAACGCGCTTGATTCCCATATTTCAACCTAATGCAGGTATGGGAGCCGCTTTAAACGCTGGAATTGCGCGTGCTAGAGGGGAAATAATCTGTTTACTCGATGCTGATGATTACTTTCATCCAGAGAAACTAGAACAGGTGGTACGAGCGTTTCTTACCCATCCGGAATGGATACAAATTATTCATGCTAAAACTATAGTAGATCGACAGGGTTTATCTATTGGTTACGGACCGACTAATTTTAGTCAGGGTGATGTACGAAACCTGCTTTTGCAATGGGGTCAATATATTTGGGAAACTACTTCTGCTCTTGCTTATCGTCGCGAAGCTTTGGAAAGAGTGCTACCTATTCCCACAAAAAAAACTATGGGAGCCGACCCTTATTTAACGGCAACAATTCCCTTCTTAGGTGAAGTAGGATGTATTAATAAATCACTCATGTTTTATCGTCAGCACGGGAATAATATGCAGAGTCGCAGTCTGAATTTATCCTATTGGATGCTGGTCTATGAGGAAACAGCTAAGTTTATCAATGAAGCTGCCACAAAATCCGGGGTCGATAAGCGTTTTGATATTCAACGTAGTGCAGATTATCGTAGCTTTGTATCCCTGCGACAAGGTGGTTTACCTTCAAAGGAAGCCCTCTATACTACCTGGCTTTCTTTACGAGAAAGTATTGCCATGAAACGCAGCTTTGAGGAAACTTTTTGGAAGCTAGTCCAGCGCAGTATTTTTGCGCTTTACCCTGAAGAAGGAAAGAAATTTATCCGCTTTGGACGTCGGGGATATTTGCGATTTAAATTAACAGGTAAACAACCATCTGATTTTCAATTATCTAGAAATTAACAAGGATTAATTTATGCCTTTAACTAATCATCTACAGAAACTTGTAGTTATACCAGGAGCCACTCATTCTTTAGGTGGGACTCTCGTGAGTCTTGCTTTATTAATTGAAGGATTTAAACGTCTTGGTGCAACAGAAAAAATATGTGTTTTAGTCCCCGCTGATTCCTTCATGCAAAAATACCTCCAGTCAGCAGGTTTAGATTTTTGCTTAAAAATTATTCCCGCAGAACCAGAACATCAAGCTCAATTTTTGGAGCGTGCTTTAAGTTGGGTTAACCAGCAACCAAGAAATTACTCTGTGTTGCTAGATAACTGTGTTTGGCGTAGTTTTATGCCCATTCTTTTGCGTGCTGCTATTAATTTGCGCCTGCAAAATCGTCCTGTTTATCACTTTTGTCATGACTTAGCACTTTCCCACAATATATGTGGTTATTTCGCGAGAAAGTTGACCTTTGCTTATCTAGCACCCCGTGTGATTTGTAATTCCCACTTCACTGCTAGTCATGTGCGTTCCATCATGCCGGATATTCGTGGTATTCTTTATCAACCTGTAGATACTAAAAAGTTTAATTCCTGTCCTCCTACTAATCTTCCACCTGAAGATTTAAAACCAATTCTTGCTTCAGGTTCCCGGATTATTTTAACCCCATCACGGATTACAGAACCGGGGATGGTGAATGACAAAAATCTCCGCTCACTCATCCCAGTATTGGCGGATTTAGTAAGAAGTGGTCATAACTATCACTGGGTAGTAATTGGCGAAGATAATTCCCCTAATCGCATCAGAAGTCAGACTTTAATAGAAACTGCCAATAATTATGGGGTGGGGGATAAATTTACAATATTATCTCCCACCTTTGCCATTGAAAATTATTACAAATATGCCGATGTCGTAGTGACTCTCGCTCCTAGAGAACCTTTTGGTCGGGTTGTAGTAGAAGCAATTGCTTGCGGTGTACCAGTTATAGGTAGTCAAACTGGCGGTATTGGTGAGATTTTAAATCATTTTGCTCCAGAGTGGACTGTTGACCCCAATAACCCGGAAGCAGTCGCACAAACCATTGTCCGCGTTGCTGAAGATCCCAATACTTGCAATGTTTTAAAACAAGGTCAAACCTGGGTGGAAAATAATTGCAGTATTGAAGAATATACGGCTCGATTAATGGCGATTACGGGTGTAATTCCCATTGCTCCACCTGAAGAATTAAGCGCAAAAATATGAATAAGCTATTACCAATAACTCCTGAAAAACCAAAAGAACAAGCATCACGAGATATCTTGGTTATTTCCCGGACTTTTTTCCCCAAAGAAGGCGGTATTGAGGAATATGTTTATAATCGTTGTCTGCAAGAACCAAGCCGAGTAATTTTGCTCACAGCTAGCTATCCAGGAGATGCAGCCTTTGATAAAAACCAATCTTTTCCCATACATCGCTGGAAATTACCAAGTTTTTTACCATCAGGAAATTTAGGTAGTATTCTCAAGCAAATTATAAATATCACCTGCTCTTTTTTTCTAGCAATTAAGTTATATTTTCGCTACCGTTACCGTTCCATTGAATGGGCACATGGTTATGATTTTCCTTCACTTTTATTGCTCAGCTATTTATTACCTATTCAGTGTTTTATCTATTTGCATGGTAATGATGTTCTTTGTCCGCTGAAAAATTTTTGGTTGCGATCGCTCTTTCAGTGGACTCTACAACGCTGTACCGGAATTGTCTGCAACAGTAACTTTACCAAAGATTACCTCTTGCATCACTGTCAGTGTAACTCACCAATCCATGTCATTAATCCAACGGTTAGACCAGGAAAATTTACTGAGTGTATTGCCGACGCTAGAAATACCGTGCGCCAAAAATACGGCATTCCACCATCAGCAATCGTGATTTTGTCTGTAGGTCGTCTGGTGAATCGTAAAGGATTTGACAGGGTAATCGAGAACTTACCTTTATTGCTAGCTGATGGCTTGGATGTCCATTATCTCATCTGCGGTCGTGGTGCAATCGCAGAGGAATTAAAATCTCTGAGTCAGCGTTTAGGGGTTGCACAACGGGTGCATTTTGCTGGATATGTACCTGATAACCATCTCGCTAGTTACTACATGGCTAGCGATTTATTTGGATTATTAACCTATTTTGATACTAAAGCTGACAGCATTGAAGGCTTTGGGATTGTTTATCTGGAAGCCGGATATTTTGGGAAACCTGTAATTGCTTCGCGGGTTGGAGGGGTTACAGATGCGGTGATTAATGGTGTCAATGGTATCTTGGTATCCCCAGACTCAGTAGATGAAATTACACAGGGTTTGCGTCAGTTGTGTACGAATGCAGATTTACGCGATCGCTTAGGTAGTGCAGGTAAAGAAATAGCAACCCGCAAAACTCCGTTTCCCACTGTTGCTGAATATTAACCCTCTTGTAAAAGTCTGAAAAAGCAATACTTAACTGCCCTTTAACGCCGATAAAATTCTTTCCCCCACCCCTTGTCTGCAATAATTCAACAATATTTCTATGACAAATGTTAACGCTACCAAAATTGCTAAAAGTGGTCTATGGTTGATGGTGAGTTTTGTAATTGCTAAACTCTCACAACTCATCGCTCAGATTATTTTAGCTCGTCTACTTTCTCCTCAAGATTTCGGGATTTGGGGGATGGTTTTAGTAGTTACCACCCTCTCAGCACTGTTTAAAGACACAGCAATTGCTGGAGTTTTAGTTTATAAAGGTCTGGAAGATAAAAAGTTAGCGAATGCCGTTTACAGTCTGGGAATTAATATCTCAATTTGCATGTTTTTGCTGCAATCATTGATTGCATTTCCCCTGTCAGAGTTTTTTCGTGAACCTTTAGTTTTCCCCTTAACTATTTGCGCTGCTTTGATTTTTCTGATTAGCGCAGGTACTGGTTCTCACGCATCAGTTTTGCAACGACAGATGAAATTTCGCGCTGTTGCTATTTCTGATTGTCTAGGAGAGGTAACTAGATTTACCATAGCTATCAGCGGTGCTGTCCTTGGTTGGGGTGTGTGGTCTTTTGTAGCAGGAGAAATTGCGGCGATCGCAATCGATGCATTGCTCAAACGCTCGTTAAGTCGCTACTCTTTTACTTACCACCTCATCCCAGATGCAGCCGCTGTGCGGGAAGTACGCGGCTACATCAGCAGCCTTGTGGGTATCAATCTTGCAGTATACGTAAATACCAACATTGATAATTTAATTGTCGGTAGGTTAATTGGCGCCCAAGCGCTCGGTTTCTACAACATGGGTTATCAACTGGCAATGTTACCTAGTTTTGCACTGTCACAAATTAATCGCGTAAATTTCTCAGTCCTATCCCAAAAAGACGATGACGGTAAACGGGTATATATTTCTCAAGTGCTACAGTTATACGCCTTAGTTTACGCTCCCATCTATGGGGTAGCATTTGTTATTGCACCTTGGGTAATTCCTCTGGTATACGGCGCCCAGTGGACAGCATCTGCAAATATCTTTCAAATTGTGCTGATTTTTGCCTATGCGCGCGGCTTTATGGCTATCTTAGGTAATGGTTTGAACGCGCTCAACAAACCCCATATTAATGCTGCCATTAACTGGGTTTTAGTGCCTGTATCTATTTGTGGTTTTCTCATCGGTGCATGGTTGGGAGGAGTGCAAGGAGTAGCCTATGCTACTGCATTAGTAATGGGTGTAGCTGCTTCTGTTTGGTTTTGGATTGCTATTTGTCGCTCTGCTGGTTGGAAACTAAAAGATTTACTACAACCTGTGCTGTTACCAACCGTGGCTGTCATACTGTCACTAATTACTGTAATTATTAGTCCATTACCAGAATATTTACGCCCTTACTTCCAAGCAATTCTCGTGATTCTTCTCTACGGAATTAACATCTCCTTCTTCTCTGGTGGTGAGATACCAAAGTTATTAATTAATTTAGTCACTAAAGCTTTGAAGAAAAATACTTCAGTCTCCTCATCGAACAGCTTAAACAATATTCAAAAAAATTAGTACAGTGGGAATGAAACAAAAAATCCCTATTCAACAACAACAAAAAACTCGATTATTTTTTATCGATTTTCTCAAAGCAATCAGCATTACTGCTGTTGTCTCCTATCATTCTCTTTTTCTTCCCAAATCTACTTACGTAGACAGTGCATTTCTCTTAGATGTTCTCTTCTCACCGCTGAGATTTTGCGTACCAGTTCTGCTGACCATTTCTTTTCTGCTCTTGGAACAGGGATTATCTATAGATTCTCCGATTTCTACCATATCGTTGATTAAAAAACGCTATTCTCGCCTAGCAATTCCCACGTTATTTTGGTTTAGTTTAGTCGCTGCTCTCAAATTATTCACAGGTAACTCAATTAGCGAGATTGCTATTCAAATTATCCAAGGAGAAATCTTCACAGGTGCATACTATTTACTAATTCTGTTTCAACTCATACCTCTTTATATTTTGCTACGAGATTGGTTGCAAAATCCCAGAAATCTTTTCCTTGTTATCCTCATCCAGCTTGGTATCTTTTTTGTTATATATCAGTCGGTATTAAAGGGTAATAACTTATTAATTACCGGCTTGTTGTCTCTGGAGCGTTCACCATTTATATACTGGTTTATCTATGCCGCTATTGGCGGATTTTTGTCTAAAAATTTATCTGGGATTGTCAAAATATCTTCTTTTTTACCACCAGCCATTAAACTAGCAATTATCTTAGGTAATTTCTTAATGCTATTGGTTGAATATAATTTACTCTTCCCAAATCATCCTGGATATAAAGCTTTAGAATATGTCATGATTTCCTGTATTTTCAGCCCGATAAGCTTTTGCTTATGTTTTGCTGATTTGAGAGAAAATCAACTACCTGTATGGTTACTCAAATTAGTAAAAATACTAGCAAAATACAGCTTGGGTATATTTTGTATAAACGGGATTTTATACTTATTTTTTCTATTTATTACTACTAACATATTTAATCATACTGTATTTATGTTTCACCATATATTATTCATCAAAATAGCAAGCTGGATTATCCTCATAGCAATTTCTTTAGCTCTGTCTATACTTTTAAATAAGATAGGCCTGAAAAAAGTAGTTACGTAATCAGCCCACTCTAGATGTAGTGGTTGAAGAATGGATGCAACCCACTTAACTTAGCTGAAGGTCAATATAAACTTGCAATATCGAGTGTTTAAAACCGTTATCTTTGGGTGAGCTTAAATTCAGATTCTTAATCAGCAAAGCCTAACATTTAGATACCCGACTTCTTCAAGAAGTCGGGTATCTAGCTAGCCGCTCATTTTACCTTTAACAAGCAAAGTAACTGGAATTACTAGTTGGAACTGCTAGATTGGTCTTGTTGTGTGTTCTCCTGCTTTTGCTGACTATCACTTGTTTGTTGCAATTGGTTGAGATGAATATTGTTCACTTGAATCACAAAGTTTTCAATTGCTTGCTTTGCTTTTTGTTGTTGTTCCCGTTCATCAGATGCATCATCGCAACGATAAGCAGGAGTCACTCCCAAGATAAATTTCTCTTGTTCAGCTTCTAATAATTCCACTGCGGTATTAGCAGCAACGGAATTTTTCTGAAAAGGAAAGGAAGTAACTACACTAGCGACTATAGACGCAATAGCCGGACAAATTACAGGCAGCCACTTCAGCCAAGCTTGACCTGCTTCCAACTTGTCTACCAGAACTAAAATTGGTGTGACTCCGGATAGCACAATAGTTACCAGTTGCAAAATATAGTAAAAATTTCGCGACAGATTGCGAATTCTTTTATAATCGTTAATCATCTCCTGGGAATAGCGTAAAGCCTTTTCCCTAGCAGGAAGAATCAGATTTGGTGCAGAGTTAATACCATTAGATAGGAGATATAATTCGGCTTGCTTCTTGATAGTTAAATCCACAGCCGCATTATTGTAAGCTTGCCACAATTTTTGATTTGTCAGGAACAGAAAAATAAAGATAGCTAGAGAAATCCCCGCCGAAATGATAAATCTTTTATCGTCAGGAATAACAATAGCTAGGACGACTGAACAAGCAAAAACAGTAAAAACTAAGTATTCAGTTACCTTGAGAAACAACAAATTGTTTGGTTTGGAAGGTGAGGATGATGTTGCCAGCATATCGGCAGTTTTTATTTGATTTTGATATTCCAAAGTAGTCATTTCAGAAGAAGTCATAGTTTCTGAGTCGATTAATCTCTTGGTGAAAATCATCTTTAGCCAAGGTAACATAACATACTTGGTTTGTCTTAAAAGTTTGTATAAATTTTTTCCCGATTACCAATCAAATAGATTATTTTATCAAAACCCACCCACCTAAACCCTAATTTTTTTGCAACTTTTAGTAGTCAATTACTTAGACTTAACAAGCATGTGATTGATTTTGGAGGCTTTACTATAGGAATGCTCTAGCCACCACAAACCAGCCGCAAGTATTACCGAAGTCATTAACAACTCAGCGATGATGCTAAAAGTAGTTTGAATCCCAAAAACTAATGCTTCCGGTGGTGCATTGGTAACATCAATCTCTGGTGGAAGATGAGCGCTGCTAATTGTCACCAAGGAAAACAACGCACCGACTAACGGTACACCAGCAGTCTGTCCCAATATCCGCGATAAGGACAACAGTCCCGAAGCTATACCTAAGCGCTCTTGTGGTGCGGCTCCCATGATAGCGCTATTGTTGGGGGATTGAAACATTCCTACTCCCAGCCCATAGAAACCAACTCCCGTAATATAGTTCACTAAACTTAAATCGGTATCAAATTTACTGATTAACAAGCAGCCAATTGCTATCAACACTAGTCCGATTAAACTAATGCTACGTGGTCCAAAACGGTCAGATAAAACACCTGCAACTGGTGCTGTCAGGACAATAATCACCGGCGGTATAGCCAGCAACAAACCTGCTTGCTCGGTGGGATATTGCTTAACTAACTCTAGGAAAAAGGGTAAGATAAATATGACCCCTGCCATCACGAAATTTCCCAAAAATCGCAATACTAAGCCAAGGTTGAACTCTAGGGAGCGAAAAATCCCCAAATCGAGCATTGGCTCCATCAAACGGGCTTCTACAACTAAAAAACTCCCTAAGCTGATAGCAGATAAAACAACCAAAGTTAGCGCTCTATAAGAGCCAAAACCCTCGCTCTGCAATAGGGTCATTCCCAGTGTAAAGCAGGTCAAAGTCAGCGTCAGCATCAGTGTGCCAATGGTATCAAAACTTTGTTTAGCGCCACTGATAGCAGAAGCCGGTACAAGACGAGCCACAATCAAAGTGGCAACAATTCCAATCGGTACATTCACTAAGAAGATTAAATTCCAGCCTCCCAGACCAATCAACAACCCTCCGACCGTTGGTCCCGACATAATTCCCAATCCATAAATTCCGGCTCTGATTCCTAGTCCTAATCCACGTTGTTCCGGGGGAAATATTTCCACAATCATCGCTGTTCCCAGACCTGATAGAAAAGCAGCACCAATTCCTTGGAAACAGCGAAAAACTATCAAAAAGCCTACAGTGGGTGCTAGTCCACACAACAGGGAACTAACGGTGAAAACTATCAGCCCAATCATGTACAATCGCTTCTTGTTGAACATATCGCCCAATCTGGCTGCACTCAACACAAATATCGCGATCGCTAGCAGATAACTTAACACCACCCATTGAATGGTAGCGAAACTAGTGTGCAGTGATTCCACCATTATTGGTAGAGCCAGGTTCACAATGTAGACATCCAATGCAAAGATGAATACACCCATACCAATACCTAGCATCGCCAACCATTTTGTCGATGGTTTTGGTTGTTGTATTAGGTTATCAGATTGCTCTTCTTGGCTATTTGAAATTACTATCATGTCCTAAAATTCACTCAATTAACTGTCTGCTGCTATATATTTGCTGTCAGATTTTTCAGCATCCTTTTATTCCTCGTTTTCAGGTTTAACCTAGGAATAAATAACGGGAGTTAGAAACTCCCGTGGTGTAAGATATGAAGCTAGTCATTTGTATCCCACACAGCTAGAAAATCCCAGTCTTCATTGTCTTCCTGAGTCTTAATTTGCTTATCATCTACCTCTTCTCCCTTGAGTAAATTTTGATAATCACCGGAATCAACCCACTTCAAAAGTTCTGATGCTCGCATCACTGTCCAAGGTAGTTGATATTCCATGAAACTAAATGTCTTAGTCAATTGATCTAAACCATCAAGATTGCTTGTTTTAAACTCACGAGCTTGGGTGACAAAATCATTGATGCTATCTGCATTCAAATATTCCCCTGGTAATCCCCCCAATTTCATCAATGCAGATATTGCCACATCTATATTTTGACAAGCTAATAAACCGGCGCGGTCAGCAGTAAATTTTGACATAATCATCCAGTTATATAATGCAATCTCTAAACCATTTGCTGCCAATCCGCCTACACCTAATGTTGTACTAGCGATTAAGTTTTTCACAACTGGCATAACATAAGCCATTTGCTGATACGCTAGGTACTTTCCTTTAATGCGAGCAACTTCGTGCCCAAAAACAAATAGTAGTTCATCGTAGGAGAGCCATTCCATCCCTTCTAAATTAATACCCACTAAAGGCTTTTCCACTCCTATTGCATAGGTTCTAATATATCCCATGCCACGAAACAGGTACAATTCTGGGATGGGTGCAATATCTAGGATTTTACAACTTTCCACAAAAGCATCATGGAGTTCAGGAAAATTACGCGGGGTAACGTTGAAATCAGTCCCCATTGTTTGCAGCCGCAGTAACCTATCGATGCCATATTCATTAACTTTTTTGAGCAACAGCGGTAGCACTGGAGTTCGCTCTAAAGACACCAGTGCTTTCCTGTCAAAGGGATGCTCATAAACTTCTGTTTTTAGGTTGGTAAATTGTTTTTTATCCATCGATTTTCCTGATTAATTAGAAGTTAATATTTGACTCTCTAGAAGTGGGGAATTTTTCAGGTGATAACCGATACCATAAACAGTTTCGATGGGGTCTGTCTCCATCCCTGCTAATTTGAATTTTTGCCGCAAGTCTTTTATCAAGTTGGTAACAGCAGCTTCACTAGGAGACTCCTCACCTGACCAGATATGAGCGATGATGCTACTGCGACTAAAAACCTGTTGCGGGTGCAACAGGAAAAGCTCAATTAACTGGTATTCTTTGCGCGTCAGGGAGACAGGGTGATTTTGGTAGGTAACTTTTAGTTTAGCCTGGTCGAGGCGCAAGTCTCCCCAACTTAGTACATAAGTACGGATGTGAGGTTTGGTTTTACGTAACAAAATCTGCGATCGCAATATCAAATCCTCGATGGCAAAGGGTTTGAGCAGATAGTCGTCGATTTTATCATCTAATACTTCTAACAGTGTATCTGTGGCGTCTTGTTGAGTTAGTAATAGTATGGGGGTTTGCTTAGCTTGGAATCGCAAATATTGGTAAAGGTTTATACTATTATCTGATGGTACGCATAAGTCTAGGATGATTAAATTATACTCCCTAGCGATGGTAAATTTGAGACCGCTAGTAGCATCTGTTGCTATATCAACCTTGTAAGATTGCTGCTTCAGGGCTTGGGCGATATTATCGGCTGTTGTATAATCATTTTCTATAATTAAAATTTTCATACCTAGCTTTTGAACAGAAGGTCTAGTCCCCGCCCTTAATGTTATCGAAAGTATTCACTTTTTCAATACTTAAAATTTCTTTATATCAACATCTTGCACCATTCTCAAAAAGAGCCAGAGGCTCTTTATTCTCGTTACCAGGCTGAAGCCCAGTAACGAGGGTTTGTGGGCTGCCGCTTCCTGGTTATTGCATAGGAGTGCAAGTTATCAGTTTATACCAACATTTATAGAAAAAATATGAGAAAAATAGTATAAAAATACCCAACTAATCGATGATTATCTGAAATCAAACTAGCGCGATCGCTCTGGGATTATACTGTGCAACATCCTAAGATTAAGCAAGCCCAAACCCAATATCGCGTAACATTTGCAAATGCTTACCCACAGGTGCGAGGGTATTCGCTGCTATCATCCCACTCGCTGCTACTGCAGGTAACCCAATCCCAGGAAAGGTCGAGTCACCACAGCAGAAAAATCCTGCCAGGGGTGTCCCAGGACCAGGAAATAAGCCAAAACCTGCCCAAATAGCAGGACCATAGGAACCTCGGTGGCGGCGTAAAAAGCGTTCGTGGGTGAGGGGTGTACCGACCATTGTCACCTCGCAACGAGAGCGAATATCCGGAATAATCCGCTCAAGTGCTTGCCACATCACCTCTGCACGTTGCTGCTTTTGCTTTGCATATTCCTCGCTACAGCGCTCCATCCCCTGCCAGAAAATATACGGCTCGTTACCAGGCGTGTAGACATGAATTACGTGTTTTCCCGGAGGCGCAAGGGAAGGGTCAATCACGGAGGGAATAGACACCAAGACAACATTCTGTGCCGCTGTAATTCCCCTTTCCCACTCATTCACCACAATGTAGTGGCACGCCAAATTTGAACGTAGTCCTTGGGCGTTAATACCTAGGTGCAGATGCATGAAACTATCACACTCAGGTATTGCTTGACGCTTGTCGCGAAACTTTTGCGGTACAGCTTTTTCTGGTAACAACTTCAAGGTATCCCACACCGAGGCATTAGAAATCACTGCCCGCCGTGCCTTGATTTTTTGACCTCCACGCAGTACTACACCTGTAGCTCGCTTACCTTCCACCAGCACTTGCTCAACATGGGCACCTAACATCAACCGCCCACCATGTTTCTGTAAGCCCCGTACCAGGGCGTCAACTAAAGCACCGCTACCCCCTATAGGATAGTCAAGCTTTACCCCCGGTCGATACCAATCGGCAAACATAAATGCTACCTCAGCGGCGCTGGTGCCATCGGCGGGTAATCCTGAAAGCAGGAAACATAGCAAGTTAAGCCAGTTGCGGATAAATGGGTCGTGGACAACGCCGTGCATAATAGCGGAGAAAGGACCAGTGAGTTTGGTAACATTGGTCAAATGTCGTGTTAAGGAAGGGGCGAATTTACCAACCGTGATGGCTGCACCCACATCAAAACGCAATGCTGCTGGTGGTATTGCTACCGCCGCACTAGCAAAGGGTGCCATCACCCGCTGCAACTCCCGCCATTCGATTACCGCATCTTTCCCGCGTAACCGCAGCAGCACGTCACAAAATTGGTCTGCACCAACCGAAGTATCAAAATCTCCTTCTGGCAAGCAGCAACCCCAAGTATCATAATTAACACATGGCAATTCCTCGCCAATGGCATCTAGTACTTGTCGCAGCGGATTGGGAGAGGGACTGTAGGATAGTCCAGAGTACAGTGACGGTCCGGAGTCAAACTTAAATCCGTTACGTTCAAAGCTATGAGCAGCACCTCCAGGTATGCTGTGGCTTTCGCAAACCGTCACATCAAAGCCATACCGTGCTAACAGAGCTGCACAACTCAAACCCCCAATACCACTACCAATGACGATGACATCTGTATCACTTGCCAGTGTTTGCCGCATCTTGAATCCTAGTTAGCCGTTGTCGCTGTTCAATTTTACTCGCTGTAATTGGTAATTGTGAATAGAGATAAAGTACCACTAGATAGAAAAAGAAAGAATATCTAAATATCATCTGGAATTACACAATTATCCTGTGAAGTTCTCAATACTGCCACAATTCCACGGCATGGTAGTTGAAGTAGAGAGGCGATAAATAGCGTCTCTAAATTTGATTTGGAATCAGCGTGAACCCTTCATGCTGATTTCCCTTTATCGACCATTATTGAATAATTGAGGAACAATTATGAACAAATTTCTGTTAACTGCGCTAATCATGCTTTGCTCAACTACTACAACATCTGGAATACAAATATCCCCCGCACAAGCTGCTGAATTAGGCGTTGATTCTTTAAAAGCAGAAGTGGTCAAGTCTTTTGTACAAAAAGCAAATAACCCCAAATCACCCCTATATAAATTCTTAGATAAATTCAATCAAGAACATACAGATGGTAGAAATCCCAAGGGAGTATTACCAAAAGTTTTAACAACAAATGATATTAGAGTATTGTCAATAAACGGGGAAAATCAATTTGGCAGTTACTGTTCAGCTATCCCAGCAAAACCAGGACATGCTCAGTGTAGTAACGGTGTCTCTGAAAGTTATTTGATTGTGATTCCCTATAAAATGGGTGTTCACAAAGCCACGGGCTATGACAGTATTAAGTTTGTTGTTGAGACTAGAAAAAATATTAATTGGAAAATTGATACCCAAGAAAAAGAGTATGACCGCCGAGAATCAATCAAGATTGGTGAGCCAATGCAAGCTACGATAAAACCAGTTGTAGAAAATGCCAACTAAAATCCAGTAGGGTGGGCAAAAATTTGCCCACCTACTCAAAATAGAGATATGTTTTCTAACCCCTCTCCCTAGGGAGAGGGGACAGGGGTGAGGGTTCTTGTACAACTCCTGCAAGACTTGCTATATGTTTTCTCGTTGTTCAGGATTTACGTAGATATATGTTATCCTGCCAACTTGTTGAATCTATGATTTATATGCTACAAAAAAGCCGTTATACTCAGCGGAAAATTACTGAATGAAAAACATTTTGTTCCTTTGCACAGGAAATTACTACCGCAGCCGCTTTGCTGAACACCTGTTTAATTGGTACTGTGCTAAACGTGGATTGGATTGGGTGGCTGATTCACGGGGTTTGGCAATTGAGACAGGGGTAAACAATATCGGGGCTATGTCTCGGTATACGGTTGTGGGTCTGGCAGAAAGAGGAATAAATATACCTGTAGATGAACGCTTTCCCCAACAAGCAAAGAAGGTAGACTTTCAATTAGCAAACATAATTATTGCCTTGGATGAATCAGAACACCGACCGCTGATGAAGCAGCGTTTTCCGCTGTGGATAGATGCGGTGGAATACTGGTTGGTTCACGATGTAGATAAAACGGCTCCCCAACAAGCCTTGGGAGCAATAGAGAAAAATATTCACCATTTAATAGAAAAACTAATGCAAAGATAGCAGAAGTGGGCTTGGTGTCCTAAACCAAAAGCGATCGCTCACCAGGTACTATATGCAAAATAGGAATAAATCTATTCCTGAGTAATGTATGAGACATTAACTAAATACTTATATTCAGCAGCCAATACTCAGGAGTCCGCACTAACTATTAAAATCGCCATGAATGATAAAACTGGTCAACCTTGGCAGCAGCAAAGCGATCTGCCCGGAGGGCAGCAGCAAAGCTATCGCATCTTCGAGATTCGTTCTGATTGGTTAACCTTAATTGGTGAACATCTCCAAGATGAACAAGGGAAAATTTTAGAGTACTGGCGGGTAGAGAAAGCTGATTCGGCGATTATTTTAGCGATTCAAAATCACCATCTAATTCTACCGCCGCCTATGTATCGTCCTGGCTTACAAACGGTAACTCTAGATTTTCCCGGTGGACGAGTTCCCCCCACAGAGAATCCCACAGCAGCAGTAGCAAATATTTTGCACAGAGAATTAGGGATAGCCAAGGAAGGAATAGCCCAAATCACACCTCTTAACACTCAAGGTTGGGCGGTTAACAGTTCTTTCTCTAACCAGAGAGTATACGGCTTTGTGGCTGAGTTGCACCTGACAATTGAGATTCCCCCAGCAAAGATTGGCAGTACCTATCCCACCACCCCAGCAGGCATTCAGTCGTTACTCAATTCCCTTACCTGTCTGCAATGTCGGGCGATGTTGCTGGAATGGTGGTTAAACAAGTCTTCCCAGGATAGTGATTAACCTCTAGGAATCAACTAGGAAAACTATATATTTTACTGCTTTGGTTGCCAATAGTAAGCATAGCAATTTTTTTTTTGGGATCGGCTTGGGGATTGGCATTCGGTATGCTATTAAGTGATACCCTAAAAGACGGTATACAAGAGTCCAGATCCCAGACAGCTGAATCACATAATAAGCGAGAAAGCATGGTCACAACCGCAGAAAAAACAAATATTGGATACGTAACCCAAATCATTGGGCCTGTTGTAGACGTTAAATTTCCCGGCGGTAAACTGCCGCAAATCTACAACGCACTGACCATCAATGGTACTAACGCCGCCGGACAGGAAGTTTCTCTTACCTGTGAAGTGCAACAGCTGCTGGGCGACCAACAAGTGCGGGCTGTTGCCATGAGTACTACTGATGGCTTGGTTCGCGGTATGGAAGTTGTTGATACCGGCGCTCCCATTGCTGTGCCCGTTGGTAAAGCTACCCTGGGTCGGATTTTTAACGTTCTCGGCGAACCTGTAGACAATCAGGGTCCTGTTGCTAACGAAGAAACCCGCCCAATTCACCGTGAAGCTCCCAAGCTGACTGACCTGGAAACCAAACCTTCCGTGTTTGAAACTGGGATTAAGGTTGTGGATTTGCTGACTCCCTATCGTCGGGGTGGCAAAATCGGTCTGTTCGGCGGTGCAGGCGTGGGCAAGACCGTAATTATGATGGAATTGATTAACAACATCGCTACCCAGCACGGTGGTGTATCGGTGTTTGCTGGTGTGGGTGAACGCACCCGTGAAGGTAATGACCTTTACAACGAAATGATTGAATCTGGGGTAATCAACAAAGATAACCTCAATGAATCTAAGATTGCTCTGGTATATGGTCAGATGAATGAACCACCCGGAGCAAGAATGCGCGTTGGTCTGTCTGGACTGACAATGGCAGAATACTTCCGCGATGTTAACAAGCAAGACGTGCTGTTGTTCGTTGACAACATCTTCCGCTTCGTACAAGCAGGTTCGGAAGTATCAGCGCTGTTGGGTCGGATGCCTTCTGCGGTAGGATATCAGCCTACACTAGGTACTGACGTGGGTGCGCTGCAAGAGCGGATTACCTCTACCACCGAAGGTTCTATTACCTCTATCCAAGCTGTATACGTACCTGCGGACGACTTGACCGACCCCGCACCTGCTACCACCTTTGCTCACTTGGATGGAACCACCGTATTGTCTCGTGGTTTGGCATCTAAGGGTATTTACCCCGCTGTGGACCCCCTAGGTTCTACCTCCACCATGTTACAGCCTGGTATTGTTGGTAGCGACCACTACGATACCGCTCGTGCAGTCCAAGCTACTCTGCAGCGCTACAAAGAACTACAAGACATCATCGCCATTCTGGGCTTGGATGAATTGTCGGAAGACGACCGTCTCACCGTAGCTCGCGCTCGGAAGATTGAGCGCTTCTTGTCTCAGCCCTTCTTCGTAGCTGAAGTATTCACTGGTTCCCCCGGTAAGTACGTGAAGCTGGAAGACACCATCAAAGGCTTCAAGATGATTCTCAATGGTGAGTTGGATAACCTGCCTGAGCAAGCTTTCTACATGGTCGGTAGCATTGACGAAGCTAAGGCAAAAGCTGAAAAACTAAAAGGCTAAAAATTAGTCATTAGTCAATAGTCAATAGTCATTAGCAAATCACTAACTGACTTTTGACTGTTGACTGTTGAGTGTTGAGTGTTGACTATTGACTCTGGACAAAATATGACATTAACTGTGCGTGTAATTGCCCCAGATAAGACTGTCTGGGATGCTACTGCTGAAGAAGTAATCCTCCCCAGTACCACAGGTCAGTTGGGTATCTTGACTGGACACGCACCTTTATTGAGCGCCCTGGATACAGGTGTGATGCGTGTGCGGGCTAGTAAAAATTCCAACTGGACAGCTATCGCTCTTATGGGTGGTTTCGCTGAAGTCGAGCAAGATGAACTCACCATTCTGGTGAATGGCGCTCAACGAGGTGATACCATTAACCTGGAAGAAGCCCGTGCTGCATATAACCAAGCGGAAGCTAAGTTGGCTCAGGTATCGGCTGACGATCGCCAAGCCCAAATTCAGGCTACCCAAGCTTTTAAGCGTACCCGCGCACTTTTTCAAGCTGCTGGCGGCATGGTATAAAAATTACAAACTACGCAGACATTGGACTGCATGGGTTTTCCCTATTTGCAGCCAAATGTCCGTCTCTAAGATGCATAGAAGGCTAGGAAAAGCCTAGCCTTTTATTTTTTGGCTGACTAGGAACTAATCAAATTAGAAAAAATAATGAACCGCAGCCTGTAGCAGATAAACGCCGATAATTGGCTATGTTATTTTACCTGACATTTTCTAAGCTCTTCATTTTTTCATTAAACATATCCAAGAACATACTCATTACTGTGCGCTTCCGTACTTTAATACTGGCATTAATTGCCATTCCTGACTGCAGGTCAAGCTTAGCACCATTAACATTGAATGCTTGTCGGTCTAGCTTCACTTTAGCAGGAAAAGCGTAGAAAGGTCGCTCTTGTATTGGTGGTAAAGCATCAGAACCAACCCAATCTAATTTCCCCTGAATACTACCAAATTCCCTTTCGGGGAAAGATTCTACTTTGACATCTACATCCATCCCAGTTTTGACAAAACCAATATCTTTGTTGGTGAGATAGACAGCAGCTACTAAGTTATCATTAGGTACAATCTTCAGGATTGGTTCGTTGGGGTTGTTGACAGCAGAACCTGTGGTGAGAGTTTGTAAATCAAAGACAATACCATCTACCGGGGCACGCAGTTCTTGATACCTAATAGCTAATTGTGCTTTGCTCATTTGAGCATCTATTTCTGCTAGGGATTTTTGGTTATCAAATAATTGCTGTTGCTTTTCTAGCTTCAATTTTTGGTTGTCTAGCTTAACGCGATTAATTTGAGAATCTATTTCTGATATTCTTTTTTGGTTTTCGGTGATTTTGGTTAATACATCTTTAGCGGAAAAAGCTGAGGTGTTTTGTAACTGGGACTTAAGTTGAGCAATGACATTTTCTGCCTGTTTTTCTTGCTGTATCAGACTATTGATGTCGGATTTGTTCTGAAAAACTGCTTGTTCTTGCTGTTTATATCTGAGTTCGGGAAAAGCTCCTTCGTCAACTACTGGCTTCATTTTGGCAAGAATTTCTTGATTACTTTGGAAAATATTGCGGGTGTCTCGTAATTTTTGGCGAATTTCTAAGAGCTTATTTTCTGATTCTTGAATTTTTGATTGTATTCCCGCTAAACGTGTTTGGTATTCTGCTCTAGAAGCTGCTAGTAATTGTCGTTGGTTGACAGCAAATTCATCTCCGACTGCTTGTCCGACATTCCCACCATTAAGTAAAGCTTGGGAAGATTCATTTTCGGCGATTAATTTGGCTTTTAACTGTGTCAGGGATGCGACATCGGTTTCCTGATTTGTCTGTCCACCTTCCCCGGATAGTTCGGCGTATAATTGCGTTTGTCGCATCAACAATTGTTTTTGGTTAAACAACAATCGTTTGATTTGACTTTGGGACTGCAGGTCAGCTTCTGGTGCTGTGGGGTCAAAAGTTAGTAATAATTGACCTTTCTTAACTACATCTCCATTTTTGACAAAAATCTGTCGGACAACACCCCCAGTTGGGGCTTTAATTTCTTGCACAGAACCTTGGGGTTCTAGTTTACCAGATGCGGGCACTGCTTGCTCAATTTCTGCCACAGAAGCCCAGACTAATCCAGAGGTAGTCATACCGACAATTAGCCAGACAAATATTCTTGACCAATAGGATGGACGCTCTAAAATTACTGATTGGTCAAAGCTTTGTTCTAATAATGGTTCCGATTGCATCATAAAGACCTCGCGGGAACATTGGCAATTTTTACACTAAGAAGCTCTAGTCGTTATCAAACCTAGAGTTAGGAATTATGAAGGGTTTATAGCTGGGACTCTTGTTGCTGGTAAAGGCAATAATAGCGTCCTTTAAGAGCGAGTAATTGTTCGTGGGTACCTTGTTCAACAACAGAACCTTGATCCATGACCAAGATAATATCGGCATTTTTGACAGTACTCAGACGGTGAGTAATGAAAAACACGGTTTTCCCGCGAAAAACGTCCGCTAAGTTATCGCATACTTGTCTTTCCGAATTATAGTCAAGGGCGCTGGTAGCTTCGTCAAGAATTAATAAATTCGGATTTTGCAGGACGGTTCGAGCGATCGCAATTCTTTGTCGCTGTCCACCAGATAAACCGGAACCCCGCTCCCCGACGGTGGTGTTATATCCATTGGGGAGAGACATAATAAAATCATGTGCTACAGCTATTTTTGCGGCTTCGATGATTTCTTCATCGGATGCTTCTGGTTTAGCTAAACCAATATTTTCCTTGACTGTTCCCTGGAATAGCAGCGTATCTTGCAGAACGAAACCAATTTGTCGTCGTAGGGAATAAAGGTCCACTTTCGAGATGTCATAGCCATCAATTTTAATCCGTCCTGATTTTGGTTCGTATAACCTAGGGATTAATTTAGTCAGGGTACTTTTACCAGAACCACTTTGACCGACAATTCCTACAAAGGAACCGGCGGGAAATTCTAAATTGATATTTACTAGTTGTAAGGGTCCGTTTTCTTTAAAACTAAAGTAAATATCCTCGATTTTCACTGACCCTTGAATCTCTGGTAAGGGGATATTATTTTTATCATTTTCATTGACTTCTTGGGGTGAGTCTAAAACATCTCCCAAGCGTTCAATACTCAAAGCAGTTTCTTGGAAAGTCTGCCAAAGTTGAATTAATCGTAGCAGCGGACTGGTGACATAACCAGCAATAATCCGAAAGGCTATTAACTGTCCTAATGTCAAGTTACCTTCTAATACCAACCTGGCACCAACCCATAACAGTAATAGCCCAGAAAATTTATTTAAAAAGCCGCTAATGGA
>JAYKJH010000115.1:0-4435 GCA_035285345.1 Nostocaceae cyanobacterium | reverse complement strand
ATCTTTGATGCGGTTGATAATCGAAGTTTCATCCAAGGTTGAGAGAATCCGGTTAATCACCGCCTTTGGTCCATCGGGTCCCCAGGATGCCCCATTTGCCAAATAAGCTTTGGTAACTTCGCCAATACCGTAGCAAGAAACTCCTGCCACCCCTGCTTGGGTGAGCGCTACCGACAGGTAAGCACCCAGGGAAGCACCACCAGTGGCAGGTGCAGAAATACCCAGCAAGCCTTTAAGAGAACTTAATCCCAAGTTTGCCAGCAGCTCGCTGACACTAATACCCCCCATACTAAAAGCGATTTTTTGCAGCAGTTTCACCGCTCCTGCTTCGGTCATTTGTATACCATAAAGTTTAGATAATGTCAATACTAGCGCTACATCAATCAGGGCACCGCTGAGCAGGTCTACTACGGTCAGGGGATTGAGAGCGATCGCACTAGCTTTAGTAATCACAGTCCGCCAAATCAATTTATTAGCAGTTTGTTCCCGAATTGCTAGTTTGCGCTGCACCAGTTGCTCGTTGACATTATCGGCATAGAGCATAGAATTGAGAGCTACTAGGGCTTTACCTTCGCGGTGCAAAATTTCCAAGATTTTCAGCTTCAGTTCTGCAACTTGGGGACTAGCGGGACGCAATTGCAAGCCTCTGGTACCATCGGGACGTTTTACCGCTGTCCTGACGAGTGGGGAGGCTGCAGCCATGACAATTTCCGAAGGGGAGAGTAACTCCCGCACCCTCTCATCCCGGACTTTCTGATAAACTGCCATCCTGTCAGCTTCGGGGTACTGGTCAACCTTGTTAAACACCAGCAACATTGGTTTACCCGCTTCTCGCAACAGGGAGAGCGCGACCTGTTCCACCTTGGTCATATCCCCAGAGATGACAAACAGAATCAAATCGGCTTGTTTTGCGACCTGCTGTGCCAGTTGAGCGCGGGTTTGACCGTCAACTTCATCTAAACCAGGGGTATCAATCAATTCCACCTGAGATTGTCCCAGACCGGGGAGAGTCACCCGTAAAGTCCGTTCCCCGTCACCGACAATTTCTTCGGAAATACTCCAGTTAACTCGTTGTTCTGAGCGAGTCACGCCATGTAAAGGACCCGTTTCAAATATATTTTGCCCCACCAAGGCATTGAGCAGGGAAGATTTACCACGTCCCACCATTCCAAAGGCAGCAATTTGGACTACCATCTGCTCTAATTTCAACAGCATGGTTTCCAAATCATTAATTTCCGCCTCCAGTCCCGTGCGTTCTTGGGGGCTGAGGTCGAGGTTATCTACCAATTTAGTCAGAGCAGTCTGTGCTTGTTTATAGTTAAGTTCCGCTTGGATATTTTCAAATGTCCAGATGGCATTATCTAGTTCTGACTCCCAGTTAGTGTCTTTGGGTGGGTTATTCGAGTTGCTGTGATTGGGTTCCGGGTATGGCAAAATCGATGTCATAGAGAATACAACCGTTTTGTAGGGGTGGGGTTTCCCCACCCATCCTGAGTGGAGGTTTATTTTGTAGGGGTGGGGTTTCCCCACCCATCCTGAGTGTAGGTTTATAGTCAGTAATACAGGGAAAGAGTCAGCAGTAGCCGGGTATTTTTCGCAAACATCAACTATTTTTGGACAGCATTTGCTTTTATCCACCTCCTTCACTATCCTAGTGTTTTGAGATATTTGCTGGTTGATAATTCCAGATTCACAAATCGGCATGAGCGGTTAAACCCCACCCCTAGGACTCAGCACTAAGTAAAATGACCCCCTAAAAGTCCTAAACTTAAGGATGCATGAAGTAGCGAACTGAACTTGATTGAATAAGCTGTGCGAAAAATTGTTATTGCCGGTAACTGGAAAATGTTCAAAACCCAGGCAGAGTCCCTGGAGTTTTTACAAGGATTTCTACCCAGCTTGGAGGAAACCCCCCAAGACAGAGAAGTAATACTGTGCGTCCCCTTTACTGACTTACAGATATTGTCCAAGAGCTTGCATGGTACTCGTGTACAACTGGGAGCGCAAAACGTCCACTGGGAAGAAAATGGCGCCTACACAGGTGAAATTTCGGGTCTGATGCTCAAGGAAATTGGTGTGCGTTACGTGGTTGTGGGACACAGCGAACGCCGACAATACTTTGGGGAAACCGATGAAACGGTCAATCTCCGTCTCAAAGCAGCCCAACGTTATGGTCTGACTCCCATTCTTTGTGTTGGAGAAACCAAGCAACAACGGGATGCTGGGGAAACAGAAGACCTAATTATCAGCCAGTTAGAAAAAGGCTTGGTGAATGTTGACCAAGAAAACCTGATAATTGCTTACGAACCTATTTGGGCGATCGGTACTGGCGATACCTGTGAAGCGACAGAAGCAAACCGCGTCATTAGTCTAATTCGCAGCCAATTAAAAAATCCCGACGTACCAATTCAATATGGTGGCTCGGTTAAGCCCAATAACATTGATGAGATTATGGCACAGCCAGAAATCGATGGTGCCTTGGTGGGAGGTGCAAGTCTGGAACCCCCCAGTTTCGCTCGCATTGTCAACTATCAGTAGGGAACTGGGGACTAAGAATGGGGCATGGAATTTTTCCTATTCCCCCAACCCCATTCCCCAAATGAAAATAGGTACATCAAATGCCAAGCAGCTTAACTATCAGAGAACGCTGTTTTGAATGGGGACGGCGTACTTATATCATGGGGGTGTTGAATGTGACCCCCGATAGCTTTAGTGACGGTGGCGATTTTAACCATCCCGCAGCGGCTTTGGCGCAGGCACTGGCGTTAGTCGCCGCTGGTGCTGATATTATCGATATTGGCGGTCAATCGACTCGACCAGGGGCAGAGGAAATTTCTCTAGAAGAAGAACTTCACCGTGTCCTGTCTGTATTGCAAGTTATCCGCCCAGAAATTTCAGTCCCTATTTCGGTAGATACAACTAAAGCAATAGTAGCAAAAGAATCTATAAAACTTGGTGCTGATATAGTAAATGATATTTCCGGCGGTACTTTTGACCCGGAGATGTTACCGACTATCGCTAATTTTGGTGTGCCGATTGTGTTGATGCATATCCGGGGAAACCCGCAGACAATGCAACAACTAACGGATTATCAGGATGTAATCGGAGAGATTTCTAGCTTTTTATCCCAGCAAATAGCAGCGGCAGTTGGTGCTGGAATTGACAAATCAAAGATTATTCTTGACCCTGGTATTGGCTTTGCTAAGAATTATCAACAAAATTTAGAGATTTTTCGGCGGTTGAGGGAGTTGGGTTCCCTTAACTGTCCAATACTAGTCGGACCATCCCGCAAAAGCTTTATTGGACGCATACTAAATCAACCAGACCCGAAAGCACGAGTCTGGGGAACAGCAGCAGCTTGTTGTGCTGCTATTGCTGCAGGGACTGATATTCTCCGAGTCCATGACGTTAAACAAATGCGGGATGTGTGCTTAGTTGCAGATGCACTATGGCGACAACTCCCGCATTCTGACTGACACTCAGCTTTGCAACACTGCTAGGGAGAGGGAGAGCCATTACCACCAGATGGCTGTCGGAAGTTACCTTCGCCTACGGTTTCTTCTGCAACTAACTCACCCAACATATTAGCGGATTGTGCTGGGTCTACAAACACAATTTTGGCATTGGGGCTTTCACCAAGTTTTTGGCTAGCTTCGACGAAATCTTGAGCCACGAGATACCGCAGAATCTCCCTAGTGTTAGCTTGAGAACCCAAAGCTTCAGCAATCAGTTGCATGGACTTCTTAGTACCTTCAGCACGGAGAATTTCTGCTTCTCGTTCACCTTGAGCTTTGGAAACAGTCGCGCGTTTTTCAATTTCTGCAGCTCGCTGTTCTTCCATAGAACGGAGAACGCTTTCGGGTGGTTTAATATTTTGCAGTTCTACCCGCAATACCTTTACTCCCCAGCCAGCAGTAATATCATCTAACTGCTGCAACAGTCTGCGGTTAATTTCGGTTCTAGAGGCGATCGTTTCCTCTAGGTTCATTTCCGCAAGGGTGGAACGCAGAGTAGTTAAAACGATATTTTTTAAGGCTCCTTCGATATCATCTATTCCGTAAAAGCTTTTTTCCAAATCCAGGACTTTCCAGAAAATTACCGCATCCGCTTCCAGCGATACGTTATCTTTGGTAATTGCTAGCTGGGGTTCAATGTCTAACACCCGCTGGCGGACAGTATCTTCCAAAACAATCTGATCCACAAAGGGGACGATGAAGTTAAGTCCGGGTGTGAGTTTGCGATGGTACTTACCCAAGCGTTCCACTAAGGCTTCGTTACCCTCGTTGATCATCTTTGTAGATCCCAAAGTGTAGCCTATTATCACAAAGGCTAGAGCCGCAATAATTGATTCCATGTACGCTCCTATTGAGCTATTGGGAGGATTGACTGAAATTATAATTACAGTCTAATGGGTCGCTCTGGCAAGATTAATAAC
>JAYKJH010000114.1:0-21449 GCA_035285345.1 Nostocaceae cyanobacterium | reverse complement strand
AGCTTGAAAAAGTCCGCTAAGTTTTAAGTCGGAAAATACTGATAAATAAGAATACTTTTCTAGGTGCTGTCTGTCATTTGGTAACAACATTCCCAAGCCACTAAATTGTTGATACTTTTTGTCGGTTAACAGCAATGTACCATCATTTTGAAAATGATAAATTATTGTATGTTTGAAAAAATTAGTGAAATCGTTAATCTTGTCTTTAGCTACACCTGATTGTTGTGCAATGGTAGCCAAAAAATCGAGAATATCAACCATTCTATCTTGCATATAATAATAAATATTTACTTGATTAATATTGATATTCTCTATATTAGACGCAAGAATAGCGTCAATCAAAAAATTAATTTTTGCTGGTAGTAGACTAAAAGCACGATTACCCGTAACTGTGTAACTATGGTACATATCGCTACGTTCACACTCGATAATCTTGGTGGCTAATTGTCCACCATTAACTTCTGGATGCCAAGCGAGAAATTCAAGGGTAGATTCATAATAGTAATTTGGCGCTCCTAGTTGTAATTGGGAAGAAAGAGTGTATTTAGCTGTATTTCTAACAGTGTAATGAGCTTCTATAGTACCTTTACAGCAATTTTGAAAAAAGAGTAATTCTAGACGATTATCTATTTCTTGATTAAATTTCTCTATGACTAAACTTAGCTTGTGGATATTCATCCATTTTGTTTTTAAATTTAAGCTATGCTCCGGATTTTCATCGGGGCTAACTTCATCTAAGTTACCACCATGACCTAGAAATACAATCGCCCATTTTTTGCCTTTAAATTCTGATTTAGCCCAATTTAGGTATTCAGCAAAGACTTTCTCACTAGCACTGTCTGCTGTATCTAGTTTGTGGATATCAATATTATCTTGGGTGAAAATGTGCCGGGAAAGTTGTTTAGCACCACTAAAATCGGCTTGTACTACTACGAGAATATTGTTTGATTGTATTCCCCTAGCAAGCATTCTGAGGATGGTATTACCAAAGATTGATAAGTTGTTGTCATAAGGCATCCAGTATAAAAAAATCCAGTCATAGGGTTTTTCGTTGTTCATATTAGCAGGGAAAACAGCATTTTTAGGAGTGGAATGAAGTAAATTCGTGTGTAAAAAGGAAACACTACCTATCCTTCCATGCTGAAGGAATTGTCTTTTGTTCATCATGCAGATAAATAAGTGAGGTTATAAGCTGCTGTGGATTTTCTAGATATAGCGTTTTTTATCCCGGTGACTGGTTAATAATGAAGCTTGGGTGGGTTCAGCTAGATATGGCGTTTTTTACCCCGGTGACTTGTTAAACCCGCCCCTACAAATGACTAATGACTAATGACTAATGACTAATCTCACCCTAACATCAGAATCCAAATCCTTTGGCGGGAAACTCGCCTTTTACCAGCACTCCTCCACCACCTGCAATGGTGACATGCGGTTGGCGGTGTATCAACCACCACAAGCAGCATTCCAACCAGTGCCGGTTCTCTATTTCCTCAAGAACCTACACCTATAGCCTGCCACAGGTTCCTGTGTCATTTAGCCGGTAGATTGTTAACTTTACCTCGTTAGGGTTGCCGTAGACATCACTGATTTTTTGCGTTATCCCTTTTAAGGTTGGGTCAATGAGATACTGCTCTGTATCGGCGTCAATTGCAATATGCCAGTTGTAGTACGTCTCGATCAGTTGCGGACGCAAACGCTCGAAAACAGTACGGCATTTCGCTGCAAGAGTATCACTTTGTTCCTGACAGCGGCTTTTTTCTGACGATGCTATGGGAGAAGACGGTAGGATGCGGGTGCGTCGTGGCTGGGATAGCTGTGTCATATCAACAAATATAAGAGCTTGTGTGGTTTTATTATCACCTGATTTCCAGAGGGTAAACTACTGCGTAGTCACAAACCATCCGCTACATCCGCTACATCATCCGGTGCCACATCCGGTGCCACTTTCACCATTTGACGCGATGAAGATGGTGCGATCAGGTTGGAGGGTTTTAATAGAGGTAACGATGAACCTATCCCACTATTCTAAAAATCTCTAATTCTTGCTGTAAAAATTGCCTGAAAACCTTGATTTTTCGTTTTTACTTCTCAAATCAGCTTAAGCTTTTCAGCGCAAATATTATTAGTGGGATAGGTTCCCAAACATTTAAGAAACTGGTTTGCTAACTGCTGTTACTGTACCTCATAAACCTGCAATCTGCTGTATGATTTAGAAAACTCTCCTAAGTTATAGGGGCGAGGAAACCCCACCCCTACAATATAATTAGGTGATATCTAATACTCAAGACTTATGAGAGTGGCTTCTGTTCGGGTACACCTACCGAGCGGGGAAACTTGGTGGGTGTAGGTGCGATTTTCCTTAAGTACAGAGAATTACGGATACTATTGCTTAACGACGTAGTAAATTTATCAACTAATTCCACCGTACCCCCTAACTTACTCACAGCTATGTGCAACGCTGCTAATTCTTCTTCAGTGACATTCCCGCGATAAAGAACAGCAAACCCTCCCTGTTTCACCAAGGGTAGAGTATATTCAGCACAAGCAGAAATGGAACCCACAGCACGGATAACTGCTAAGTCGTAGGTTTCCCGGTATTGGGGTTGCTGACCAATTTCTTCAGCTCTAGCAGTCACAGCTTGAGCGTTGTGAATCTCTAGCGCAACAATTAATTTTTCCAGAAAGGCGATTTTTTTCCGGGTGGAATCAACAAGGGTGATAGTGGAGTTGGGGTGTGCGATCGCAATCGGAAGACCAGGGAAACCTCCACCTGTCCCAATATCAATTACAGATGCAGACATCTCCCCACCTCCGCGATGGGGGGTGGGGTAATTCTTAATTCCCCGTAGGGAATCCCACAGATGTTTTTCCCAAAACTCCTCTGGCTGGGTAATCCGAGTTAAATTAAACTGGCGGTTCCCCTCCAGAATGAACTCATAAAGCCGCTGGAATTGCACCTCTAGCTGTTCACTCGGTTCCCAATTGAGAGTTTCCTGCCATATTTCCCTCATTTGAGGTAAGTCATTAGTCATTGGTCATTAGTCATTAGTCATTAGTCATTAGTCATTAGTGCCCGATGCCCGATGCCCGATGCCCGATGCCCCATGCCCCATGCCCGATGCCCGATGCCCGATGCCCCATGCCCCATGCCCCATGCCCGATGCCCCATGCCCCATGCCCCATGCCCCATGCCCGATGCCCCATGCCCCATGCCCCATGCCCCATTACCCATTACCCATTACCCACATTAAACATCGTTGATGCTTAGATTAGTATCGGCGGTATTTCCCGATCCAGTACCAGATTCTCCTCTAGTTTCTCTCCACAAAGAGAGTAAGGTACTGGCGATAAAAATACTGGAGTAAGCTCCCATTGTAAAGCCGATAATCAGAGCTAAAGCAAAGTTTTTCAAGGTTGCACCACCAAACAGAAAAATGGCAACCAGTGTGAGCAGGGTTGTTAATGTAGTGTTAATCGAACGTGCGAGGGTTTGGTTAACCGCATCATCCACAATATTGTTGATGGGACGATTGGGGTTAACTTTCAGAGTTTCTCGAATCCGGTCGTAAATAACTACTGTATCATTGACCGAAAAGCCGGTTATTGTCAGTAATGCTACAACAAATAGACTATCTACTTCAGTGCCAAACAGCAAGCCAAAAATCGAGAAAATGCCTACGGTAATTAAGATATCGTGGAATAGGGCAATAATCGCAAACAGCGCATAGTCGAGGGCAAAGCGGAATCGTAGGTAAATAACAATACCAGCAAACGATACCAGGAGCGCAATCATCCCAGAAGTAAACAACTGTCGTCCTAGTGTGGGACCAACAGTATCAATTTGGGTTTTTTGCGGGTCAAAACTACCGACTTTTTCGCTTAAGGCTGCTTGTAATTTGGTACGTTGATTGACATCCAAGTTTTTAGTTCGGATGGAAATACCTTCTTTACCGACAATTTGAATACTACTGTCAGCCAGTCCTTCAGCTTTTGCTACATCCCGGACGGTATTAATATCAATTGGTTGGTCACAGTTACCAGCTTGGCTACAGTCCCGCTCAAATTGTAATCGCGTACCGCCGACAAAATCCAAACTAGGACGCAAAGGGGCACCAATTTGTGACCAGGAAATCAGCATGGAAATTATACCGCTGATGATAATGGCGGCAGAAACTGACCACCAGAGGTTACGGGATTTATTAATACTAAGTTTCATTTAGCTACCTCTGCCTGATTTACTTTTGGCAGGTTAGGACAATACAATTCTGGCTGACGCAATGAGGGAAGGGTAATTGCCAAAAACATGAATGTGCGACTACAGGTAATCGCGGTAAACATGCTTACTGCTACACCCAAAGCCAAGGTGACAGCAAAACCTTTAACTAACCCCGAACCTAGCCAAAACAGGGCAGCACAAGCAATCAAGGTGGTGACGTTGCCATCTAAAATACTGGAAAAGGCACGGTAAAAACCAGACTCTACAGAACGATACAGGGATTTACCAGCTTGCAATTCTTCCCTTGTGCGCTCAAAAATTAACACGTTAGCATCCACCGCCATGCCAATACTAAGAACAAAACCCGCAATTCCAGGCAGAGTCAGAGTCACACCCAACAAAGCAAAGCTAGCCCAGGTAAGTAGGGCGTAGATAATTAGAGAAATATCGGCAATTAACCCTGGCAGGCGATAGTAAATCACCATAAATACCAGTACTAAAGTTAACCCACCGATACCAGCGTAAATACTGCTTTGAATACTATCTTGACCCAAAGTAGCGCCGACAGTGCGGTTCTCAACAATTTCCACAGGTACGGGTAAGGAACCACCGCGCAGCTGTACACCTAAATTATTAGCTTCTTCGGCACTAAAGCGCCCTTCAATAATTGCACCACCCCCGGTAATCCCAGTTTGAGCAAATTGTACTCCGACCACGGGAGAACTGATGATGTCATTATCGAGAAAAATCCCAATAGAGCGTCCCGTACCAGCGAGATTTTTGGTGAGTTGGGCAAATAGATCTCCACCTTCCTGGTTAAAGCGCAAGGCCACATTCCAATTGTCACCAGCTTGGGTCGGTTCAGCAAAGGCATCCTGAAGATATTTGCCAGTTAATGGCGGGTTGGTACTTTCAAATAATTCCGCGATCGCGCTAGAGTTGTTTTGCAAAGCGGCTTGGTTTTGTTCAATAGCTGCTTGGTCTTTGGATTTGCGTAGCTCTTGTTGCTTGGCTTTCATTTCCCCACGGGAAGCTTGTAAAGCCAATAGTTGGGTTTCTGTCCCTGGCTTTTGCTGACGAAACTCCAGTTGAGCCGTACCCCCTAGGACTCGTTCCGCTTGTTCGGGGTCACTAACCCCTGGTAATTGTACAAGGATTTGGTCTTTACCCACAGTTTGCACTACTGGTTCCGAGACTCCCAGACCGTTGATTCGACCTTCAACGACCTTCTTAACGGCTTCCAGTTCGCGTTCAGTGATTTCCTTAATCTCTGGGGTCGGTTTCACCTGAATTGTCAGCTGGGAACCTCCCTGCAAGTCCAGTCCTAGAGGCACCGGAATTGCGACAATAGCCACCACAGCGGCAATTACCAACCCTAAAATCAAAGCTAATAGCGATTGCTGTCTTTGCATACCATAACCCGCAACTGACAAACGCTATGATACCCCTGTTTTTAGGGGAATAGCGCTCAAGTGTGTAAATACCTAGACTCTCAGATTTACCATTTTTTCTACAGCTTCGACAATTTGCTCTGGCTGCACAATTGTTAATCGTTCTAGAGTTCCATTGTATGGTGTGGGAATATCCTGGGACGACAGCCGCAGCACTGGTGCATCTAGTTCATCAAACAAGCGGTCATTAATTGAGGCGGTTAATTCTGCCCCAATCCCGCCAGTTCGCATACACTCTTCTACAATAATTACCCGGTGGGTTTTTCGCACGGAAGCACCAATAGTCTCAAAGTCCAACGGCTTGAGAGAAATTAAATCTATAACCTCTGGGTCGTAACCTTTTTTCTCCAAGGTCTTGAGTGCCATCATCACGTGATGCCGCATCCGGGAATAAGTCAGGATTGTTACATCCGACCCCTTGCGTACTACTTCGGCTTTATCCAACGGCACCAAGTATTCATGGTCTGGTAAGTTTTCTTTCAAGTTGTAAAGCAGAACATGTTCAAAGAACAGAACGGGGTTATCATCACGGATAGCGGATTTGAGTAACCCTTTAGCGTTGTAAGCAGTAGAGCAAGCAACTATTTTCAATCCCGGCACTGCTTGGAAGTATGCTTCTAAGCGTTGCGAGTGTTCTGCCCCTAGTTGCCTTCCCACACCTCCTGGTCCACGAATAACCATCGGAATTTTGAAGTTGCCACCAGATGTATAACGCAGCATCCCAGCATTATTAGCGATTTGGTTGAATGCTAGGAGCAAAAACCCCATATTCATGCCTTCAATTATCGGTCGCAATCCTGTCATGGCTGCCCCAACCGCCATACCAGTAAAGCTATTTTCGGCAATGGGAGTATCTAAAACTCGCAGTTCGCCATATTTTTTATATAAATCTTTGGTAACTTTGTAGGAACCACCGTAGTGTCCTACATCTTCACCCAGTACACATACTGTGGCATCACGAGCCATTTCCTCATCAATAGCTTCACGGAGAGCGTTGAAGAATAAAGTTTCTGCCATTAGACCTTAAAGTGTGATTATTGCTCTTGAATATTATCGCGCCTAGTAGTGAAAATACCGTAATTCGCTGGACTTTAGCATGAAGTTCACAGGCATGGGTAATGGGTAATGGGTAATGGGGAACTAATGACCAATGACTAATGACCGATGACTAATGGCTAAAATTAAGTCACAAACAAAGGGTGAATGTTTATGAGTCTAGGATTAAAAAGCTGGGGTACTTTGTTCCTCATGGGTGCGGCGATCGCTGCCTTACCTACGGCTACAATGGCACAAACCGCCACTAATACCGCTATTAATGAAGCTCTGATTGCTCCGACACCAAATGACGTTATCGACAGCGCTTTTTTTACAAATGACCCCAATTACTATCGCAATCGCGAGACTAAGCGTCAAATAGATTTTCTGATTGGTCCTGGTTCCATCATCCGGAACTCTTACCCAGAAAGTGAAATTAAGCGTGATGGTGAACTTGTGAATATTGTTTACCGGGATTTGCTAGATCAGCAGACCAAGAGCGATCCTTATCTTCGGACTCCAGATTTACCAAATCCTTATAGTACGTCAATCTTGCAGTCTCCCCAGTTAAACCCTCAGCGGCTAAATCAGGGAACTGAGTTTCGCTTGGAAACTTTACCACCACGATAAAAACAACTATGTCTGGGATGAAGGATGAAGTATTTTCAGCCTTTATCCTTGATATTTCAGCATTTTTCAGCCAGGGAAACATTTATTTGCTATCTCATCTAGAGAAATGTTTCATGTCTGTAGTCGTGCTAGATTGGCTGTTGTTGGCAGAACCAGAAGGAATCCAGGGTGCAGGAGTTGAACCTGCCTAGGGCGAATTATGAGTTCGCTGCCTCATCCGCTCGGCCAACCCTGGTTGATTTTTTATTGTATCGTGTTTTCTAGCCAGTTAACCATAGGTAGTAACTCTGGTGACATATTTTCTGACTGTAAATCACAATTAGCAGCAAAATTTCTCGGCAATGAAACTTAATTCCACTGTAGCTTTGACATTAGCTTTGCTAACCATGATGTTAGCAGCTGGCGGGGTGAGTTCTTTTTGGGGGTTTACACTAGGTCATGAAGCGCTCAAAGGGGTTTCCCAACCAGATGCTCGTCCGACTACTAAATTAGCTTCCCAAAGAGGAACATCGGCTTCCCAAGGGGGTGTGTTGCTTCTGAGAGAGGACGATATTCTCAAAAGTGTGAAAGCCAAGATTCAAGGTAAGGGAAAAGCTGCTAAACCCGAAAAACCGAAGCAAGAAGATAAACAAAAGCAGGATGAAGCACAAGACAAACCGGAGAACGCAGCCTCTGAAGATGCTCCCCAGGCAGGTTTTCCCGTGGTAACACAAAACCAGGGAGTATCATTGGAGGTGCGTTCGGCGCGTTTCTCCCGTGGTGCTTTGTTGATGAAGGTAAACTTAAAGAATACCGGCTCTGATACTGTGCGTTTCCTGTATAGTTTTCTCGATGTCACCGATAACCAGGGACGTACTCTAAGCGCTTCTGTTGAAGGTTTACCAGCTGAGTTACCTGGTAACGGACAGGTTTTTTCTGGGACTGTGAGCATTCCCACAGCTTTACTCGACAATGTGAAAACACTTTCACTGGCTTTAACTGATTATCCCGATCAAAAGCTACGCTTGGAATTATCCAACATTCCCGTGGAAAGGTAGGTAGAAGGGAAGGCAAAAGAAAATGGGTACCCTGAGCGCTCTTGTGGGGTAAAAAGTAAAAATATGATTAATTTTTGCCCTTTACCTTTTACTTATACCTTGTTCATGGTTGCCTTTTACCGATCATGGTTGCCGACCCTGTTGATGTATTGGCGGTGAACGCCTATCTAACTATAAACTGGACTGATTTGGGGCTGCGATTGTTATCAGTGCTGCTGCTGATTGCTATCAATGCTTTTTTTGTGACGGCTGAATTTTCTGTGGTGACTGTGCGGCGATCGCGTATTCTCCAACTAGTAGAAGCTGGTGACGTGCAAGCGGTGACAGTACAAGCTTTGCAACGCGGTATCGACCGCTTACTATCTACTACCCAATTGGGAATTACCCTATCTAGCTTAGCGCTAGGATGGATTGGCGAAAGCACTATGGGTGCTTTGGTGGAAACATTACTGGAGTTATTGCCTTTACCACCTAGGATGAGCCTGGTCATTGCTCATTCCCTATCAATTCCGATTGCCTTTTTTGTGATTGTCTACCTGCAAATTGTGTTAGGAGAATTATGCCCTAAATCAGTAGCTCTGATCTACTCCGAGGGATTAGCGCGGTTTTTGGGGTCTTTGGTAACAGCGATCGCCCGATTTTTCAACCCATTCATTTGGATTCTTAATCAATCAACTCGCTGGTTGTTGCGCCTAGTTGGTATTGAGTATACAGGTAATAGTTGGCTCCGGGCCTTGAGTTCCGAAGAATTACAACTGATTATTTCTCGCGAACGGGAATCTACAGGTTTGGCAGCGGGAGAGCGAGAAATGCTGAATAATATTTTTGAATTTAGTGATGTGACTGTGCGAACTGTTATGATTCCTCGCACTAGTATTGTCGCCTTGGAAAATCACGCCACATTCCAAACTTTACTCCAAGAAATGTCAGCTACTGGTCACTCAAGATACCCAATAATCAGTGAATCTTTGGATGAAGTTTGTGGGATTGTTTATTTTAAAGACTTAGCAGAACCTTTAGCTCTGAGGAAACTGTGTCTGGAAACCGAGATTAAACCTTGGATGCGTCCAGCACAGTTTGTGCCAGAACATACTCCTTTAAGAGAACTATTACCCGTCATGCAAAATTCCCGCTCAGCTATGGTAATTGTGGTAGATGAATTTGGCGGGACGGTAGGGTTAGTCACTATCCAAGATGTAATTGCAGAAATTATTGGTACTCAGGGAGGAGAACTAGACAGTAGCGATGAGTTGCTAGTCGAAGCAGTGGACGAGCAAACATATCTGGTACAGGCACAGATGAGCTTGGAGGAACTTAACGAAGTGTTACATCTCCAGTTGCCCCTGACTCACGAATATCATACTGTGGGGGGATTTGTGATGTACCAGATGCAAAAAATTCCGGCGATTGGAGAAACCTTTATTTATGAAAATATTGAATTAACTGTCGTCTCAGTTGAAGGACCGCGCTTACATCAAATTCAAGTGCGAAGATTGGAGATAAATGAGCGCGATCTGCGCTCCGTGGAGCAGCGAAGCGATCGCACTGAGGATGAAAATCCTTTACAGACGTAAGGTATCATCCCAAAGAGGCGTTCTGTTTTTGTTAAATAAAAACACCAAAGTGAGAAACTGTGGTGCTTTTGTGCTTAAACGATTTTTACAGGTTATTGGGTGAAGTATCAGGGTAATCCCTAAAGGCTGTTATCAGGGTAGGGTGATGTTCAGATTATAGGTGGCTGCAAATTGTCAGGTTTAACATAAATAGATTATTAAGATACTGTCATTCCGTGGTTTACCGATATCACAATGAGTAACCACAAAAAGATATATTAAGAAAAGTAAATAACTTTTCAGAAATCGATTCACAAGTTACTATGCTATTTGGATTTGGCAAGAAGCTTAGCCTACCTACTTTCCAGGAGGCTTTACCAGGAAGGGCAGAATCAATGCCAGTCCCTGCTACTCACTATGTCAATGGTAATCCCCTCAAGCCTCCTTTTCCCGTAGGTATGGAAACAGCGATGTTTGGTATGGGGTGCTTCTGGGGTGCAGAACGCAAGTTTTGGCAGCTTCAGGGGGTATACGTAACTGCAGTGGGTTATGCTGCGGGAATTACACCCAACCCCACCTACAAAGAAGTATGCTCCGGGATGACGGGACATAACGAAGTGGTGTTTGTTGTCTATGACCCGAAAGTAATTACTTACCAACAACTGCTAAAAGTCTTCTGGGAAAACCACAACCCCACCCAAGGAATGCGTCAAGGAAATGATGTAGGCACCCAATACCGTTCGGGAATTTACGTATATTCCGAGGAACAAAAGAAACTAGCGCTAGAGTCTCGTGACGCCTATCAGCCAGCCTTGAAAGGTTCAGGGTATGGTCAGATTAGCACAGAAATTCTTGATGCCCCTGAATTCTACTACGCCGAAGGCTACCATCAACAATACTTGGCTAAAAACCCCGGTGGCTATTGTGGTTTAGGGGGTACTAGCGTTTGCTTCCCGGAAAATGCTTCTCTGGGTAATTAATTGGGGATTGGGAATTGGGGATTGGGGAATTCGTCCCCAGTCACCAATTCCCAGTCCTTGCTATTGATTTGCAGTGTAATTAGTAACGTAATTATTGGAATTATCGGAGGAATGGTGGATATAAATATTGGGTTAATTGTCTCTAATTTCTTAAATCCACCTGTCCTAGCTTTCTTTTTGGGGATACTGGCAGTTTTACTGAAGTCTGATCTAGATATACCGGCACCTCTACCAAAGCTGTTTTCGTTGTATTTACTATTTTCTATCGGGTTTAAGGGTGGCGTCGAACTGGTCAAAAGCGGCATCTCTCAGGAAGTAATCTTGACCGTAGCAGCGGCAATGCTGATGTCGGCAATTGTCCCAATTTATACTTTTTTTATTTTGAGGATTAAACTGGACTCCTATAATGCGGCAGCGATCGCAGCTACTTATGGTTCCATCAGTGCCGTTACCTTCATCACCGCTGGTTCTTTTTTAAATGCACTGGGTATAGAATTTGATGGTTACATGGTTGCAGCCCTAGCGCTGATGGAATCTCCAGCAATTATTGTTGGTTTAATCATGGTAAATTTATTTACCGCCAGTCAGAAGGAACGGGATTTTTCTTGGTTAGAAGTGTTAAAAGAAGCCTGTCTCAACAGTTCCGTATTTCTGTTAGTTGGTAGCCTGATAATGGGGGTACTAACTGGGGAACATGGCGGGGAAGTTCTCAAACCCTTTACCCAGGATATGTTTTACGGTGTCCTTACCTTCTTTTTATTAGACATGGGACTGGTTGCGGCTAGAAGAATAAAAGATTTACAAAAAACCGGCGCTTTTCTGATTTCCTTTGCGATACTAGTTCCCATAGTTAACGCGGGGATTGGTCTGTTAATTGCCAAATTTATCGGCATGTCGCAAGGGGATAGCCTACTGTTTTCCGTACTGTGTGCTAGTGCTTCCTACATCGCTGTACCCGCAGCTATGCGGTTAACAGTTCCGGAAGCAAATCCCAGTTTGTATGTGTCCACCGCTTTGGGAGTAACATTCCCCTTCAATATCATTGTGGGCATACCTCTGTATTTATACGGGATTAATATGCTGTGGAGATAACATAATGCAGACAGTTAAACGCTTAGAAATAATTGCCAACTCGATAGAATTGGGGAAACTGTTAGAGGGCTTGGAATATGCAGGTGTACCAGGTTATACAGTAATTCGGGATGTAGCTGGTAAAAGCACCAGAGGCGATGGTGCCCACGATTTAGCAATGACGATGTTGGACAATGTTTATATCATCGCCTTCTGTCCCCCAGAAAGACTCCAGCGGGTGGCAGATGTCATCCAGCCGATTTTAAATAAGTTTGGCGGGACTTGTTTTATTTCTGATGCAGTGGAGTTACTAACCACCAAGTGCGTGGGTTAATTGTAGTGTTAATTGTAGGGTGGGCAAGTGTTTGCCTACCCTACTAGCTACTAGCTACTAACATAAAAAAACACAGCATCAATGCCGATGGGAAACAGCCATGAAATCAGCCTGGAAATCCCTCTTGCTTTCCCTGAACTTAATTATTTCCTCCGGTGGCACCGTCCTAGCAGAAACTACTGCACCACCACCAGTTCAGGAAACCCCAACACCAAGCGCTACAGCAAACCCCGAAAAAACACCGACAACCAACAAGGAAGCTGAACCCTCTCCAGAAGAAATAGCGCGTTACCAAAAACTACTAGAAGCCGACAAACTGTACTTAGAAGGTAACAAAGCAGCAGCGGAAAAAATTTACCGCCAGGTAAAAGCACCATTTACAGCTACATCGGAGCCTGAACAGCGTCCAGAAGCGATAGTAGACCCGGCACAGCTACCTCCAGCCGGGAGGGTATACTGGCGGGAAGCACAAGCCGGTATGTCCCAAAAACTGGAAACACGCACCCTTGTACCTCTAAGATTGTTAGTTGAGCAATATCCGCAATTTATCCAGGGACATATCAAACTTGCGGAAGCTCTGAAACTGTTCGCTGGGGAAGGTGAAGCAAGAACCGCACGCTCTCAAGCAGCATTGCAAATTTTGGAGCGCGCTACGACAATGTATCCCGACCAAGCAGATTTAGTCAAGGCTAAAATTACCGCCCTTGCAGATGCTAATAAGTGGATGGAAGCTTCTCTGGCGGCGCGACAATATTCTATCCTTTATGCTGAGCGTCCAGAGGCTCAGGAGTTTGCTCAGCTAGCGGAGCAATATCTCAAACGCTATAAACAGTATGTCCGTCGGGAAATGCGCGGGAACGCGATCGCTAACATCATCACTGGTGCAATAGGTTACGCTGTCACCGGCAGTCTGTTTGGTCCGTTCTCTGCCTTAGATTCTACCCTGTTGCTACTCAGAGGTGAAGAAGCGGTTGGGGAGTCGGTAACAAAACAAGCAAAACGACAACTGAAATTAGTTGAAGACAAAGAAGTTGTCGGATATGTCAACGAACTGGGACAGAAACTTGCCAAAGTCGCTGGCAGGAATGACTTTAAATATGAATTCTACGTCGTCTTAGACGAGAATTTAAACGCCTTTGCCCTACCGGGAGGCAAAATCTTCGTTAATGCAGGTGCGCTAGTTAAAACCAATTCTGAGGCGGAATTAGCGGGGTTGCTGGCACATGAAATCTCCCACTCTGTCCTCTCCCACGGCTTTCAATTGGTGACGCAGGGGAATCTCTTGGCAAACCTGACGCAATATTTACCCTTGGGGGGAACTGTCGCTAATCTGTTCACCCTCAACTACAGCCGTGATATGGAACGTCAGTCCGATACTTTAGGGACACGGATTCTCGCTTCCAGTGGTTACGCTGCTGATGGCTTGCGGAACTTAATGATCACCCTAGATAAACAAGCCAAAAATTCTCTTCCCAGTTGGATATCTTCTCACCCTGCTACTGGGGAACGAATTCGCTATCTGGAAAGTCTCATCCAACAAAATCGATACAACCGTTACGCTTTTGAAGGAGTCGGACGTCACGGAGAAATTCGCGCTTTGGTAAAAAAAATCCTGCAAGAAAAGAAAGAACGGGAAGAGAAGAAGAAACAACCAAGGGAACAACCAGAACAAGGAGAACAACAAAATAATTCCCCACCCTTATCGCGCTAGTAATTTAAAGGAATTAAAAAAACCTTGAATACTCCCAGTTAAATTCATCTCTGCTCCTGGGGTAGTTTCCACTACTATTTGATACAAGCGTTGGTTAACCAAAAAAGTTCTGTAGCGGAGAATTTTTCCTCCAGCGGCTTGGACTCTAGTTTCCCTACCGGGAAAGCCTGCTACATTAATAGCTTGCTGACTGAGGATTGTACCCTGGACATTACGCACAGCCCCATTAACTACTCCATTCAAAAGCGTATTTGGATCGTAGCGGAGGACAGCGGCGGGAAAATCAGCGTAGGAGACAAAATAGGCTGCTTGTCCCGGTCTGTCTGCGGCAAAAATTCGCAGAGAAACTTGACCAGATGGCGTGTTTAGGGGTACTGCTGCTTCCTGGGGAATACCGGGAAAGAGGACGGTAAAGCCTCCCTCTGTTGAGGCAAATTGTTTCCATACAGATTGGGCTATTTGCATTGCTGGTGGCGGAATCTGAGCGGATGCTACCAGGGGAAACAAATGGATTAACAAACTAAATACAAATGTGCGGAACAAAACATGGGTTTTCATCAACTTTACTCCTAGGACTGTTGATTTGGGGCTAAGCATATGAACTTAACCAAGGATTAAATTTGCATATTTACCGTCAGCTGTTGCCCTTAGTCAATAGGCAATAGTCAATAGTTAATCATGACTATTGAGTTATATATCCTGACTAATATTTCAGTTTAGCTCTGAGTAACAAAATTCACCGGGAAAAGGAAACCTATGTCACACAGCAATTTTGGCTTTCATGTTCGGAAAATGGTAGGCTTATCTGTAAGCTTGGGGATTTTATGTAGCAGTTCCTTGGCATTTGCCCAAACAGTAGTTCCTACAGATCCAGAGAACAACAACGGCGGTGATACCACTCTCCCCATTCAAAATGTCACCAGCTTTAGCTGTCAGCAATCTCCGGACAGGGAACCCACTGTGATGTATCAGCCGGATAGTCAGCCTGACCAACTCTATGCTTGGGCTACACCTAGACAGATGGGTGGTGGTTGGACTCCTCAACGCCGCTGTGAAGAAATAGCTCGTCGTCTAGAATCATACCGTCCCGATGGCTTAAGGGAACTCCGCACAGGTAGAGAAAATGGCATGGACGTTGTATGTGCTACTACTGACGATAATCCAGCCTGTCGGATTGTCTTTACCGTCCCTCCCGGTCAAGACGCCTTCATAACACGTAACAAGGTGTTTGAAAATCTCCTCACGGCTGACAGCGGACAGAATACTTTACCTGTTTACACTTTTTCTGCTCGTGGTGGGGGGTTATTAAACTTAACTCCTAACCAGAAAAAACCGAGTGCGTCAACCATCAGAAATAATAAGGCACCCCTCAACCTCAAACGCTACCTCGACCCCAAAGACGGTGGTACTCTCCGTCCTCGTTCAACAAACACTAAACCCACTACCACTCCTAGCAATCCTGGACTTCCCAAACTCCAAATTCCTCGCATCTTCCGTTAAGAAAGAAGATAGAAGATAGAAGATGGAAACATATATTTGTTTTTTCTTCTTTCTTCTTTCTTGATTATCATGCTTAGACCTCAACCCATTCCACCCAGTCCCGGTCAAGAATCTGTGTGGGATTATCCCCGTCCTCCGCGTCTTGAGGACACCAATAAACATATCCAGATTATCTTTAATGGCGTGGCTATCGCCGACACTAAGAGCGCTAAACGGGTGCTAGAAACCAGTCATCCACCTACTTATTACATCCCTCCCGAAGATATCAACCTGGAATACCTGCTGATTTCACCGCAATCTAGCTTTTGTGAGTGGAAAGGGAGTGCTGGTTATTACAGTATCCGTGTGGGTGATAAACAAGTAGACAACGCTGCTTGGTTCTACCCCAATCCCACACCCCCCTTTGCAACTATCAAAGATTATGTAGCTTTTTATTGCCATTTAATGGATGCTTGTTACGTAGATGGCGAAAAAGCACAACCGCAACCGGGAAATTTTTACGGTGGTTGGATTACCAGTGATATTGTCGGTCCGTTCAAAGGTATTCCCGGTAGTTGGGGTTGGTAGTTAAAAGGCAGATAAATAACTAAATAACATTGATATCCCCGACTTCTCTAAGAAGTCGGGGATATATGAGGACATTTAAATGTTCAATGGAATTATGCTGGCAGGTAACACTTGTTTGATTTTAGTGAAAAATCGCCAGACAAAAGTTTGGAATTGGGAATTTTGAATTATTACTACTTAACAGTCTACCAATTCCGGAGTTTGATTGAGAATTTGGCTCTTGATGGAGATGAAGTTGAGATATTCGGGAGAATTGAGTTTATCCTGTCGAAATGCACCAACATTATGGCAATTTTGGAAAGCTAATTTGATACCAAAATGATGTTCCACTGCTGCACGGATTGCATCACCACCCATCATTCTTAACAATTGCGCGCGAGCTTTTTCACTGGGAGGGGGAACAGCATGTACAGCCCATTCTTCACCCCTTATCAGACGTTCTGCTAAACCCTCAACAACCCACCAAGCGTAAGGCAATGATTCCCGAATACAGGATACAAAATCTTCTTCGTTAATGCTATCTGATTTGGCTTGTTCAACAAGATGCACGCTTACGTTCAGAGACATTTGCTTTTCCTTGTTTTATTCTTATGGTCGAGCCTGACCCAATTGCCGCACACAATGATAATCATTTTCTAAATGCTCTGACAAGATTTTAGTAATAAAGTCATAAAATCCTCATTTTTGTTTATAAAAGGGTAAATAAAATTCATATTTTTAACCAAAGAGGATAATTTTTGTAACATATTATTATGTTATTTCAATAACAGCTAGTGAGATATTTATGAACTGGGAAAATAAATTGTTTGGTGAGAATCCAAGCGCAACTTCGCTGGGAGAAGCTTCGTGATTTCTCCTAGTTTTTGGAGTAAATCGATTACCTCTTATCTCTAGTGCTGAGTAGAATAGGACTTAGGAAACTGGCACATAGATGAGCTTTGTAGTCAGGGTTTTAACGTTGATTGTAGGCACTAAAGTGCTTACTACTAACGAAGATTTACTTTTTACACAACATTCACCCAGGAGAAATCCATTCTCCCAAACTGAACTGTCAGAGCAATTAACCAATATTCTAGAGATTTTACCAACCACTCGGTCTTACCTCTGACCTGAGTTTCGTAATATTTGAACATCCCCGCGAATTTTCTGCTCACATGAGACTTAACAGTTTCTAAACTAGATTGAATATTCCGACAAAGCAGAACTATTTTGAGTAACATCCCCACAACAAGATGAACGTCTACATTGTGAGTAATATCAATAAATTTCACATGGTTGTCCGAGCGATCGTCGGGACTGGCTAAGATTGCATTTAGCAATTGACCGCAGGTTTGTTCCACCAAATAGTCACTACAGGGTAACATATCACTTTGATACTGAATATTCTTCAGTTGTTTAGCCAGCCAAGGATTAAAACTCCGTCTACCATACTTGGGGTCAATTGCAGATGTAAGGTAGTCATATATATGACCTTTAACCACACCATAGGTGGGAGATTTGCGAATATAAACTGAACATTGACTAGCTAAATCTTTGTATGTTTGAGAACCTTCAACCTTACCCACAAAGTGCCTTATTGTATTATCTAATGCTTCATCCCTAAGTAGAGTTGGATTTTTGACCTGTATTGTACTAGCGCTTGTGCGATGACGAGAACGCCGAAGATAGTGAAGATATTGACTTAAATTCTGCTCATATTGCTTCTCACATTTAAGTTGCCAATGCTTAACTGCTTCTGTTCCCATTTCACTGCTATCATGATCCAGCAGACAATAGGGATATAAAAACGGATACCGAGGGATTAAGTTAGCTAACGGTATATTATTAGCAGGTTCCTCCGTATCGGGTTTAGGATTTGGGTTAGCAACTCTAGCACGACGTTGCAGAGACTTATACTCTTGTGTTTGCAGAAAATTTCTTACTAGTTCACGTAAGCGCTTGGTAGCATAACACCTAGGTGCTAAATAAGAAGAATCATGAAATAAAGCCACCAAATCAGCGATTGGAGTTTCTGTATCTTCCAAGTACAGCAACCAATAGTTAATCAAACTATAGCAGCAACGATTCAGGATAAATTTAAATTCCTCGTCTGCCCAATCTGAAAGTACTATATTATTGACGGCTGACAAAATTTCTCCATCGGGATAGTCTAAACCATCAATAAATAAGCAGTGAAACCGCTGGATTAATTGGTCAGGTGATTCTGGTATCCGCAAATCTAACCAATGATTGTATAGTCTTTCTTCATCAAATTTAAACTGTCTAAAAGAATAGTCTAACATTGTCTTTACCCACCTTTAGCTGCACCTGATTATGCTAATGATTTTTCCACAAAACAGTAAATAAAAAAACAATAGCTCCAGGATTTTTGCCAAAATTTAATAATCAACATGTTTGTTGTGGTGAAGATTATATGATGGTGTTATTGGGCACTTGACTTATAAATGGACAGATGTAAAATCGAACACTAAAGTTTGCCCTAGGATGTCAAGGTTGATTGGATTTGCCAGATTGTCTGCTGATTATTAAGTGGTAAACGGCGATCGCTTCCACAGTACTGAATTTATGTTTGTTCAAACGGATACGATAGCAAGTATTCCCTGACTAGGGAGTTTAACCAGAAGTAAGTTTCGTTGCTTTCAATCAGTGATTTTCTCAACAAGGACTGCAATACTTCCTCTAAAGGGTAAAATGATTGTACTACGTCTTGTGGTATATAGAAAATTGTAAATTTTCCGTCGAGATTGTTTGCTAAGTAAGATAGGAGTTGTTGTTCTAAATTTGACAAACAATTAAAGTGTGGTTGTAGCAAGTCACGAATATCTGAAAAAACTATTTCACTGGGTTGTAATCTGGCAACAAAACGAGTAACGCTACCACCATATAATTTGCGTACTTTAGTAGCAACCACATTCAAAGCACTGGGATGACCTTCATAGAACTTGTTTAACATTCGCCAATCGCTATCTGATGTAGCAAAGTTACCTTTATTGCTACAAATTTCTTTTGCTGTTGATTCTCCCAAACCACGCAGAAAAAAAGAGCGTACCGGATGATTTCTTCCTTCCTCCCGCTCTATTTCTTTCGGTTTTTGCTGAGTTGTGAGTATAAAGACACTCTGATGAACAGTTGTTCCGATCAGACGTAACATCTCGCCGTACTCCTGATATCCTGGACGATAGGAGCCATTGTGAACCCCGCTTTGTAGCACGGACTCCATACCATCAAGAACAATCAAACATGGCTGATTTCGCAAATAGTCAAGAAATGTTGATAAATTACTGCTGTTGTCTCGTTCTTCAGACAGAAAGTCGATTAATTTTCTCAGTAGTTCTGCGATTGAGGGAGAACCTTTGAGTCGCAACCACATGAGATATTCAAACCTATCAGCAATTTTGTGTGCTAGTTTGATGGATAGAGCCGTTTTACCGATTCCCGCGACACCATACAAGGTGAGTAACCGACATCCTCCAAGTGCGATCCATTCCTCTAGTTGTTCCAGTTCTCTGGTACGTCCGCGAAACTGAGAGATATCAGGGACTTCTTCCCAGTATTGACGTGTAGTTGGCTGAGTCCAAGTAGTAAGTAAACCAGACTCTGTAGGTAAATCTGGTGGTTCCTCTGTCTCTAAGTCTTGTGGGTGTAGCTCTTGTTGTGACTGTGATACCGATAGTCGTTGTTTAGCGCGTTCTACAGCTCTTCTCATACTCTTTTTCCCAACCTTTTCTCCTAACACCTGTGACAAAAGGTTCCACAACTTACGTGCCACCTCCTCCGCAATGTATCGTTGACTAAGATGAATACCATATTCTTCTCTAATTTCCGGAACAGTTTTACCTTCCCAAGTTCCCCGGAAAATATCTCGTTGAATATCATCTAGTTGTAGGTTTTGCTGGTCTAGTAAATCCTCAACAAACCGGAGTGCTTCTTCAGTATCCATTCACAGACTAGGAGTAGGTATTTATTTACTTAGTCTAAGGCTGAACTTTCCTGTATTTTCCGTATTTTCCGGATTTTTAATCTGATCTACCTGGACAAAAAGTGCTGTAAAACCTGTATTGCGGGTTTTCTGAACCTTTGAGATAGTTGAAAATATCCCAATCAGGGGGTCCTATGGAAACTTTAAATACAGCTAACTTAACCGCAGACATGATAGAAACTTGGCAAAATCGTCTGTTAACTGATTATCCAAAACTTAGCGAAACTACAAGGGAAAGTATTATTCGTTGGTTGCTAGGACAAAATTTGGGACAGTTTGACACCCTCAATCAATTCCAGTTGGAATTTAGTCAGCAAGTCATTGAATATCGCTATCAAATCCTGACCAAGCGGTATCTGGGAATGAACCAACAACAAGCCTTTTACAACTTAACAAAGCGGTTGCTTAGTGTACTACAACTAAGAGAAAAAATTCGCGCTTCGATTTCTGTCAGTCGCGACAGACAGCGCAAAGTGCTAGATGTGTTGCAAGAAGTTATTTGCGAATTGCTGACAACTGATAAATATATCCAACTGCAAATGCAATGGATTTGGGAATGTACAACTGATGCAAAACTCAAAAATGCGCTGCTATTCACGATTACAGAAGAATATTGTTTGCGTCCGATTCACCGGAAACCATTATTATTTTATCGAGTAATTAACTACCTGCGGCGGAGCTTTCGCGGGGGTGTGGTTGGTGTACCTGTTAAACAGTCTATCCGTCTAGTTTCTGATGATATCACTGTGGAAAACAACGACGAATCAGTCAGTCTTGCGGATATACAATCTATTGACCAATATCAGCAACAGCAAGATTTGGAAGACCAATTGGAATTACTGACAGAGGTAAAAGAGGAATTTTCTAGGTATGTCAATTCCCAGTTAGGAGAGGTTGCATTACAATGGCTGGACCTTTATCTCCAAGGTTATTCCCCCAGAGTTATAGCTAAAATAATGAATTTGTCAGTGGAACAAGTCTATCGGTTGCGGGAACAAGTTCGATATCATGCCAAAAGAGTATTTGCTGCCAAAATTAAACCGGAATTGGTAGATATTTGGCTAGCTTCCTAACAATTAAAAATTCAACAGAATAAAGCTGTTGATGAGTAGATTTCTAGCTTCTTTAAGCAAACATTCGCGCAATCAAATCTCGATAACGTTCCGCTACTACATTCCGACGAATTTTCAACGTTTGCGTCAATAATCCATTCTCCATCGTAAAGGGTTCTTTGATTAACTCAAATACAACTATCTCATCATCCCGACGATAACCGGGACGGTTGCGAACTTCTCGGTTGAGTTCTTGACGGAATAATTCGGGAATAATTTTGCTATTCAAATCAATTTCGCCATTCACGGGTTGATTTTGGTTAACTAACCACT